>CAIKNE010000012.1 GCA_903828695.1 uncultured Burkholderiales bacterium | reverse complement strand
ATTGAGCGATACACGTAATACTCCACATAAATATTTAGTTAATTAATAAGTTGAGGCAATGATTAATATTAAAAATCAAAAAGTTGCTGTTATTGGATCGGGTCTGATTGGTCGAGCTTGGGCTATAGTTTTTGCGCGCGCAGGACTTCAAGTAAATATATACGATCAAAGTAATGAGGCCCTAAAAAATTGTTTACAGTTAATACGCAACTTATTGGATGACGCAGATAAAGCCGGTTTGATTGCCGAGTCTGTCAGCGACATTATCTCCAGAATTCATCCTGTTGCAACGTTAGAGGAGGCGTGCGCAGGAGTTATTCTTGTTCAAGAAAATATTCGTGAAACTGTTGAAGCAAAATTAGCCGTTTTCGCTGAACTTGATCTACATGCCCCAGATAATGCTATTTTGGCAAGTTCAACCTCCTGGCTACCTACTTCTCTCTTCACTGAGAATTTAAGGGGGAGAGCGCGTTGCTTGGTGGCTCACCCAACCAATCCGCCTTATCTCATTCCATTGGTAGAGGTCAGTCCTGCCCCTTGGACAAGTGATCAAGTCGTTGCAGGTGCTATGGCTTTTTATGCTGCGGTTGACCAAGAGCCGGTTCTGGTTAAGAAAGAAATCCACGGTTTCTTGCTGAATAGGGTTCAGGGGGCAGTTCTTAACGAAATGTTAAACCTGTATGAGGAAGGCTATGCTAGTTCTGCAGATTTGGACAAAGTCATGAAATACGGTCTTGGTCTCAGGTGGTCCTTTATGGGACCTTTTGAGACTATTGATCTGAACGCTCCAGATGGAGTGGTTGATTATGCGGCTAGATATGGTCAAACTTACGCTGATGTTGCCAAGACTCAAAAGGATAACACTTGGAATCCTCAGGTCATTGCTTGTGTAGAGCGAGAAAGAAGAGAGATTCTTAAAAAGGACGAACTCGATGATCGCTCAAGATGGCGCGATAACCGTTTGATGAATTTAAGGAAACATCAACTCAATCAGCCGAAATGAAAATGAGGATCTGACTTGGATTGAAGCAGACTTAGTTTCACTGAATTAGTATTTAACAACGATCAAAGGACATTACATAATGGCTCGTAAAGTTATCATCACTTGCGCCGTCACTGGAGCAATACACACCCCTACAATGTCTGACTATTTGCCCATATCTGCAAAAGAGATTACAGATGCAGCGCTTGGGGCGGCTAAGGCGGGGGCGTCCATTGTTCACCTGCACGCTAGGGAGCACGCAAATGGTAAGCCTTCTCAGGAGCCGTCGTTATTCAAGGAATTTTTACCTCAAATTAAAGCGGCAAGTGATGTCGTTATTAACATTACCACAGGCGGTGCACCAACTATGCCTATTGAAGAGCGCTTAAAACCAGCGCACTACTTTAAGCCAGAAGTTGCCTCACTCAATATGGGGTCCATGAACTTTGGTTTGTATGAAATGGTCAAACGCTACAAGACCTTTAAATACGATTGGGAAAAACCGTATCTAGAAGGAAGTGACGATAGAGTATTTAAAAATACCTTTAAAGATATTGCCTATATCTTGGAGTCTTGTAGTGATAACCAAACTCGCTTTGAGATCGAATGCTATGACATAGGCCATTTGTATACTGCTGCACATTTTATTGATCGAGGCCTCATTAAAGCGCCATTTCTCATTCAATCGGTCTTTGGGCTCTTGGGTGGTATTGGTCCTCATCCGGAGGATGTCATTCATATGAAACGGACCGCAGACCGCCTGTTCGGTGATGCTTATGTTTGGTCAGTTTTAGGTGCTGGTAAAAATCAAATTCCTATTGCTTCAATGTCCGCTGCGATGGGGGGTAATGTGCGAGTGGGTTTAGAGGATTCTTTGTGGGACGGGCCAGGAAATTTGGCTAAAACCAATGCCGCTCAAGTAACACGTATCAGGCAGATCATTGAAGGGTTATCCCTTGAAGTTGCTACACCAGCCGAGGCGAGGGAGATTTTGAAATTAAAAGGGGGGAACAACGTCAATTTTTAAAGTTTCGTGATAATGGATAAGTTGTATTTCATTTAATCCGAAGGTCAATCCCTTAGGGGCTTATACGGGTTTAGATTTCAATTAATTTAGACATACTTGAAGCCTTGCACTTCATTCACTGGAGAATTATATGGATCGTCGCTCCGCGCTTAAATTGATATCAGCAACTGGCCCAGCCCTGGGCATAAATTTACTGCCTAATCTGGGCCTTTCTACTGCAGTTGCTCAAACTAACAAGGGACCTTATCCGAATCGTCCTATTAAATTTATTGTTCCTTTTGCGCCAGGCATCTCTCCAGATGTGATTGCACGCTTGATAAGTGACAGGCTCGCGCAGTCATTAGGTCAACCTGTCATTGTTGATAACCGCCCTGGTGCGGGCGGTATGATTGGTGCAGAGGCCGCTGCGATCACGCCCGGCGATGGTTATAACATTTTCTTTGCAGTTAAATCTGTTATGGCGATTGCCCCGCATGTTTACTCCACCGCAAAATACAACCCACTTAAGGACTTTAAATCTGTCAGCCAGATACTGATTGTTCCGCATGTTATTACTGCAGCCCCCAACGTCCCCTATAACAATCTAAAAGAGTTGGTTGAGTACGCTAAGAAAAATCCTGGCAAGATTGATTACGCCTCACTGGGGGTAGGTTCACAACCGCACATCGCCATGGAGGCTTGGGCTCAAAAGTTGGGTATCAAGCTTACTCACATACCGTATAAATCTAATCCTGCCGCCGATGTCATGAGCGGGGTTGTCAGTCTCTCCTTAGAGGCATCAACAACTGCTATTCCGTCGATTAAGGCTGGAAAAATTAAAGGAATAGCCATCTCAGGAAGCAACAGGATTGAATCATTGCCGGATGTACCTACAGTCACAGAGTACGGAAGCACTTTAGATGTTAATGGAAACATCGGTAACTCCTGGCACGGCATATTTGCACCTGCAAGCACTCCAGATTCGGTCATAACAAAACTAAACACGGAAATAATCAAGATCGTAAAAACCCCTGAAGTTCAAGAGCGCATGCGTTCTTTAGGCTTAACACCAACAGGCACGACCGCTCAAACTTTGGCCTCAGCCATGTCCGGTGATTACGCTTTTTGGGGACAACTGATCCGTGAGCTGGATATTAAAGTTGAGTAATACCATCTAGCATTTTTGTATTTCAGCGCCGCCGTAGTCTGCCGCGTTTTGGTACTTAGATATAGCTATACCGTTTTTTGCAATCAATTGACAGTCTTGATGCCCTCTCTCCCTTAGGCTCACGACAACCGAATGATCTTGGAAATAATCAACTCAAATAGTTACGCTGGTATTCAATATCTCCTCGGGAAGTTGGCGCGGTTTATGTAAACATCAACTCTTCAAATGTTCCCGTTTTGCATACCGACTTGCTAAAAGTGAGCAAATTATCAATTGAACTTGATGGTACAAAATGATGGGTAACATGATGAGTCCCAAAGCAGGATGATTGCCAAATATCAACTTTGCCATAGGAATTCCAGAGGCAAGTGTTTTCTTTGATCCACAAAAAACGGTGGCAATCTCATCCTCTGTGTTAAAACCCATGCGCCTAGACATCCAGGTCGTGAGCACAAGCACGAGGTATAAAAGCGCTGACACACCGATTAAAACCAAGGCAATCATACTCAGACCATTATCACGCCATAGTCCCGAGCTGACTGAATCGCTAAAGGCTGAGAAGATAAGCATCAAAATCACAATTCGATCGGTTGAACTTGTAATTGCTTTGTAGCGATTATGCAGACTCTCCAAAAACGGTCTGGTCAGTTGTCCAAGCACCAGGGGTAAAAGGAGAAGCTTTGCAATCCCAAACACGGCCGTTTCAAAGGAGATTCCATCGCCGCTGAAGCCAATAAATAAGGCAATTAAAAATGGAGTGGCAATAATTCCAATTAAACCTGAAATAGTTGCATTAAAGATAGCTGCAGGAATATTGCCTTTTCCAATAGCAGTCATCGCTACAGATGAAGAGACAGTCGAGGGTAGGGCGCACAAATAGCATATCCCGAGCAATAGACCCTTATCTACATATTGACCGAATAAATAATTAAAAACGAAAAAAATGAGAGGAAAAACGATGAAGGTCGTTAACTGTACCAATATGTGAACCCGCCAAGCTGTAATGCCTTGTTTAAGTTTGTGAAACGAAAGACCCAAACCATGCAAGAAAAAAACCAGTGCGATACCAATATTTGAAATTTTATTGATTTGAAGCAAGCCATCTGTTTTTCCGATTTCCGGATTAAGAGTTGCTATCAATATCAAGCCAAACATTGCAAATAAAAACCACTGCTTTTGAATAAAACTTTTGATATGGGAGATCATAATTGAGATGCTAATTTACCAGCAAACGAGACTAGTGAAGATTGATTGGCGAGTACGTGGTACCCTCTAAAACATTAAAGGGGAACCCATAAACCGTCTATTCTAATCAGGTTCGTTTGAATGTTGATTAATGCGGATTCGCTAAGATTCCTATTTGCCTGGAATTAGGTCCATCCCACCGCTTATGATTGCAGCAGATGCATTTTTGGAACTCAAAAAGGAAATTAGTTTAGAGGCGTTGGCCATTTGCTCAGAATCCTTAACAGCCGCAACCGCAAAAATCTGAAGCAGCTGTACCTCTGCTGGCAATCTTCCGATCATCTCAATTCCAGGGGCAAACATAAGCTCGCTGGTGGGTAAGATGGCCAGGTCAGCCTTTTTGGATGCGAGCATCTCCACCGCTTGGCTACCTCTCTCGGATTTAACAACAGATATTTTCTCAGAAATCCCTAAACGAGGAAACACATCATTAATAAGAAAGATCCCACTCGTGCTGCCCGGGACCGAAATTAAGTGGGTTTTTAGCAAGGCAACTTTCAGTTTTTCTACTGTGCTGATGTCTGGCTTTGGAGAACCCATCGGCACCGCAGCAGCAAGTGGTGCTATCCCTAGATCGCGGTCTGTGCCTATTGCTATTCGACCCGATTCAATTAATTCTGTAAGACCTTCTCTGGATAAAATCACTACATCTGCACGAACACCTTTTTCCAGCTGAGCTTTAATGGTTTGAGTTCCGCTTCCCTGAGACGCTCCAGAGAGAGTTTTAACGGAAATGCCAGTGGTGCGTTCAAACTCCGGTAATAGTTGTTTATAAGGATTTGTAAAACCGCCAGACATCATGACAGTTAGCTGTGCAAATGAAGCGTTATTGAACATTAATATAAGGACTGCAAAAATAAGACGTTTCACTTTGAGTTTCCTGGCTATTTGCTATTTGTTTAGGCTTTGCTAAGAGGATTGTGCACAATTGTATGCTGTTGGCAAGGCTGACTCGTATCAAGATTGAATCGCTTAGATCCAAGCATGAAAGCACTTCTTCAATGGATGAACCTAGCGTGAGCCATGCGCAAGGCTGGTTCTATTCGATCCATAAATTCAGTACTTAGATGAGTTTGACGACTTGCTTTCCAAAGTTCTGGCCTTTTAAGAGGCCAATCAGGGCGTTTGGAGCATTTTTAATTCCATCGACCTGAGAGAGTTTGTATTTAAGATGCCCCTCTAGGTAAGCCTGTTTTAACTCCTCAATAATCGCCGGCCAAGTCTGCGGTTTATCAGTCACGATGAACCCTTGGAATTTAATTCTATTAATCAAAATTGATCTAAGGCTGTGATTTCCGTATGGATTGACATTGTATTCAGACACTAATCCGCAAAGTGCGATACGCGAGAAGGGATTCATTAGCATCAAAAGAGTTTCAAATATGACGCCGCCCACATTTTCAAATAGGCAATCAATACCTTTGGGAACGGCGGCCTTCATTTGATCCTTAAAGTCGTGTGAGGTGTGATCGATACATGCATTAAATCCCAGCTCTTTCACAACATAGTGACATTTGTCTTTACCCCCCGCAATGCCGATAACTGTGCAACCCCGTGCAAGTGCCAGTTGGCCGACAACGCTTCCAACCGCTCCCGATGCCGCGTCAACGACTACTGTTTCCCCTCGCTTGGGTTCGCAAATATCAATCAGTCCTGTCCAGGCTGTTACGCCCGGCATTCCAAGAACGCCAAGGTAGGCGTGCTCTGGTATCTTGGAGACGTCAATTCGCTTGATATCGCGTTCATGGCAAACGCCGTGAGTTTGCCAGCCAAGTGTATTTAGTACTGTGTCACCTACTTTGAATTTTTCACTCTTTGATTCAAGAACTATACCCGTGCAAGAGCCTACCATCACTGCTCCAATTTCAGCGCTCTTAGCATAGGACTTAGAGGGAGAGAGACGACCTCGCATATAAGGGTCGAGCGATAGGAACTGATTTCTAATCAACACTTCACTCTCGCCTGGGCAAGGAATAGGGGACTCTTTGTATTCAAAATCAGATTCTTTAAGCCAACCCTCTGGGTAGCTTTTGACAAGGATTTGTTGATTCATAGTGTTCATTCAAAAAAACGTTAATTAAGGTTTGTGATTCAGCAGATGGAAGATCCACCGTCTACCGCTATGTATTGACCCGTGATATGTTTTGAAGCTTCACTTGCTAAGAAAACCGCAGCTCCTTTTAAATCCTCCTCATCCCCGAGTCTGGCTAGGGGAGTTTTACTGATGACTGTGTCTTTCATTGTGCTTAGTAAACCATCTGTCATTTTGGAGGGGAAAAAGCCCGGACAAATCGCATTAACATTGATGTTGAACTTGCCCCATTCTGCAGCCAACGCACGTGTATGGTTCACTGCAGCTCCTTTGGATGTGTTATATCCAATCGTTTGCATCATGGGGTTATTGCCTCTCAGACCTGCTATTGAGGCTATATTGATGATTTTTCCGGAACGACGCTCGATCATGCTCTTTTTAGCGACTTCTTGGCTCATAAAAAACATAGCATTGATATTCAAGTTCATAAGCTTGTGCCATGCCTCGTGGGGGTAGTCTTCTGCTGGAGCACCCCAGGTTGCGCCTGCGTTGTTGACCAATATATCAATGCATGCAAATCTCTCGAGCGCGTGTTTTACAACGCCCTTGATTTCTTCTTCCTTTTGAAGATCTGCAGCAATCGTGTGGGCTTGAATATTCATCTGCGTTAAATGCTCATTCGCTTTTATAAGCTCATCATTTTTTCTTGCAACCAACAAAACATTGGCCCCCATCTCACCCAAAGCCTCCGCTATTTGTAATCCTAGCCCACGTGATCCACCCGTAATAACGGCGTTTTTTCCACTCAGGTCAAATAATTTTTTTACACTCACAATTTTTCCTTTTGTCTTCTGGATAGTTTCATCAGACGGGTAACGGACATTGAGTCGTTCGTTGATTTCATATTTATTGAATTGACTAAGCCACTAAGGATAATCGAATAACTGCGAGTTAGGTAAAACCCCTAGAGATGAGTTATGACTGCTACATTGCAGAGAATCCTCAAGCACAAGAGTCCTTTCATGCTTAGAATGAGAGTTTTCCTCTCACCATATTTATACGGAGTATATTTTGGAACTAAGTTTTTCACACGAGGACATGGAGTTTAGAGAGCAAGTTAAAGCATTCCTAAATTCCCACATTCCTCCAAACGCAGCAAAAAGTGTTTCACTTGGGTTGCCCGTTAATCCAGAAGATGTTAGAGAGTGGCAGAAAATTCTATATAAGAAGGGTTGGGGAGCTTCGTCCTGGCCGGTCGAGTTTGGAGGAACTGGGTGGAGCGCCACCCAGCAATACATATTTGAAGAAGAGTGCTCCTTGGCTAACGCGCCGCTTCAACCCCCCTTTGGTCTCAAAATGGTTGCCCCAGTGATCATGGCTTTTGGTTCAACAGAACAAAAGGCAACGTTCCTCCCCAAAATTATTTCAGGCGAAGACTGGTGGTGCCAGGGTTATTCTGAACCAGGCGCTGGATCTGATTTAGCGTCCCTCAAAACTCAGGCTCAAAGAGTCGGTCAGCACTACATAGTGAATGGACAAAAGACGTGGACCACTTTGGCTCAACATGCCAATATGATTTTTTGTCTAGTACGCACCAATCTTGACGCTAGAAAACAAGAGGGGATCTCTTTTCTTTTGATCGATATGAAAGCGCCCGGTGTAAGTGTTCGTCCGATCATTATGTTGGACGGTGAGCATGAGATCAATGAAGTCTGGTTTGATAACGTAAAAGTACCCATCGAGAATTTAGTGGGTGAAGAAAATAAAGGATGGACCTACGCAAAGTATTTGTTGGGCCATGAGAGAACCAATATCGCACAGGTTGGAAAGTCAAAGCGAGAGTTAAAGCGTTTAGTTGCAATGGCAAAGCAGCAGCAGAGTCCTAGCGGACGTTTGATCGATGATGTGCGCTTCAGAGATCAAATTGCTAACTTAGAGATTGAACTGAATGCGTTAGAGATCACTAATATGCGAGTCATTTCCTCCCACACTAAAGGAGATATTGGTCCTAAGGCTTCACTACTCAAGATCAAAGGTGCAGAGATACAGCAGCAACTCACAGAGTTGCAAATGCAAGTGCTCGGTCCCTACAGTTCAGCGCACATCAAGGATGGTCTCACAGTCGATTGGCAAAAGCCATCAGGCTTAAAGGGGTATCCTGACTATGCACCTGCGCTCAGTGGTGCTTACTTCAATTACCGCAAAACCACGATATACGGTGGATCCAATGAAATTCAAAGAAACATCATTTCAAAAATGATGCTTGATCTTTAATTAATGGAGCTATTTCTATGAATTTTGATTTTTCACCCATCCAAGTCGAATTGCAGAACGGCTTAACAAAGTATTTTTCAAAGAACTACGGGTTTGATAAACGCCAAGAGTTCGCTAGAGAGTCCGCTGGGTTCAGCGAGCATGCCTGGAAACACTATGCTGAGATTGGTCTTTTGGCGCTTAGCTTTCCCGAGTCTTATGGTGGCTTAAACGAGATAGATGAGTCAACAGAGTCAGGCAAACAGACTCTAGCTGCTAATAACGCTGTAGATGCGATGTGGATCTTAGAGCACTTTGGAGCCGCGCTTTGTCTCGAGCCCTATTTATCAACTGTCGTCATGGGGGGCGGGACATTACTAGGTTCGGGCTCTGTTGCACAAAAAAGTACTTGGATTCCTAAGATTGCTTCTGGTGAACTGCGCATAGCTATTGCAATTGAGGAGCCTTCATCTCGGTATTCTTGTGGGCATGTTCAACTCAGTGCTAAGTTGTCCGAGAAAAGCAGTCCGAGTTCTAGATCATGGCACCTTACAGGGTTAAAAAGTGCTGTACTCAGTGCTAATTCGGCTCAATTCATTCTGGTCTCAACTAGAACGAGCGGCAATATTGCAGATCGTAACGGTATTTCACTATTTTTAGTGCCTGTAGATGCGAAAGGACTCAAACTTACCAACTACACAACTCACGATGGAGGGCGTGCCAGTGATATAGTGTTTGATCAGGTCAGTGTGACCGAGGAGCATTTGATCGGAGCTTGCGACGCTGGAGTTGAGATCCTAGAGGATATGGTTGGACGGGCGAATGCAGCACTCTGCGGTGAAGCTGTTGGGATTATGTCGACTTTGTGTGAGTTAACTTTGGCCTATCTCAAAACTCGCCAACAATTTGGTGTACCTATTGGCAAATTTCAAGCCCTGCAGCACCGAATGGCAGATATGATCGTTGCCACCGAACAAGCAAAGTCTATGGCTTTTTTGGCTGCTCAGGCGCATGCGGATTCAGATTCCAAAAAACGGCTTCGAGATATTAGTGCAGCCAAGGCATATATTTGTAAATCTGCGCGCCAAGTGGCTCAAGAGGCTATCCAACTGCACGGAGGAATGGGTGTTACCAACGAGTTAAGTGTTGGACACTACTTTAAACGATTGACCCTCATTACTCAGACCTTTGGTGACTTTAATCACCATATCGGCTTAGTCAGTGACTATTTGCTTTAAAAGTTTTTCATTCTTTCATCTATGAGGGCAGAGTCATTGAAGCCAGAATTCAAATATTGTTGGGAAGATTTTATTGAAGGCCAAACCAAAGAGTTTGGCAATCGTATGGTGTCGGAGGACGATATTTTGAGTTTTGCAAAAGAATACGACCCTCAGCCCTTTCATGTTAACAAGCAGGCAGCCGAGCAAACGATATTCAAGGGCTTAATCGCAAGCGGTTGGCAAACCTGTTCATTCATGATGCGGATGATTTGTGATGAGTATTTGCTTGACTCTTCTTGTCAAGGTTCTCCAGGATTGGATTTTGTGAAGTGGCTTAAGCCTGTCAGGCCAGGAGACTGCATAAGGGTTCGAAGCACCGTGCTTGAAACCCGCTCAATGAACAGCAAACCACACCTTGGTTTGGTGAGCTCAAGTTGGGAGTGCCTTAATCAAAACAACGACATTGTCACTTCTATGCGAGGAAGTCTTATTTTTATCAAGAGAAGTCAATGATCATGAGTCCTTTTGCGAACTCGGACTCATGAAAGTTGATTTGTACGGGCCGGCTTCTTCCACTCGCCACCTTACTCTGCTTTTACCCCAGCGGCATTTATAACTTTAGACCACTTCAGGATTTCATCGTCCAAGAATTTTCCTGCCTCTGTAGGCGTGTTTCCAATAGGTTCAATCGCTAAATCATCAAATTTTTGTGTAATCTCAGCTGATCTAATGGCTTTGGCTATCTCATTCGATAGTTTGTTGACAATCTCTTTGGGTACCCCGGCTGGTCCTAAAAATAATACCCAGGTAGAACCCTCGATAGGGGGGCCACCGGCCTCTTGTATGGTTGGAATATCCTCTGCGCCCTTGATTCTTTTTTGAGAAAACACAGCTATGGCTTTGATTTTTCCACTCTTAACAAATGGCATTAGTGCACTTGGGGTATCGGTCATGATTTGTAGGCTACCCCCCATTAAGTCTGCCAATGCGGGTACGGTGCCTTTGTAAGGCACATGGGTTGCCTCCATTGAAGATACTTGTTTAAGAAGTTCAAAGGTGAGGTGAGAGGCTGATCCAACCCCAGAGGAGCCGAAAGAGACTTTGCTCGGATTTGCTTTGGCGTAAGCGATGAGTTCCCTCACGTTCTTGGGGGGAAAGCTAACGTTCGCGGTCATGAGTAGAGGGGTTACGCCCACGAGTGAGATCGGCGAGAAACTCTTCGCTGGATCGTAGGGAATTCGGCCCGCATAAAGGGTCGCATTAGCCGCGTGTGCCCCGATTACGGTCAAAAAGGTGTATCCATCGGGTGCTGCACGCGCTGCAATATCAGCGCCTAGTATGGAGTTTGCCCCGGGCTTATTGTCAATAATAAAGTTCCAGCCTGTATCAGTCTGAACTTTTTGTAAAACCATACGCGTTGCGCTATCTGTTATTCCTCCTGGAGGATAGGGGATGATCCAGCGTATAGGTTTGGAAGGCCATGAGGCTGTACTTGAATTGTTTTGAGCAAGTGAGGTGGTGGATGCTAAGAGTGAACTTAGTAGGATTAATGCAAGACCAAGAATGCTTTTGATTTCAGACCAATTGATCAAAGTGCAACTTGGATTGGATTTTTCAGCGTATGAGCTTTGGATCATTTTCATAGAAATAGTTTAAATTTTTAGTCAAGGTAGTTAAAAATTACAGCACGTGTCCAAGGCTAAGTTAACTCTTGTGGAGCGTCAATAGAAAAAGTCCCCTAGATAAGAATTTCAAAAGAAAACTGTGAAAGATAGGGGCTCTATGTCAAAATGTTTAAAGTTAAAGCTACTGATTTACCCTTTGTTCAAAATATTCTTTAAGAAAAGACAGGACCCAAGTGACTTGGAACGAGCTTGCTCGTTGATCCAGGCTATCGACAAAGGCGGGATTCCTCTAAACGCTGCGAGGGTGAACGCTATAGGAAGAAGTCTTGGGTTAGAGGTCTCGCTGAACGCACCCATGCCTGAGACCATTGAGAGAATTCGCGCTGCCATTGCGCGCGCACAAAATTCCAGGGATATCTAATTTCCCCTGAATTTTTACTAATCCGGTATTTTCCAGTCATGGTGAGTTGACCGGATTGAAATCTTACCCAATTCAGCGACACGACCGATTAGGGGGTGGGTAGCGTAGCGCCAAGCGGGGGGCCCTGATTCACAACCATTACACGGAAGAATACGGAATGATCAGTAACTAGAAACGGATTCCTTTGCGGCTTGGCTGGGCGTTGGATCTTGCCAAGTGTTTCCTGTAGCTTTTACTTGACCATTAGGGTCTGAATGGTTGAATTTTGCCTTGTCTGGTCTTGACAAGTGTTATCAAGGGATATACTTGCATTTAAATTCATAACTACTTTATTCACATGCCAAAAACTCTATCAAGATATCAATCGAGCGCAGCAGTTTTTTTGGGGCTTGTGCTAGTGTTTAATATAACGGGTTGTGCTACTCGGACCAATTATGTCAAGGAGTCTGGAAACTATGAAGTTGATAGCGCCCAATGCAAAGAAGAAGAGCTAAATGCGATAAATAAGAACGGGGACCTGGATAAACCCAACGAACTCAACACCCCTAAGTCTTTGCAATATGTTAGTCCTTTTGAGTCGTGTATGGTCTCAAAGGGCTGGCACCCAGAGAAAACTGAGTTTCGCTTGAATTCGCTGAAAATGTCCTGGTAACTAGTTCTTAGCCTTAGCCTTTGGCTTGGGCTTCTTTTGCAAAGCTTCGTATGCGGCTACTTCCTTATTCAGCTCATCGAGTTGGGTAACGAGCTCCTTATTGGACTGCGAGAATTTTTCAATCGAAGCAGTTGCTTCCTCATTTTTACTCTCAAGTTCTTTTGTTTTCGCCTCTAGCTCCTTTATTTTGGCGCTAGCGCTCTCGAGTTCCTCGGTCTGCTGCGTCAAAGCGGACTGAGCTTGGAGGGACTGATGGAAAAAGAAGTAAGCTCCTCCTGCAAACGCAATGGCGAGAACTATAGCAAATCCAGAGACGATTTTTAAAATTGCAGTTGAACTAATTTTCATAAAAGTATTGATGGTTACGAAAGAAGACTTAAGTTAAATGGCGAGTGAACAAACACAGGCGTTTAAGGTTTAAGAGTACGCGCGGGCTATTTTAGCAACAAGGATTTGGTTTGGATGACGCTTGCGGTATGCATTTCGATAAAGTTTAATCAAAATGCACAGCAAACCTAGTTTGATTTGTGTCGGTTCAGCTGTTTTGGACGTCAAAGGAAGCCTAATTCTAGTTGTCAAGCCACTCGCAAAGTGGCCTCCATTGTTCGTAATCGCTTGGAAATGCTGCTGCATCAACATCAAATAGAGTTGTTCCTTGGCTAGAGAACCGGCCGTAATTTTGTGTATCCCGGATATAGGTCAGCAGAAAAATGTCCATCTTCTCCGCAAAATCCATCAGATGATGCCAAGCTTTGGTCCTGGGATTGACTCGCATAGCAACAACTTGGACTTTTTGTTGGTCCTTGGGTTGCTTGCTTTTAAGAAACTGTATGAACTCGTAAGTCGCTTGTATATCGAAGAAGTTAGGTTGAAGGGGTACGAGAATTTTGTCTGCTCGCTCTATAAGCTTGTCGAGTCTCCAACCCGAGACGCTGGCGGCTGTATCAATGACCAAATGAGTTGTGCTGGCGGGAGGTTTTGCCGTGATAACTAAGTCGGCCGGGTAATCCCAAGTTTGGATGGCCGGGAGTGAGGAGGGGCGGTTTGATAGCCACCTTTTGGCGGATTGCTGTATGTCCGTGTCCCCCAGTAAAACTTGGTGTTTACAAGTCGCAAAATACCCTGCAATGTTGGTCGACAAAGTGGATTTGCCAACACCTCCCTTGGGGTTCATTACAACGACTGATTTCATGATACAAATTAATTCTTTTTATGATTGAAATCCAGACTCAAAGCTCTGCGAGAGTTATTTAAGTGGATTTAAAGCCTGCATTTTGTGTATCGACCCGATTGCCTCACTCTTTAATCTTTACGTCCTTCCAAAATGCAATATATCCCTTAATTTCGTTTGCCTCTGGTTTTGGGTCTGGATAAAACCATGCAGCGTCAGCCAACATCTCGCCGTTGATACGCAAGGATTTGTAACTGGCCTGACCTTTCCAGGGGCAGGTTGATTTATGATTGCTAAAGGAGAAGTATTCCTGTACCAAGGATTCGGGGGGGAAGTAATGGTTCCCCTCCAAAAGTATGGTCTTCTGGCTTTCAGCAATTACTGTATCTCTCCAAATGGCTTGCATCTAAAAAAACTCCTTAAATAGTCATGATTTTGAAACGAGAATTTAACCCCGCCTCTCAACTGTACTCTAGTATTGATTTCATTGACTTGGATCAAGCTAATATGCCCGCGTTTATTCGTCCTAGCATTTAACTCCCGACTAGAATTAATACATAGAGCCTGAGGATAGTCTATGGGTGCAAAATAGACCAAAAATAAACAATTTTTAGCTTAGCCCATGATCTGACTATTGGCTTTGACGGGTGCTAGGTCATGCTCCATCAAGACATCCCTTTGCGCCGTGGTCGATTTGGCAGTGTCCAGGCAGAACAAATTACTGGTTACCCTCGTTCAAAAAATGGGGTAAATATCCAATTATCAACCGAAAAAGTAAAAATCATATGCAAACTGAGATCAAGATTGACCCCCAATGGATGAATAGTTATACCTATGATCAAATCCATATTGGAGATACTGCAAAGGTCGTACGCACTTTAACTTTAGAGGATATCCAAGCTTTTGCTGCCGTTTCCGGAGATACAAATCCAGCACATTTGGACCCTGCATTTGCGGGCGCGTCCATTTTCCACGGTGTCATTGCACACGGAATGTGGGGGGGTGCCCTGATCTCTAGTGTTTTGGGGACCACCTTTCCCGGTCCAGGCACGATCTACTTGGAGCAACAACTTCATTTCTCTCGTCCCATACGTATTGGGGATACGGTGACGGTGAGCGTTACTTGCAGTATCAAAAACGATGCTAAAAAGATCATTGACCTAGATTGCTTGATTGTCAACCAAGACGGAGCTAAGGTGATGTCAGGAGTTGCTAAAGTTTTGGCGCCCACCCAAGCTCTCAAGATGCCAAGAGTTCAGGCCTCGCACATTACCCTCTTCAACCCTGAGACTAGGCATAAAGAGCTCCTTAGTTTGGGGGCGGCGTTGGATCCCGTGAGTTGCGCTGTCGT
>CAIKNE010000011.1 GCA_903828695.1 uncultured Burkholderiales bacterium | reverse complement strand
TACGAAGGTGAGAATGGTCCAGAGCACTGGGGCGAGAGCTTCCCAACTTGTGGGGCAGGCAAAACTCAATCTCCATTGAACATAGTTGGTCCTTTCGAAAAATCTAAGGAAACTTTGATGGTTGACTACGTTGCGAGTCCTCTCAAAATATTAAACAATGGTCATACGATTCAGGTCATACCTGCCCCCGGAAGCAAGTTAATGATCAACAGGGAAGTTTTTGATTTGCTTCAATTCCATTTCCATAGACCTAGCGAGGAAAAAGTGGATGGCAAGGGCTCTGCGATGGTCATCCATTTTGTTCACAAAAATAAGGACGGCAAATTGGCTGTAATAGGTGTTTTAGTTGAAGAAGGAAAAGAAAATTCATCTATTAAGACACTATGGGATAACCTTCCCCCTAAAGTCGGAGAAGAGTATTTACCTGACAGAGTTGAGTTTGATCCAACCTCATTAATCCCTGCTGACACAAGTCACTTCACCTATGAAGGCTCTCTAACAACTCCGCCTTGTACAGAGGGGGTTATGTTCTACATTATGAAAACTCCAGTAGAAGTTTCTAAATCTCAAGTGAACAAGTTTCCGTTTAAATTAAACGCAAGACCTGTTCAAAAGCAAAATTCGAGAAAAATCTCCAGTACATCTTAAGCAGATCTAACTGGTAAAGATGGAACTTAGGCAGCACTAACAGTTGCGAAGTTCCATTCACTATTAGGATTGTGATAGCCTCAATCATCACATACAGCTTGATGAAATCCTAAGTGTAATGGTCTGCCCGGAGGGGATCGAACCCCCGACCCACAGCTTAGAAGGCTGTTGCTCTATCCAACTGAGCTACGGACAGATCGGTTTTTGTAAAACTATTCAAAAGGTTATTAAGTTCTTTTGGTAGGCGTGTATTCTAATCGAATTTCTAACTTACCATCTCCCCTAAATGCTTTAGAGCATTTTACCTCAAGGAAAAATCGCTGATTCAATTTTTCTTACTCAGTTTTGCACCCCAAAAATGAAAAATCATGAATAAACGTCAATTTTTAAGTCGCTTTGGTTTGAGTTCAGTCGCATTTCTTGAAACTTCTGTAAACGCCCAGCAGAAGGACCTTAGTGCAGAGTCAGAGTTCCTATCGCTGTACATGGCGCAAGCAGGTCAAACCAAATTAACGCCTAATGTTGAGGAGCAGACAAAGTATCACCTCTTAGATACCTATGCAGCCATTATTTCTGGCTCTCAGCTTTTACCTGGCAAAGCGGCTATGTCGTACATACAAAAATATGCTCCCCCAGGTAAATGCACGATCCTAGGCTCAAAATTGACAGCCTCTGCTGCTGACGCTGCCTTGGCCAACGGTGTGATGGCACATGCAGACGAAACGGATGACTCTCACAACAGGTCCAGATCACACCCAGGCTGCTCGGTTGTTCCAGCGGCTACAGCGTCTGGTGAAATATTTAAAATCTCAGGCAATCATCTACTGCGAGCGGTGGCGCTCGGATATGACGTTGGCACCAGAGTCGTTATGGCTATGGGTGGGCCTGAGTTCAGTTATTCCAGTCATAAAAGCTCACACAGCATTGCGGGGATATTCGGCGCTGCGAGCGCCGCTGCTTGCGCAGCGCGTCTAAATCAGCAGCAAATGCGTTGGGTCATGGACTACACAGCGCAACAGTCATCAGGCATTTATGCATGGGGCAGAGATACGGACCATATCGAGAAGGCTTTTGTCTTTGCTGGAATGCCCTCTAAAAACGGTGTGACCTCCGCGCTTTTGGTTGAAAACGGGTGGAACGGTATCAATGATATTTTTAGCGGTCCCGACAATTTCTTTGAAGCCTACGCACCACTTGCAAATAAGAAACTTTTGACAGACGGACTGGGTGAGCGTTTTGAGATCACACAAACGGATATCAAGAAATGGACTGTTGGCTCGCCCATACAAGGCCCCTTGGACGCGCTTGAACTGATTAGACAAAAAAATCGTTTTGATACCCAATCCATACAAAAAGTCCTGGTGCACCTAGAGCCCTCAACTGCAAAAGTAGTCTCCAACCGGGAGATGCCAGATATCTGCTTGCAGCACATGGTAGCGGTGATGCTCCTAGACGGCACCGCCTCCTTCAAAGCAGCACACGATATTCAAAGGATGAAGGATGCCTCGGTACTTGAGCAAAGAGCTAAAGTAGAGCTCATTTTTGATGATGAGTTAAAGCAGTTCATGCCCGTGCGCGTTGCCGTCGTAGAAGTCATTCTCAAAGACGGAACTCGTTACTCTGAGCGCGTCGAGGCAGTAAGAGGCACCCCCAGAAACCCCATGAGTCGCCAAGAGGTGATCGATAAGGCATTGGATTTGATTGGACCCGTCTTAGGTTCCCAACAGGCCAAGGACTTGTCGAAATTGGTTCTAGGCATTGAGGCACAACCAGACTTAGGCAAATTGATCTATTTACTGAAAAACAATGCTTAGCGCTAAACTCTGAGTCGACTTAATTTGCTACGCCACGCTTGATTAGTCGCGCCTGAGTGGCACCTGCTCGAGACCAGGCCGGTTGGTCAGAGTTCAGCTTATTTTTGGCTGGCTCTTTTGCGAAGCTCAAACTTTTGGATTTTCCCCGTAGAAGTCTTCGGTATCGCTTCAAAGCGAATGTCCCTTGGCACCTTGTATCCTGCCAACAAAGACTTACAGTGCGTCACCAACTCCTCAGCCGTCACCTTGGCCTCTGGGCGCAACTCAACGTAGGCAAGTGGTGACTCTCCCCATTTCTCATCCTCTTTAGCGACCACTGCGCAGGTCATGACGTCTGGATGACGGTACAACGCGTCCTCAACCTCAAGGGAGCTGATGTTCTCTCCCCCGGAGATAATAATATCTTTACTGCGGTCTTTGATTTTGAGGTACCTATCGGCCTCCATCACAGCCAAGTCACCGGTGTGAAACCACCCACCCTCAAACGCCTTTGCAGTCGATGCGGGGTTCTTCAGATATCCTTTCATCACAATATTACCCCTGAACATAATCTCTCCCATGGTCTCGCCGTCGGGGGGGAGTTCCTCCATGGTCTCAGGGTTAAGCAAGGTCATACCCTCCTCAAGCATATAGCGCACGCCCTGGCGTGCGTTCAGACGTGTTTGCTCAGACAAACTCTCCTTGGACCATGAGGGGCGTTGGACAGCGCCTGCAGCGGGCCCATAGACCTCGGTTAGTCCGTAAACATGCAGCAATTCAAAGCCAATTTTGCTCATCCCCTCAATCATGGAAGCTGGGGGTGCAGCGCCGGCCACCATGGCTTTTACTTTGTGTTTGATACCGCTTCTCAACTCAGGCTTAGCGGAGATCAAAAGATTGTGAACAATCGGGGCAGCGCAGTAATGATCGACTTTGTACTTATCTATAGCACTAAGTATCGAGGGAGCATCAGCGCGCCTTAAACAGACATGCGTCCCCCCCAACATTGCGATGGTCCAAGGAAAACACCAACCGTTACAGTGAAACATAGGAAGAGTCCACAAGTAAACGGGAAACTCAGGCATGTGCCATGTGATGGCTTGGCAAGTTGCGTTTAAATACGCACCGCGGTGATGGGTCACAACACCCTTGGGATCTCCCGTGGTACCCGAGGTATAGCTCACCGCGATGGCGTCCCACTCATCGTCTGGGCCTTTCAACAATTTAAGAGGCTCAAAACTGTGAATCCATGATTCATATTCATGAGCGCCCAACCTGTCCCCTGTACCCGAGTACTCAGAGTCGTCCACATCAATGACAATTAACTCGCGGTTGTACTCATTTTTGAGCATCTTCAAGGCTGAGGAGATGGTCGAGGAAAACTCTTTATCCGTAATCAATACCTTTGCCTCGCAGTGATTCATCTGCCAAGCAAGTAAATGTGCGTCAAGTCTTGTATTCAAAGTATTGAGTACGGCATTGATCGCAGGCACAGCGTAGTGCGCCTCCACCATCTCAGGTGTGTTGGAGAGCATCACGCTCACTGCCTCACCCTTGCCAACGCCTATGGATTGCAACGCATGGGCAAGCCTAGCAGAACGATCTCGAACCTGAGCCCAGGTGTAAGTCCTGCTGCCGTGCACGGTTGCAACCAAATCTCCAAAGACCTCCGCACTTCGTTCAACGAAACTGACCGGAGACAGGGGTACGTAGTTAGCACTGTTTTTGCCTAAATCTTGATCAAAAATGGAGATCGCCATGCTTAAAACCTTTAAAACGTCAAAATGTGAGACAGTTTGTGGGGGCTGGCGTACATGTCAATCTGTCACCCAGCGCACAAACCCATCAATAATTGCCGTTTTATTCTATCCCCCTACTTTCTAGAGGAATACTGGGTTTGTACGGGAGGGCTTGTCTTTTCCAACAAGGTTGATATAAATCAAAGGACGAAAAAAAACCACCCTTCAGAGTGGCTGTTTCGATTTTTTCTAATGGTCGGGGCGGTGGGATTCGAACTCACGACCCTCTGGTCCCAAACCAGATGCGCTACCAGGCTGCGCTACGCCCCGACAAGCCAATATTCTAACCCGAGCTGAGCTAAAGTTACGGCAGATCCCCATAAAAATCACCATTTAGTCCACAATAATGCGTAAATTGGGGCTGGATTTGCGTCCCTAGAATTCCAAAATGAAGGCATTCTCAGCCAAGGCTAAGACTTAATTGCTTTTTTCAAGCAAAATGCTAACTGCAGTGCGGCCTTCTCACAGGCATGTGACGTCCCTGCACAAGTGCCGCTTTGCCGTATGTTTAAATTGCACACGACTCTCCCAAAGCCTTGTCATCCCCTAAAAATATTTCAAGACCGCGTTATGACTTACTTAACGTCCTCTCTCAGGACCAGCCTGTGCACCCACCTCGTGACTTTACTCAAGTCCTATTTAGTCAGACCTGCCCTCATGACGATCTTAATCCTCGCGACCCTCTGCGGTGAAACTGCAACGGCAGGAAAGACGTTAGACTCCATCCGGCAAAAGGACCTTCTGAGCTGCGGAGTCAATACCGGGCTGTCTGGCTTTGCCCAGGCCGATTCGCAGGGCAAATGGAGCGGTATCGATGTTGATATTTGCAAAGCCGTTGCAGCTGCAGTTTTAGGCAACGCTGAGAAGGTACGTTATACACCGCTCTCGGCTCCTCAAAGATTCACCGCCCTGCAATCGGGTGAAGTCGACATCTTATCCAGGAACACTACATTCACCCTAACGCGTGACGCCTCTTTGGGACTAAGTCAAACGGTTGTGACATTCTTTGATGGTCAAGGGTTTATGGTTCCGACCCAACTTGGCATCAAAAATCTCAAGCAACTCAAAGGCGCCACGGTTTGTGTTCAATCGGGTACGACGACAGAGAAGAATTTAACTGACTTCTCCAAGGCCAACAAACTAGACATCAAGCCAATTGTTTTTGAAAAGATTGAGGCCGCTAACGCGGCCTACTTTGCGGGGCGTTGCAAAGCTTACACCACCGACGCATCCGGGCTCGCATCCATACGCTCCAAGGAAGCTAAAAATCCAAAAGATCACGTCATCATGGCTGAGCTCATCTCTAAAGAGCCCATGGGCCCCATGGTTAGAAGAGGCGACGAGGAGTGGCTTGCTGTTGTTAAGTGGGTCATTTACGGTTTGATTGAAGCAGAAGAGTACGGTATTACCGCCTCAAATATTGAGCAATTAAAAGCCAATAGTTCAGATCCCAAAATCCTTAGAATGCTTGGTAAAACGGAGGACACCGGCAAGCTGCTTGGCTTGGACAGGGACTGGTTGGCCAGAGCAATTTTGAGTACCGGTAATTACGGAGAAATTTTTGAGCGTAATTTAGGCGAAAAAACAGCCCTCGGACTTAAACGTGGTTTAAACGCCCAGTGGGGTAAAGGTGGATTGATGTACGCCGTGCCTATTCGCTAGGAGCTGACGCTTTGGCAAGCGGCGCACAGCTGTATGTCTGATCTCTAATTAATGCCCGTGAGCTTTGCACTTGACCCCAACTTGCCCCCGCAGATGAAACCTACTGAAACTTTGCACAAAAGTTCCTACCAAGCACGAATCTACCAAGCTATCGTGTTGGCTGTGCTCGCTTTGTGTGTGGTCGCGCTCGTTATGAACACCTTGACCAATATGCATCAACGCGGGATTCAGGGTGGTTTTGGTTTTTTAGCGGATCCTGCCGGGTTTGATATCAGCGAGTCTTGGATTGGTTTTGACTCCAGCGATTCCTACGCAGCCGCATTTGCAGTGGGGCTTATGAACACGCTTAGGGTCTGCGTTTTATCGATATTCACCTGTACTATTTTTGGGGTTTTACTTGGGCTGGGTCGGATTGGAGAGAACCCGCTCATCAAATTTACGTGTCAACTCTATACCGAGGTATTTAGAAACATCCCGCTCCTCATCCAATTGTTGATTTGGTATGTCATCGTCGTTGAGTGTTTACCCAATGCACAAACCCCTTTGGATCTGAGCCTTGGGGACTATCATTTTTTCCTAAGCAAGGAGGGCCTCACCCTACCCTGGTTCAACCAAGGGGGAGCGCGACTTATCGAGTCCCCCTCAATCGTTGATGGCAATTTATCGGGGGGAGCCTCACTGAGTCCTGAATTTATAGCTCTCTTTACAGGACTTAGCCTTTATACGAGTGCGTTTGCAGCCGAGGTGGTGAGGGCTGGACTGCTGTCGGTAGACAAGGGACAAATTGAAGCTGGCCAGAGCATAGGGCTGACACGGTTTCAGATCACACGCCTCGTTGTCCTGCCGCAAGCGCTTCGCGTCATCATCCCTCCCATGGCGAATCAATATTTAAATTTAATTAAGAATTCATCTCTAGCCGTTGCAATTGGGTACCCTGATCTGGTCAACATATCCAACACCACTCTCAACCAAACGGGACACGCGGTGGAGTGCGTACTGATCATTATGGTGATTTACTTAAGTATTTCCTTGATCACATCTTGGTTGATGAATGCTTACAACAAACGGGTGATGCGGCGTGGATAAATTAAGTCAGTCTATCCAGCCTGCGGCCTCTACCCTAAGCCGTATCCATCTTCAACAGGGCGAGAATTCGCGTGCGCTTAGGACCTCGCCCATTGCAACACGCGTAAAGCACTTTGCAAAGTCATTGTTTGGCTCCCCCTTCAACGCCCTATGTACGTTCACCTTCATCTGGATTTTGACTCAACTTTGCCCACCCCTGATTGACTGGACTTACACAAATGCAGTTTTTGTAGCAGACCCCCAGGCCTGCCAAGACGCAAGAGGGAGCGGCGCGTGTTGGGGAGTTGTCAGAGAAAAATACGCCGCCATCCTTTGGGGCAGATACCCCTATGCACAGCAGTGGCGAGCGCAGCTTGCGACCCTTTTGTTGCTCATCCTTATCCTTAGAGGCTCCATTTGCGCAACCACCAGTGGCCTTAGGAGAACACACGCATTGGAGTGGATGGGCATTTTAATAATCGTCTTCATTCTCATGAGTGGCTACCTTGGCCCAGTCGAGTTTTTAAGATCATCGGTGCTCACCCCGCTACTGGGTGAGCCCTTCACAGTGGTCACGACAGATCTTTGGGGAGGCTTGCCGCTGACCCTCATCCTCAGCTTTGTTTGCATTGTCTTGGCAACCCCTTTAGCACTCGTTCTTGCTTTGGGTAGAGTCAGTGAGATAGCACTCTTTAGAGTGCTCAGTAAAACGTATATTGAGATCGTTAGAGGCGTCCCCCTGATTAGCGTCCTTTTCATGGCAAGCTACATGTTCCCGCTCCTCTTACCCAGTGGCTATTCGCCCGACGTGTTGGTCCGAGTCATTGCGGGTATAACGCTTTTTGCAGCCGCTTATTTGGCAGAAATCATTAGAGCCGGAATACAGGGCGTACCCGAATCACAAACCGAGGCGGCTCGCTCCATTGGCTTGGGTTACTGGCAAACCCAATACCTCATCATCCTCCCCCAAGCGCTCAAAATAGTTATCCCCTCAATGATGAACAGTTTTATCTCAATCTTTAAAGATACTTCGCTCATCACAATAGTGAGTCTGTATGAGTTAACGGGCTCGCTTTCGCTTGCGATGAACGGGGACGCACTTTGGCGCCCCTTTAAGCTAGAGGGTTACTTGTTCATTACGCTGATTTATTTTGTTTTTTGTTTTGCGATGTCTCGCTACAGTCTTTGGCTTGAGCGCAGGCTCAGCCGCACTTGAATGCGCATAGAGCTTTCAAAGAAATCAACCCTTCAAAATAATTTAAACTTATTCATATCTTTCATACCTTTCATACTTCGCCCTCTTTTTGCTCACACCAAACTACCCCATGAATACGCAAGCCCCAGCAGTTGAATTTACCAGGGTTAACAAATGGTACGCCGACTACCAAGCGTTAAAGGCCATCTCCCTGCGCATCGAGAAGGGAGAGCGGGTTGTCATTTGTGGCCCCTCTGGCTCAGGCAAATCAAGTCTTATACGTTGCGTGAATGGGCTTGAGCCCTTTCAAAGCGGAAGTCTCAAGGTGTTGGGTCGCGAGTTAACTGACGATGTACGCACTGTGCAATCGATTCGTCAATCGGTTGGAATGGTGTTTCAGCAGTTCAATCTTTTCCCACACCTTAGTGTGCTTGAGAACTTAACGCTTGCGCCCCTATGGGTCGAAAAACTCCCCCCCAAAGAGGCACGGGAGCGCGCGATGAATCAACTTGCTCGCGTGCGCATAGCCGAGCAAGCCGACAAATATCCGAAACAACTATCAGGGGGTCAACAGCAAAGAGTAGCGATTGCACGAGCTTTGTGCCTAAAGCCTGAGATTATGCTTTTTGATGAGCCCACCTCCGCCTTGGACCCAGAGATGGTGGGGGAGGTGCTCACCGTTATGACAGAACTTGCCAAGGAGGGCATGACAATGATCTGTGTGACTCATGAGATGGGGTTTGCCAAATCCGTAGCAGACCGAATGGTTTTCATGGACCAAGGTGAGATTGTTGAGCAAAACACAACTCAAGAATTTTTCAAAGCCCCTCAGATGCCCAGGACAAAGGAATTTCTCCAAAAAGTTCTATAAATTTTAGGTAATTGATGCAAATCAAAAGCATCAATGGCGATCGTGGGATATCATTTAGAAAATATGTAAAAAACTCTAAGACAATGACCACTTCAAAACGCACAAAAGTCGCCATCATTGGCGCAGGACCTTCTGGACTTTTACTGGGCGCGCTCTTGCACAAAGCAGGAATTGACAACATTATTCTCGAGCGCCAATCCCCCGAGTATGTATTATCTAGAATTAGAGCTGGTATTTTGGAGCAAGTAAGCGTTGACTTGTTACATGAAGCAGGCGTTGGCAAAGGCGTTGATGCGCAAGGTACAGTTCATCACAGCATTGAATTGGTATTTGCAAACGAACGCCACCCCATCGATGTGACAGGTTTAACGGGTGGCAAAGTAGTTACGGCTTACGGTCAAACAGAGGTCACAAAAGACCTCATGGAGCACAGAAGCTCTGAAGGCCTGGAGACCATCTACGAAGCCCAGGACGTTGCGCTTCACAACTTTGATACCCAAAAACCATCCGTTACGTATAAAGTGGGCAATACCGTCCACACCCTTGAGGCAGACTTTATAGCGGGGTGCGACGGATTTCACGGCGTCTGCAGAGCCAGCGTACCCAAGGGCGCTGTGCACGAGTACGAAAAGGTCTACCCCTTTGGCTGGCTAGGTATCTTGGCTGATGTGCCCCCCGTATCCCCTCACGCAATTGTCTATGCCAACAGTGAGCGCGGCTTTGCCTTGTGCTCAATGCGCAGCATGACACGCAGTCGCTATTATGTGCAGTGTCCCATCGATGACAAGGTTGAGGACTGGAGTGATGAGCGTTTTTGGGATGAACTTAAATTGCGCTTAGATCCAGAACTCGCAAGCCAAATCATCACCGGCCCTTCTATTGAGAAAAGTATCGCACCCCTGAGAAGTTTTGTAGCCGAGCCCATGCGCTTTGGAAGTTTGTTTCTAGCAGGCGACGCGGCCCACATCGTCCCTCCAACAGGTGCAAAGGGCCTGAACCTGGCGGCTACTGACGTTAAGTACTTGAGCAGCGCGTTTATTGAGTACTACAAAGAAAAAAGTTCTGCAGGTATAGACCACTACTCTGCGCGCTGTTTAAAACGCATTTGGCGGGCTGAGCGTTTCTCCTGGTGGCTCACCTCTCTCATGCACAGGTTTCCAGATACCCAAGGGTTTGGTCAAAAAGTGCAAGAAGCAGAACTTGATTACTTAGTCCACAGTGAGTCTTTGTCCAGATCGCTGGCTGAGAATTATGTGGGCTTGCCACTCGACTTTGGTGAGAAGTCCTAAGCACTGAGCTCCCCCGCTCAATCTATGGTTGTTGATCGCTCAATGAGGACTAAACCTCATTGAGCTATTTTTTTAACTCAGTTATTTCTTGCTTCTCAGGCGAGGATTCTTTGCG
>CAIKNE010000010.1 GCA_903828695.1 uncultured Burkholderiales bacterium | reverse complement strand
CCGTTAAAGCAAGATGCGTCAAACCCCTCAATGGGGGGGTAGCCTTTGGGGAGCGCTTTTTTAACAGCCTCAATCATCGCATCCACTTCTTGATAAATGAGTGCATCACAACCAATGACCTCGCGAATTTCCTCTACCGTTCTGTCATGCGCTACGAGCTCTTGCAGAGTCGGCATATCAATGCCGTAAACGTTGGGGAAACGAACAGGGGGGGCAGCACTCGCCAAATAAACGCGTCTTGCACCGGCATCCCTCGCCATTTGCACAATCTCGCGACTGGTCGTGCCGCGCACGATAGAGTCGTCGACCAACAAAACATTTCTGCCTTTAAATTCACTTGCAATGACGTTTAATTTTTGACGCACCGATTTCTTACGCACAGATTGCCCTGGCATGATGAAGGTACGTCCTACATATCTATTTTTAACGAATGCTTCTCTGTAGGGGATCCCCAGCAAGTGTGCAAGTTGCGTTGCACTGGGACGACTGGATTCGGGAATGGGGATGACCACATCGATCTCGGACGGTGGCAATGCAGAGACTACTCGCTTGGCCAAACTCTCCCCTAAATTCAATCTCGCCTGATAAACAGAGATACCGTCCAAGGTGGAGTCTGGACGTGCCAAATAAACGTATTCAAAAATACAGGGGTTGAGCCGCGATGAGACTGCGCACTGTTTATTGGTAAGCACGCCGTCCAAATTAATAAAAACCGCCTCTCCGGGGGCGATGTCTCTTACAAATGTGTGTCCAGTGCCCTCTAGCGCTACGGATTCACTGGCCACCATTAACGTACCGTCTGCGCCCCTGCCAATGCATAGCGGCCTGATACCGTATGGATCTCTGAACGCCAACAACCCGTGACCTGCAATCATCGCAATGACTGCGTAAGATCCCCTGACGCGTTGGTGCACTCCGTTGACCGCTTGAAAAACATCGGCAGGAGTGAGCGTAATACCGCGCGTGAAAGTCTCCAGCTCGTGCGCCAACACATTGATGAGCACCTCAGAGTCACTCTCTGTGTTGATGTGCCTGTGGTCCGTGTTATACAACTGCGCCTTTAATGCGTGAGCGTTGGTTAAGTTACCGTTATGAACCAACACAATCCCAAAGGGGGCATTCACATAAAAGGGTTGTGCCTCCTCTTCGCTTTGCGCGTTGCCGGCAGTCGGATACCTCACCTGCCCAAGCCCAGTGGCTCCGGGCAAGGCCCGCATATTTCTCGTGCGAAAGATGTCACGCACCATGCCCTTGGCTTTATGCATAAAAAATTTACGATCATGCTGCGTTGCAATACCCGCCGCGTCTTGGCCCCTGTGTTGCAACAAAAGCAAAGCGTCATAAATCAATTGATTTACGACACCACGTCCAACAACACCAATAATTCCACACATGAGTTAATTTACCTTCCGTAATTCCGAGGACAAAATAGGGGCTACTTGGCTAAGCGCGTGCTCGAGCACGGGCGCTGAATTGGAGTGTGTCCACTCAGGACTACCCTTAAAGGGACTCATGTTCACACAAATCGTACCCAACATGAGAACCACCAAAGCACCTAGCATCGCAAAGGCTCCTCCTAAGATTCGGTCCAATAATCCTAGGCCAATAAAGTCAACGAGACGGCGAATGGATTGAGCCAAAAACGTTCCCAACACCAAAACCCCTACAAACACTAAAACGTAACCCACGGAGTCTCTCACGCTCTCACTCATATCAACAGCCGGTATCAAAGAGCCCACTGTCTTGCTGAACAAAGGGGCCGCAGTGAACGCAAACACCCATGCTGCAACAGACATCAACTCTCGCACCAACCCCTTCATCAGACCCCACACCACCCCAAGCGCAAGCACTCCAAGCGCGAACCAATCCACCGTGGTTTGGGGGTATTTGAATAAATCAGACAATGAAATAAAGTGTGAGATCAAAGATGCCTAGTGTGTGCGCTTAAATTATGAACTTATGGCTGGGGAATGAGGTTAAGCTGCGCGCCGGGGATCTTCATCTCTTTTATTTTGTCCATCGCTCGCTGCGCCTCTTCTTTGTTTTTAAAGGGAACGACCTTGATGCGGATTCGCTTAACTCCGTCCTTACCCGGCTCGCTGCGCGTGGTGGTTTTGAAACCCGCCTTTTCTAACTTAGCTCGGTATTCTTTGATTTTCACGGGATCTGTGAACACGCCCACTTGAACAATTTGTTTGACTGATTTCGAATCCTTTGGTTCTTTGCCGTCCTTGGACTCTTTGGACTCCTTAGCGTCTTTCGAATCTTTAGATTCCTTGGTTTCCTTGGTTTCCTTAGCGTCCTTCACATCCTTGCCAGCTTTTGAATTAGAACTCTCTTTTGCGTCATGTGCAGTGCCCGCATTTGATGAGCTTGAAGCTGAAGATGTTGCAGAGGAACCCGAGGAGCTAGGGTTCAAGTTATTTGTCAAAGAAGAACCAGCGACCTTGCTCGCGGGAGGAGAAGTATTGGAGGGCGCTTTAGTCGAAATAATAACTTCATTGGGCTCATTATTGGAGCTCTTAGTCGATGCACCCGCTGCATCAGCCTTTTGTTGTGATCCACTCATGGATTGGGAGGCACTGTTTGCCGTGCTGTTTGTGCCTTGCGTAGAGACGGAGTTCGAACCCACTGGTGCGACTGGCGTTGTAATGGCACTCATCGAAGATGAGAAGCTATGCGGCGCAGGGCCACTAGAAGAGTTAACAGCGGAGGACCCCACAGCGACCCCTGCAACCACGCCAGCAGCGCCCGCCAAGCCTGCTACGCCGGTCGTGGAACCCGTACTCGAAGGGACAGCGTCCTTTGATTTCTCACCAGCGTCCGCGTCTCGCTCGGATCCATTGGTTGATTTACCAGATGACGTATTTGCCGAACCACTTGAATTCGCCTTGGAATTAGAAGCTTTAACAGGCGCTGGGGGCTCGGTTGATTTAACCTTATCTTTGTCCGCAATCACAATTTGAATATCGCTTTTGACCGGCCTGGGCTGAGTGTCAAATAGCAAGGGAAATCCAACAACTGCAATCAAAACCAAAACAGTTGCGCCGATCAACCGGTGTCTAGCGCTACGCCTCAAACTCTCGATGCTCTTTGAAGGCGAGGAGCCGGACGCACTTTGCTCATCGTGGGCACGGTTGGATCGAAGCTTAAAAAAAGACATAACTAAGATTTATTCTATAAAGAGATTCGTCGACCACTCGGGGGAGTTTGTGACTACTTCTTTATGAGTCACAAGCACTTGGTTAAGTGGCATTTGAAGGTTGCAAATGGGGTGCGTCAAGACGGGGAAGTCCATGCTCCAAGACCCCTCCAACCGTGTAAAACGACCCAAACACCACGATTCTATCAGCGGGGTTGGCTCCCTTTATAGCCGCCTCTAAGGCGAGAACTGGATTTGGGAAGGTTTGGATCTGAGCGCCGCTTGTGCCTGAATAGCTTTTGTGCTCCACCACGGTAGACCACATCTCCTTTAAATACTCCGCTGAGGCAGCCCGCGGTGTGGGCAAGTCACAAAAATACCAGTGCGTGACCAAAGGCTCCATTTTTTTCAGCATAGTCGCTAAATCTTTGTCCAACATTGCCCCAAATACCGCGTGAGTACAAGGATAGAAGCCCATCGCATCCAAGTTCTCAAAAAGTGCGGCGACAGCGTGCGGGTTGTGGGCAACGTCTAGGACTAGGGTAGGTTGACCCGCCACAATTTGAAAACGGCCTGGTAACTGAACCAAGGACAGGCCATTTCTAATGCCCTGGGCTGTCACGGGTAGGCTGGACCTCATGGCCTCTAGCGCTGCCAAGACTGCGCAGGCATTAAATATCTGATTGGCTCCACGCAACGCGGGATAAGCTAGTCCCGCACTGCGCCGTCCTCGCACCGCAAAACTCCACTGCAACTTGTCTCCTGAGAAATTAAAGTCTCGCCCAATGAGCCAAGGCTCAGCACCAACCTCCTCAGCGTATTTAAGCAAAGACTCAGGGGGTACGGGGTCACTAATGATCGCCGGTTTATGGGCACGCATAATGCCAGCTTTCTCTCTTGCAATCGTCTCGCGGTCATGACCTAAAAATTCTGTATGGTCAATATCAATGCTGGTGATAATGGCGCAATCGGTATCAATGACGTTGACAGCGTCTAAGCGCCCCCCCAATCCGACCTCCAATATGGCCACATCCAAGTTAGAGTCGGCCATGAGATCTAAAATAGCCAGAGTCGTGAATTCAAAATAGGTGAGCAACTCGCCCTGCCTAGCCATCTCTACACGCTCGAAATGCTTGACATACTGCTCCTCACTTGCGATCACCCGACCTAGACGACAGCGCTCTTTAAAGTCATAAAGATGGGGGGATGAGTAAACCCCAGTTCTAAAGCCAGACTCCTCTAGAATTGACTCTAGCATAGCGCAGGTTGAGCCTTTGCCGTTGGTTCCAGCGACCGTAAAGACGGGGCATGTAAAGTGCAAGTTCAACCGCTTCGCAACGCTTTGCACTCGTTCAAGCCCCATGTCAATATTTTTCGCGTGAAGTGATTCACAGTGTTTTAACCATTGTTCTAAGTTCATCGAATGCCCGTATATTTAACCGTTGTTAATTTTTTTTAAGCTCTGCATGAGTTTGCCCGTCGAGCTCACCTGGCTTGAATACATTGATCTACAGTTGATCGGCTGGCAGGAATGTTTTTGCTTCAACCCACCCTCCAATCCGTAAACTTGTCCTACATGAACCAATCGAATATACACCCCAAGATAAGACTATTCGGAATCCCCAATTGTGACAGCGTTAAAAAAGCCAGGTTATGGCTAGACGCTAAAGGCATTACTTACGCGTTCCAAGATTTCAAGAAAACGCCTCTCACCTCAGCGCAACTCAACGGTTGGTGCAAGCACGCTGGGTGGGAGACTTTATTGAACAAGAAAAGTACGACTTGGCGCGCCCTCCCCTCTCAAGTTCAGGCTGGTGTCCAAGACCAGCCAAGCGCTTGTGCCCTGATGCTTGAATATCCAAGCCTTGTTAAACGCCCAGTCATGTGGTCTGAGCAGTCCAGTCTAGTGATCATCGGTGTACAACCCACCTTGTGGGAGCAAGCGCTTGGGTAGGAATTAATGTCCAAGGGTATAGGCGGGACCCCTTCAATCCTTCTTAAAGGAACTTTAAAGCGCAGGCATATGACTTGGATTAAAATAGGAGGTTAATCTTTAAAAAACCTTTCCCTTTCACTGAGTTAGTCCTGTGTAAAAGGATTTTTTACGCGCACTATCCCAAAATATTCATCCATATCTATGCCTACGACCCCATCTAGAAATAAATCATCCACCAAAAAAGCCGCTCACCCAACATCCGCCGGACCTCAGCGTGTTGTATTGGCTTATTCGGGCGGGCTGGACACATCCATCATTCTTAAGTGGTTGCAAGATGAATATCACTGCGAAGTGGTCACTTTCACTGCGGACATCGGGCAGGGCGAGGAAATCGAGCCAGCGCGTGCAAAAGCGATCAAGATGGGGATTAAGCCTCAAAACATTTTCATTGAAGATTTAAGGGAAGAATTTGTACGAGATTTTGTTTTCCCTATGTTTAGAGCCAATGCTTTGTACGAGGGCGAGTATTTACTGGGCACCTCCATTGCTAGACCCCTTATCGCCAAACGCCTGATCGAGATTGCCAGAAAAACAAACGCAGACGCGATTAGCCACGGCGCAACTGGGAAGGGCAATGATCAGGTCCGCTTCGAACTCGGTGCATACGCGTTGATGCCCAATGTGCATGTGATTGCACCTTGGCGTGAGTGGGACCTCTTGTCCCGCGAGAAACTACTCGCCTATGCAGACAAACACGGCATCCCCGTTGACTTCAAAAAACGCAAAGGCGGAGCGCCCTACTCCATGGACGCGAACCTCTTGCACATCAGCTACGAGGGCGGCATTTTGGAGGACCCTAACTTTGCACCTGAGGAGTCAATGTGGCGCTTAACTCGCAGCCCAGAGAAAGCACCTTCAAAAGCGCAAATCATTGAGCTGACCTATAAAAAGGGAGACATCGTTGCAGTGGACGGCGTGGCCATGAGTCCTGCTACAGTGCTCACCAAATTGAATGAGCTTGGCGGCTTGCACGGTATCGGACGCTTGGACAAAGTTGAAAACCGCTATGTGGGCATGAAAAGCCGGGGGTGCTACGAGACACCGGGGGGCACCATTTTGTTAGCAGGTCACCGCGCTATCGAATCCATCACGCTGGACCGAGAGGTACTTGCTTTAAAAGATGATTTAATGCCTCGCTATGCACGCATGATCTACAACGGCTACTGGTTCAGCCCAGAGCGTGAGTTGCTTCAAGGTTTAATCGATGCATCTCAAGAAACGGTCAACGGCATTGTTCGCTTAAAACTCTACAAAGGCACAATCATGTGCGTGGGCAGAGAGAGCAAACACAACAGTTTATTTGACACTCGCATTTCTACTTTCGATGATGACGGCGGGGCCTACAACCAAGCGGATGCTGGCGGGTTCATTAAACTCAATGCACTGCGACTGCGTATTGCTGCAAATTTAAAACTAGCCAACACGAAAAAGGGTGCGGCCGCTAAGAAGAGTGCTAACTCTAAAAAATCTAGCTCCAAGAGTGCTTCAAAGAAGACCCCATCCCCTCAGAAAAAGTAATTTAGCCCAACCCTATTTCACCCAAGGTCTCATCATGGTCCAAGAGCTCATTAAAGACGTATCCATCAAAACCAAAGCCAACGTTTTCTTTGATGGCAAATGCATCAGTCACGCCATCACTTTAGCCGACGGCACAAAGAAAAGTGTTGGCGTGATCTTAGGTGCAGCGCTCACCTTTAACACCGAAGCACCCGAAATCATGGAGTGCGTCGCAGGCGAGTGCAACTACAAACTAGCAGGCTCAACTGAGTGGCACACCTCCAAGCCCGGGGAGAGTTTTCAAATCCCCGGCAACTCATCCTTTGAGATCAAGGTGGGCCAGGAGTATCACTATATCTGCCATTTCGGCTAGAACCGAAAAAGGGGTTTTACCGCCCCTGCGCTGAACGGTTAAATAAAGGAAGCCTTTAAGGTTAGAGGAGTCTCTCTTTGGCAAGACTGTATTCTCGTTTTAAACGTTGAACCAGTTCTCCTGCACCCACAACTTCCTTGATGGCACCGATACCCTGTCCTGCGCCCCAAATATCTCGCCAAGCTTTGGCTTTGTTTAAAGTATCAGATCCAAAGTCCATCTCGCTCTTGTCCTTGGGGGGCAAGTTCTCTGGGTCCAGACCCGCGTTACGAATAGACGGGGCCAAGTAATTACCGTTTACACCAGTAAAAGCGTTGGTGTACACAATATCATCGGATGAAGACGTGACCACACAGTCTTTGTACTCCTTCGTGGCTCGTGCCTCGTGCGTTGCAATAAATGCAGAGCCCATGTAGGCAAAATCAGCTCCCATCGCCTGAGCCGCCAACACAGCTCCACCATTGGCAATCGCACCACTGAGGGCTATGGGTCCATCAAACCACTCTCTCAGCTCTTGAATAAATGCAAAAGGACTCTTAACGCCGGCGTGCCCCCCCGCTCCTGCAGCTACAGCAATTAAGCCGTCTGCACCTTTCTCAATCGCCTTGTGTGCAAAGGCGTTATTGATAACGTCATGCATCACCACACCTCCGTAGCTGTGGGCGGCTTGGTTGATCTCGGGCCTAGCCCCCAGGGAGGTGATGATGATGGGGACCTTAAAGCGAACACAATCCTCCATATCGCTCTCCAACCTGTCGTTGCTTTTGTGAACAATTTGATTGACCGCAAAAGGGGCGGCAGGTTGCTCAGGGTTGGCTTTGTTGTAAGCGTCTAGAGTTTCAGTGATCTGCGCCAACCAATCCCTAAGCTGAGAGCTGGGCCTTGCGTTCAGTGCGGGCATGGAGCCCACTACACCAGCGATACACTGAGCAATTAATAGCTCAGGGTTGCTGATGATGAATAGGGGAGCTGCGATAACCGGGAACGGTACACGTGCCAAGGCCCCAGGCAAAGCTCTTTTAATGCTCATACACTCACCCCGGTTAGTGACGTTACAAAAGCTTTACCCACTCAGGTACCGCTTGAAAGAGATCAGCCTCTAGTCCGTAGTCGGCTACGCTAAAAATGGGGGCCTCTGGGTCTTTGTTAATAGCAACAATGACTTTACTGTCCTTCATCCCTGCTAAGTGCTGAATTGCGCCGCTTATGCCGCAAGCAACGTACAGATCAGGGGCAACAATTTTGCCCGTTTGTCCTACCTGCCAATCATTGGGGGCGTAGCCTGCGTCGACCGCTGCGCGTGAAGCCCCTAAAGCGGCTCCAAGCTTATCAGCAAGCGGCGTCAACACTTCAGCAAACTTCTCACTACTGCCAAGCGCACGTCCACCAGAGACAATCACTTTAGCGGCGGTTAGTTCGGGGCGGTCGCTCACTGCAACTTCTTGCCCCAGGAACTGACTCAAAGCAGAATCCCCAATGCCTTGTAAATTCTCAATTGGCGCGCAGGATGCGCCCTTGGGTGCAGCGTCAAAACCTGTGGTTCTAACAGTGATCACTTTGATGGCATCAGTGGACTGAACGGTTGCTATGGCGTTACCGGCGTAAATGGGACGCTCAAAGGTGTCAGCGGACAAGACTTTGGTGATGTCCGATATTTGCGCAACATCTAATAAAGCCGCAACTCGTGGGGCAATATTTTTACCACTGGCAGTTGAGGCAAAGAGCACATGCGTGTAGCCTGCATTTGCTTTTAAGAGTGCTAGAACTTGGGCTGCAATCGTCTCAGCCAATGGGTGCGCAAGTTCAGCCGAGTCAGCGTGAATAACTTTAGCAACGCCTTGCAGACCCGTGGCCTGCGTAGCTACTTCAGCGCTTGCACTACCCATCACAAGGACGTGCACAGTAGGTGCACACGCTAGAGCGGCAGTGAGTGCATTTAAGGTCGCACTTTTGAGGTGATGATTGTCATGTTCAGCTATTACCAATGCAGTCATGGTTAAGAACTCACTTTTAAAGATTCAGATTCAATTTGAAAAATTGCTAAATAACTTGGTTAAGTTAAGCTTTAGCGCGTGTTCAAGAGGGTTGACGACGCGACCTAGCCTGTGACTGTAACTTCTTGTTACCTAACTCTTGAGGGGTATACGGTTATTGAATAACTTTTGCTTCGTTTTTCAATTTATCCATCAAGGCCCCCACATCGGCCACCTTGACGCCCGCACCTCGACTGGCAGGATCACTGACTTTGAGCATCTTAATTCTGGGCGTTACATCAACTCCCAGAGACTCAGGAGTGAGCATATCTAACTGTTTTTTCTTCGCCTTCATGATGTTGGGAAGGGTTACAAAACGGGGCTCATTAAGCCTTAAATCAGTCGTCACAACAGCGGGGAGTTTGAGGTTTAGAGTCTCCAAACCTCCATCGACTTCGCGGGTGACTTTTACGTGATCCGGGGTCAACTCAACTTTAGAGGCAAAGGTGGCTTGACCACAGCCTGCGAGAGCCGCAAGCATTTGACCCGTTTGATTGCAATCATCATCTATGGCTTGTTTACCCAAAATAATCAATCCGGGCTGTTCTTTATCGATCAAGGCTTTGAGGATTTTGGCAACGCCGAGTGGCTCGAGCTCTGCGCTCGTTTCCACCAAAATTGCTCTATCTGCGCCAATGGCCATTGCGGTGCGCAAAGTTTCCTGACACTGCATGACCCCGCAGGAAACCGCAACCACCTCAGTAGCAAGCCCCTTCTCCTTTAAGCGGACAGCCTCCTCTAATGCAATTTCATCAAAAGGGTTCATGCTCATCTTGACGTTGGCAATATCAACACCAGACTGATCAGATTTGACGCGCACTTTGACGTTGTAGTCAACTACTCTTTTTACAGCAACTAATATCTTCATTTTTTAAATCTCCACCAATGCACTTATTCTAGATGATGCGCGACGCTTGCATATCCATCAGAGGCCCAAGACACCAAAGGGTTAACGCCAATTAACTGTCAATGCAGCGACAAACAATGCGAGAACCAAGGGATTAAAAACTTGAGTGGGTGGAAAATTGAAACATTTAAGGACTCAATCCGTCTTTGACCAAACGCACCTCGTGCTGGGAACTTGGGATAGCTATCGCGTTGGCTTTAAGGGCTTGTAAAACCAAAACATTAACCTCTGACTTCACACTGAGCCATGCGCTCTCTGACTCATCCACCCAAAAGACCACTTCCATTTCAAGTCCATTAGCACCTAGGTTTGCCAAAAGCGCTTGAGGAGGTGGATGTTGAAGTATGCGCTTTGATTGCAAGCACGCTTCAACCAAGCATTTTTGCGCCAGTGGGACATCACTTTTGTAATCGATGGATACAGCAATTTGCAGAAGTACCCGTCCATGTGCCCTGGATAAATTCTCCACCTTATCGGAGACCATCATCTCGTTGGGTAGCACGCTCTCACGCCCTGCAGCGTCCCGGATCAAGGTATAGCGGGTCTTGATATCTGTGACCCGTCCTTCTAAACCTGAGATGCGGACTTGGTCACCAATGCGAACCGATCTCTCCAACAAGATCACAAATCCACTGACATAGTTGGCGGCTAGTTTTTGCAACCCTAGCCCCAAACCAACCCCAAGCCCACCGCCTAAAACGGATAAGGCTGTCAGATCAACACCTACCGCTGACAACGCAACCAAGAGTCCAATGAAGGTCAAAAACACCCTCAGCACATTGGTTGCGACTTTGCGAATGGACAAATCAATCACCGCCCGAGCAAGCACTTGACGCTCTAGCGTAGCGGACACCCAAAGTGTGAGGACCAAGACTAAACACGAAGACAGAACGCCCTCTATCAGACTCAACAAGTCAATTTTCGTTCGCCCAAAACTAATGTGTATGGATTCAAGTTCCTTCGTGACCCAGGGCAAAAATCCGGTAATCCATAGAACTGCAATGATCCAAACCAAGTAGCTCACACCTCGCTCGAGGACTTGAATGCCAACCGAGTCGGGAAAGACGGAGCTTAGAACCCTTGCCATCAAACGAATAATGACGAGCGACAAAAGGATCGGAATCGCAATCCTAAAGAGTGCCTCGTGAAGCGTTTGGACCCAAACCTCCCTCGCCGCGTAGCTCAGCACCAAGGCCAACAACGGAAACATGAGTCCATCAAATAGACGAGGACCAAACCACACGGACGTCTCACCCATCAGCGCAGTAGTGCCCTTGAACACGAGCTTGGTCACGCCCAGTGCAAGGAGCAAACAAAGCGCGAGCACCAAAGCCTCAAACGAGACCGACTCAGAAGTTAAGTTTTGCACTAAAGCGAATAATTCAGTCATAGGGTTAAACTGCGGAGATTACAAATCTGCAAGAACCCTGATGTGGGCTTCGACACTCTTTGCAAGTGCCTGAGGGTTGTACCCCCCCTCTAGCACGGAGACGATACGACCCTTGCAATAAGCAGTTGCGACGGCTTTAATTTGGCGAGTGATCCAAGCGTAATCAGCCTCCAGCAAGCCGAGTTGCCCCATATCATCTTCACGGTGAGCATCAAAGCCTGCGCAAACAAAAATCATCTCCGGCTTGTGCTCGTTAAGTGCAGGTAGCCAATAATCAGTTACCACTTGTCTTATTGCGTCACCCTTTGAATAAGCAGGGACAGGCACATTGACCATTTTGTCTGTTATCTCACCCGCACCACCCTCGGGGTAATAGGGGTGTTGATAGATGCTGACCATTAACACCCGCTCATCGGACTGAAATATATCTTGGGTTCCGTCCCCGTGGTGAACGTCAAAATCAACAATTGCAATACGTTTGAGTCCGTGTCGCTCGAGCGCGTGTTTGGCTGCTACAGCGACGTTATTCACAAAACAAAATCCACCCGCTTTGTCACGCTTCGCGTGGTGTCCTGGGGGTCTAACCGCACAAAACGCATTTTGCAAATCGCCTGCTATCACTGCATCTGTCGCCTCAATAGCTGCTCCTGCGGCGTACAACAGTGCATTCCAAGTATGAGAGTTCATTGACGTGTCGGGATCAACTTGCACGTGAGTGGGTCCACCCGCCGAGATATCATCCATCAGCTGATCCGAGAGCCCCCTTAAGGCGGCGATGTGCATTCTCGCGTGTGCCAACTCCAGGTCGCTGATCGCAGCTGGTCCGACCTGAATATTTTCAAGTCCGATATCTAGCCCCGTCATCAATAACCGATCAAAAATAGCGTGTAACCGATCTGGACACTCAGGGTGACCCTCTCCCATCTCGTGCAGTAAACACTGTGGGTGTGTATAAAAACCAGTTTTATTCATTGAACACACTTTTCAACTTTAACAAACGAGCCGCAAGCCACCCAGTTCCAACCCAAAGCGCAAAGCAGCCTCTCTGACCCTAAAGCTTAGCACGCTGCGGGCTCCTGGTACACAAGACATGCAACTAATACAACCTGTGCATCTTACATCCACCTTAGATTAACTTTATATCAGCTAAAATTTTGTATCCCGATTAAACTCTCCCGAGGTCAGCTTTCATTTTAAATTACACCCCCCAACCTTCGTTCATGACCCAGACCTCGCAGTATGTTAAATTCTTCGCCGCCCAACCCTGTTTGCCCGCTCATGTATCAGGCAAGCCCCAGCGCGTCGTCAAACTAACCTGCAAAGACTCGGCCTTTTTCAAATATGCTGCTCATGGACTTTCTCAGCTTCGGGTTGCTGGGGTTGCTGGGGTTGCTGGGGTTGCGGGGGTTGTTGTACTTATTGGAATGTTAATGGGTATACCAGATCAGGTCCATGCCCATGCCCATGCCCAAGTCCAAGTCCAAGTCCAGGCTCAAGGCATAAGCAGCAGTGATAGCCAAGGGATCCAAGCTGGTCTTGGCGTTTCGCACCCTTCAAAAAAACAACACCCCTCTTGGTCTGCGCTCAACCAACACCACCCTGGAACACAGGGTAAGAGCGTTAAATACAGCTCAAAATCCAAAATTCTGCGACTAGCCTCGTTCGGTGAAACACAGGCAGTCCAGGCGCTGGGCGCGCGAATTGCCCAAGACCAGGATTTACCCAAAGAGTGGGTGATCAAGCAAATCGCCAACGCTCACCTTATTCCAGATGCTGTGCAACAGATGATGCCAGCACCAACCCCCGTTCAAAAGAACTGGCACGCATACCGAGCTCGCTTTATTGAGCCCAAGCGTATTGGCCTGGGAGTCCAGTTTTGGCAGAAAAATGCCTTGACCTTAGAACAAGCAGAACGTGATTTTGGGGTAGCACCTGAAATCGTTATCGGTATCCTTGGGGTAGAGACCTTATACGGTCAACACATGGGGGCTTATCCCGTGCTTGACTCACTGGCAACGCTTAGCCTTTCGTTTCCCCCGGAGCACCCCAGAGCTTTGGAGCGACAAACGTTTTTTCAAAATGAACTTGGGTTTTTCTTAAAAGAGCAATTCTCCCGCTCACCCAGCACAGCGGTCGAGGTCCTTGGCAGTTATGCCGGCGCAATGGGCGCTGCCCAGTTCATGCCGAGCAGTTTGGCCAAGTTTGCTGTGGACTATGACCATGATGGACGCATTGATCTGGTTCACAGCAGTAAGGACGCGATTGGTTCGATCGCAAATTATTTCAAAATGTTTGGATGGCAAGCAGGCGTACCAGCCCGTTTCTCGGTCGATCTAAACTCTCCCAAAATAGATTTGGAGGCGCTGCTCTTGCCCGATATATTGCCAACCTTTAGCGCACAGGCCTTTGAGGCCAAAGGCGCACTGCTCAGCGCGGAGGGCAAGAACTACGCCGGACAACTCGCATTGATTGAGTTGCAAAACGGCAATGATCAGCGAGAATACCTGGCCGGGACTGAGAATTTTTATGTGGTCACACGCTACAACTGGAGCAGTTATTACGCCATGGCGGTGCTCGATTTAGGACAAGCAGTCAAACAAGCGTATGAGCAAAAAGTAGCCGATGCAGCACATTGATGCTGCATCTTTGAGATTTAAACCTGAAGGTATTAGAGTTTAGACAACACCAGCGCCTTTTAATTCAGCAATTTCGTCGCTTGTTTTCTTCAATAACTGGCTCAAAATCTCATCCGTATGCTGCCCCAATGCAGGGGGTGGCATCTCGTGTTTAATGGGGGTTTCAGAGAACTTCATAGGGGATGCAACCAAGGTTACTTTGCCCGCTACTGCGTGTGGTAATTCAATTTGCATACCGCGCGCTTGGACCTGAGGTTCTTGGAAAACCTCCTCGATCTTATTGATGGGTCCATTGGCAACACCGCCCTCATCCAGTAATTTCACCCACTCTTTGGTGGTGTGTTTTAAGAAAACCAAATTAAGCAACCGCGTAAGCTCCTCTCTATTTTTGACGCGCTCACCGTTGGTTGCGTACTGGGGGTCTTGGGCTAGGTGAGTGCATTCAGCGAGTTCGCAGAACTTTTTAAATAAATTATCATTTCCACAGGCAAGGATGATTGCACCATCTGCGGTTTTAAAGGTTTGATAAGGCACGATGTTGGGATGCGCATTGCCCAAAGAGCTTGGGGACTCACCCGTTGCAAAGAAGTTCATAGCTTGGTTGGCCAAGAGGGCTACACAAGAGTCCAAGAGTGAGACATCAATCCACTGTCCCTGGCCGGTTACGGCGCGGTGCGCGATCGCAGCACAGATGGCAACACTTGCGTACATTCCGGTACTCATATCAATAATAGGCACGCCCACACGCTGAGGGCCTCCGCCGGGTAAATCATCGCGCTCACCCGTAACACTCATTAAGCCGCCCATGCCCTGAGCCATGAAGTCATACCCGGGCCTGTCTTTGTAGGGTCCCGTTTGTCCAAATCCAGTGACAGAACAGTAAATAATCCCCGGATTGATGGACTTGATATCCTCGTACCCCAAGCCGTAGCGTGCAAGGTCCCCGACCTTGTAGTTTTCAACGATCACGTCCACATCCTTTGCCAGTTCTCGCACAAGCTTTTGTCCCTGCTCACTGGAGAGGTTAATGGTGATTGATTTCTTTCCCCTGTTGGCAGCGCAGTAATACGCAGACTCTTTGGTTGCCTGGCCCTTTGTATCTTTGAGGTAGGGAGGCGCGAAGGCTCGTGAATCGTCCCCTTTACCGGGCCTCTCCACTTTGATGACTTGGGCACCTAAATCTGCCAAATTCTGCGCAGCCCATGGACCTGCCAGAACGCGGGAGAGGTCAAGAACTTTAATGTGCGAGAGTGGACCAGACATGAGGATTCCTTAAATTTGAGTGTTTTTATGAGTGGCTGAGCGCGATATTTTAATCTTGCTATTTTGCTTAGGCGCTAAAGAGGGATAAAGGCCCTAAAGGCATGAGCCTCCAGTTTGCAGCAATCAATGAGATTAAGAATGTCGGGGATGTGGTGGGGCGGGTAGCATTTAGTAGTCGACTAACGACCCAGGGTTAGGCCGATAGGTGCAAAAAACATATCTACAAGGCCCTTAGATAAGGCATTGTGCGCTGCATCCCAACTCTTAAAAGTAATTTCCTCCAATCGTAAGGAGTGGTGCTTGGTGAATTGATGCATTTTTCTAGCCTGAGCACCCTCCCCAATAACCTGCGCGTAGTTGAACTCAAATCGCCCCGGATTTGCGCGTACTTTGGCAATTAACTCTTCAAGCTTATGCGGGACAAATAGGGTGTTGATCCAAAGACACCAGTCGTCCTGTGCAATCCTCTGAGTGTCAGTTGAATACGGCTTAGTTTGCTCATGCCTGCCAGCGCACAGGTCAACTAAAGAATTTTCTGTAGGAAGCCCAAATGGCACCAACGGACCCATCGGACCCATCCCCAAAAGCCCAACCGAACTCACGCCAAGCGCACCAGCTATAAAGGCTCTGCGCTGGGTAGGCTTGGTGAGCGCGGTACTAAGGTAGCCAGCAGGCGAATGCGCTTTGTCCACGAAACTCTGCGTGATCCGGGGCTGGGCCTGGGGCTGAATGTGAATGGGGGTAAGGGTCATCTATTTACTTTAACTCGATAATCAAGTCCTCAACGGCTGGGGACGCTGGGATAGAGCCTGCATTCAGGGCTCGTCTGTGTTTATCCAGTCGCTTGAGGTCATACAAGTAATTCACCATCAGTCCCCATGATTGACGCATGCCCTTGGTGGATGGATCAGCCCCCCAGTTCAGTCGCTCTATGCGTGCGCCGTTGGAGAGGTGAAAGCGAGCAACTGCATCTGCTGGACTGGAGCCAACTTTGGACGCGCCCAGATAAGTCGCAGCGCAGCGGGTCATAAAAATACGTAGAGGGGACTTTTCATCCCAAGTGAGCGCCTGCTCTGAGATGGCTAGAAAGTCTTGAGCAGTTGGGGGCTCTTTGCCAGCCTTACTTTCCTTGCCCTCTTTGGGGTCCTTTTCGTCTTTCAGCTCTTTGCCCATGGCGCGTCCCAAAGCAGCCAGTTCTTTGGCATCTAAGTGGGACCACAGCTCTTCAATATTTTTGGTCGCCCAGGTCCTAAATCCTGGGATGGGGGACAAAGTCGCAAAAACTCGCAACTTAATGAATTCATCCTTTAAAACCTGAACAACCCGCTTGATCAGCGAATCCCCAAAACTTACTCCCTTCAAGCCTGTTTGCGTGTTACTGATAGAGTAAAAAATAGCCACTGTTGATTTCTTAATATCTTGCGCAGCAGCGGACTCATCCAACAGCGGCGTAATGCTGTCAGCGATGTCGTTTAAGAGCGCCACTTCAACAAAGATCAGTGGCTCGTTGGGTAGACTTGGGTGAAAGAAACCGTAACACCTACGGTCCGAGTCTAAGCGGTTCTTAAGATCGCCCCAACTGCGGATATCGTGCACTGCCTCATATTGAATGAGCTTTTCAACGAGT
>CAIKNE010000009.1 GCA_903828695.1 uncultured Burkholderiales bacterium | reverse complement strand
TTCTTCATGAAGATACTCTGTAGTTTTTGCAGGAGTCTCAGTCAACGATTCAAAAGCCTGAGCTTGAATTTTTTCCCTAATTTCAGGCATTGCCAATACTTTAGAGAGCGCCTCATACCATTTTGATTGTATGGCGGCTGGCGTACCAGTTGGTAAGAACGCCCCAACCCAAGTTGAGTCAAGAAAGTTGGGGTATCCTAATTCCCCAAGTGTTGGCACATCGGGGAGTGAGGCTAAGCGTTGCGGGCTAGTTACTGCGAGTGCGCGAAGTCTTCCGGCCTTAATATTTTGCAAGGGCCCAGCCATCGCCATGCAACCAATCTTGGGTTCACCAGCGACCACCGACCCCACGGCTTGTCCAGCGCCGCGGTAATGGATCGGCGTCATGTCGAGTTTGAGTGTGAGATTGAACAACCTCTCAGCTGTGAGGTGAGGTGCTGTACCCGAACCAGGGGTCGCAAATGCCAGGGGAGAAGTCTTTGCAAGGCTTATGAGTTCTTTTAAACTCCGAACTGGCAGGCTAGGATGAGTTACAACAACGTGGGGTTGAGTGGCCGCGATAGTCACTGGCAGAAAATCACTCTCAGCGTTATAGCCGGACTCCACAAATTGAGTGTTAATTGCAAATGCGGTGGAAGTAATTAAGATCGTGTTGCCGTCGGGCAATGATTTAGCGACCGACTGCGCACCTATGTTCCCCCCAGCTCCGCCTTTGTTATCAATCACCACGGCTTGCCCAAGGGTCTCAGAGAGTTTGGCTTGAATAATTCTCGCCACGGCGTCAGGTGGACCTCCGGGTACGAAGGGCACAACGATGCGAATCAAACGGTCTGGCCACTTGCTTTGCGCCCAGGATGGAGCTGCAAACGCTGACAAGCCAGATAGCATGAGACCCAGAACGCTTTTTCGGCGAATATCGCAATGTCCTTCTTCGGTGTGAGTAACCATAACCTTCTCCTGAGTTAAAAAATATGATGCATTAATTCGTACAACTCGTTTTGTCCCTCGAAACCAATTCCTGGTCTATCAGACAACCTAATCATCCCGTTTTCAATCTGTGCGTCATCATTGAATCCTGCAAAAACGCCAAAAACCCCTGGGTATGCTTCGCACCCCCCAAGATCCAAGCCAGCGACGATGGCCAAGGTCATCAGGTTACCACCGTGCGGAAAGACTTGATGAGAGGACCATCCCTGATCTCGCAGGACCTGCAAAGTTTTGGTAAATTGAGTAATGCCGTAGGACTGCGGGATGTCGACTTGCAAAATATCCTGACCTGCCCGAAGCCCCGAGTAGCGCAGTAAATTTTGAATATCTTGAGTTGAAAACAAATTCTCACCCGTTGCAATCGCAGGTGCGTAATGTTTAGACAACTCAAAGAGGAGCTCAAAATCAAGTGGGTCTGTAGGCTCTTCAAACCACCTCAACCCGAAGGGTGCCAGTGCGTTGGCGTACTCCCATGTGCGTTTATGATCCAGCCCTGCATTTGCATCAACTGCAAGGTGCCCTGGGTCTCCTAAGATCGCAATAGAGGTTTCAATACGTTTTAAATCATCGGCCAGGCTGACCCCCCCCACCTTGATCTTCATGTGGGTATAGCCCTCTTGAAGTCTCGATTTGATTTCATCTCTCAGGTCTGACAGACCTTTGTCCTGTGCGTACCAGCCACCGCCAACATAGCAAGGGACTTCCTGAACTTGTTGGCCTGCGTTAAAACGCTCTGCAAGCAGTGTGTGAAGTGGGATCCTCTTGACTTTAGCAAGGGCGTCCCATAGGGCACACTCTATGGTCCCAACCGCTATAGAGCGCTCCGTGTGACCTCCAGGTTTTTCTCTTTGAGTCATGCAAGCGAGTGCGAGCGCAGGATCAATCAGACCACTGGCTGGGTCCAGCAAACTATCGGGTGAGGCTTTTAAGAGTCGAGGAATCATGCGCGTACGCATGACCTCGCCACAGGCATAACGCCCAGTTGAATTAAATGCGTAACCGATCACAGGTTGTCCGTTCACAAGGACATCTGTTTTAACCGCCACGACAGAGGTTGTCATCTCACTGAAATCGAACACAGCATTTCGCATCTGCGTTCTCAGCGGTACGCTTATCTCGCGGATTTCGAGTATTTTCACGGCTCTATAAATTGGTGTTGAATAGCGAAATTGGAAAGTACTTTCTTGATCTGCTCAATGACGGTGGTCTCAGATGGTGCAATCATAATCTTTAGTCTGAGCCCCCCCCCTGAGATGTCAACATCCAGAGTCCAAGGGCCACTGACACCTTGGAGGGCTTGATTAAAGCTTCGTTTTGCCGCGTCAATTTGAAGAATATGTTTCTGGGGTTTGCCCACCGCTGTTAGTGGAATGTGATCTAAGAAAATAATTTCTTTGGGGATTGCGGGTCGCTCTGGAATATGTGTTGACGCTAATTCCATGAGTTCTTGCTCGCTAACGTTCGCTCCAGGATGGAGCTGAACGTAGGCAATGGGTAATTCACCTGCATGGGCGTCGGGTTTCCCCACTGCAGCAGCGAGCGCTACGCCTGGACACCTTAGCAATGCGTCCTCAATCAAGCGTGGTTCAATGTTGTGACCACTTCGAATAATGATGTCTTTTTGTCGACCGCTGATTCGAATGAATCCATCGCTATCCAAACACCCTAAGTCACCCGTCACTAAAGAGCCGTCAGCAAGGAACACGCCCTTGTTGTGCTCGGGATCTAAATATCCAGCGGATACTCCGGGACCCTTGACGATGACCATGCCAACCTCACCTAGTTCGCAGTAACGTTGTATGGCCTGTCCGTCCTCTGACATTTTGACAATAAGGATGTTTGTATAAGGGACTCGAATTCCAGAGCAACCCTCTCGGTAGGGCCCGTCTCTTGGATCAAGCGTTGCGTGGCTTGTATTCTCAGTCATGCCGTAGCTTTGCAAAGCTCTAGATCCTGTGATCTCTACGATACGGGCTTGCACGGCTGGTGCGATGGCGGTTGAGCCGGTTGCAAAGAATGGGCGAAGTGAGGAGATCACTTCGTGGGTGGGTGGTGTTTTGGCGAGTACCGATAAGGTTGTAGGTACCCCTGAAATTTGAGTTATCCCAAAGCGTTCAATGTAGCGCCAGTAATTAGCGATGTAGGACTTATCGCGCGCTCCAAAAAGACTTGGGATAACGGTGCTGTGTCCATCAGCGGTGCTAACCAACCCCCGAACCAGTAAACCACCAATGTGAAAAAGGGGCGTATCCGATAAAACAACATCGCGGGAAGTAAACGCTAGACCCAGGTTTGCTGCCCATTGGCGGTAAACCATTCCCCCGTGCTTGACTTTAACTATTTTGGGATGGCCTGTAGTGCCTCCTGAGTGAACATAGCAAGCAATTTGGTCGCGAGTTGCATAGGGACGCTCAAACGTGAGGGAATCGCTAGGTTGGTTGTCTGCACAGCTTAGTAGATCACTTGTATGCTTGCTCTCAAAGGGGTCGTGTAGCGTAAATACCTTAATTGAAGTACCGTATTCTTGGGTGATTTTGTCTACTGCTGCACAAACATTTTCCCAAATCTCAAATCCTGGCGTAGGACCCAGCGAAACAATTACTCTCACATTCGCTTGTACAAGCAGATCAGCCAAAGCATTTGAGTCGAGCATCCAATTGATTGGAAAAGGGCGGGCACTTAATAGGGCCCCAATCAACGTGGAAAATAACGAAGGAACAGTGGGGCTTACAACCGCAACCACGTCTTCTGATTGGATACCTAGGGAGTGTAGTAAGTTGGCAAACTGCACAGAGCGTCGTTCAAGCTCGAAAAATGTCCAAGTGTGTATGGGTCCGTCAATATCCCCTCTGTGTGTAGCAATAATGGCGGGGTGTTTTGGGTTAAAACGGCAACCGTCTAACAGGTTTTGTGCAAAGTCCCAACGCGTGATGCGTTCTTCTAACGGAATTTTTTCAACCGTTTCAATATCCTGCAGGTTTCGCAAGGGCGCGTATGCGTCCCTCATAAACTCTGTGCATGGTGTGTTGATCGCCTTCATGGGTTGGGGCATTAAGAGGGGTTGCAAGTTTGAATTCAATTTTTGCCTGCGAGTGAGAGCGTGCGTTGAGCAAGACGAACATTTGCATAGTCGATCATCATATTTTGATACCGTACAGCGCCTAATCCGCGCGATTCTGCCTGCGCAAACGCTTCCAACAGCCCCTGTGCATATTCGATTTCTGCTTGAGAAGGCGTAAACACCTCGTGCATGATGGGAAGTTGTGTTGGGTGTATGGCCATTTTTCCAACGAATCCAAGTTCACGTGCAATTTTGCACTCAACTCTTAACGCATCAAGATCATTCAAATTCATAAAGACACCGTCAACTATCCACTGCACTCCAGCAGCCCGGGCGTCGATAACCATTTTGCTTCGAGGATAGGACAGCGCAAGACTTTGGGGTGTCCACTGACCGCCCAGGTCTAACATAAAGTCTCCTTGCTCGGCACTGGCTAATGAGACGCCGCAGATGCGGGGACTTGCTGAGGCTACATCAAATGTATTTCGAAGTCCCATACACGTCTCGATCAAAGGCAGTATTTTTAAACTGCCGAGCGTTATGTTGCATTTTGATTCAACGACTTTCAAGGCTTCATCCAAGAGCTCAATATCTTTCACAACCTCTGCTTTAGGGAGAATGACTCCCATGAGGTTTTGCTGAGAGGTGGCCTGCTCAACGGCGCGAAGATCAGCTAAGTAATCCCCAGCTCGTGGATTGTTGATTCTTAAAAAGAATGGCTTCAAGCAGCCTTGTGAGAGTGTTTCACGAACGTTCTCACGGGCTGCGTCTTTGGCGTTAAGAGCTACAGAATCTTCTAAGTCAAAAATGAGAGCGTCTGCGTCGCCAAGTTGTGATTTTTTGAGTAATTCGGAACGTGAACCAGGTGCGAACATCAAAGTTTTATACATATGCAAATCTCAATCAGGTCTCAATCAAATTTCAACGGTTTTGCCACTGAGGAGAGCGTTTTTCAATGAAGGCGCGCGGTCCCTCTCTTGAGTCCTCGGTGGTATATAAAAAGGTGGCTAAATCCCTCTCTAAATTGAGACCCTCTTGCAATGAGAGGTCCAAGCCGCGAACAACGGCTTGTTTGGCTGAGCGAACTGCAACTGGCGCGTTGGCGGCTATTTGATCCGCAAGCAATAGGGCACGGTCCATCAACTCTGATGCATGAACGAGGTGGTCAATTAGTCCCATTTCGAGTGCTTCATGGGCCAAGATTTTGCGAGCAGATAAGATCATCTCAAGCGCATGAGCACGGCCAATCCGGCGAGCTAGACGCTGGGTACCACCGTTGCCGGGCAATAAGCCACGGCTGACCTCTGCAAATGTAAAGCTAGCGGTATCACTTGCAAAGCAAATATCGCACTGCAAACAAAGCTCAATGCCCCCGCCAATGGCTAGTCCGTTCACGGCAGCAATGATGGGTTTATCAAAATCAGCTAAACCTTCGCCCTTTTCCCATCTGTATCTGCGCAGCTCACTCAAAGGTACGCTCTTGAGTTGCTCAGCAAACTCCTTCAGATCCATCCCGGAGCTAAAGGCTTTGTCACCCGAGCCGGTGAGGACAACGACGGCGACTGCGCTATCTCTTCGCAACTCGCTCATCAGCGCATGCAAGTCATTTCGCATTTGGAGGTTAATCGCATTCATCACCTCTGGCCTGTTGAGCGTTACGATTGCAACTGAACCACGTTTTTCTAATAGTACGGTTGGGTGGGGTGATTCGGGCATCATAGGTTTTTTCGAAGAAAAGGCTAAATGTTAAATATATAAGTGTAAATTGTTTTGTTACAATCGATTAAAGCATATGATTTAAATTTGGTCAACAGTGGTTTTTCTGGATATGTATTGGCAAGGACTCTGCCCGAAATTAATTTTGGACTAAACTGTCAAATGTTGTCATTAATAAGTGATTCGCCATGGTCAAAACCGCCCGCGTACGGCAGCCCAAAACACTAAGTACACCTGAGAGGATCCTGCAGGCAGCTGAAAAATTATTCAGTGAGCGCGGAGTAGACGGTGTGAGTTTGCGGGAGATCACCTCAAGCTCCGGTGTTAATAGTGCCTCCTTACACTATCATTTTGGATCCAAGATCGCTGTCCTAGAAAAAATATTTGAACTCCGGGCACAGCCCATTGCAGACAATCGGATGGCCTTGTTGTCACAGGTAAAACTCAACCGACAAGGCATACCTGAGCTGGAGGATGTTTTAAGAGCCTTTTTACAGCCTGCTTTTGAGTCCTTGAACACCAAGCAAGGTGCTGCGTTTACGCTCTTGAGGGCAAGGTTGTCTTTTGAGCGAGAGGAGATTCGTCGTCGAGTGCTTGATAAAACATTCAATGACTCCAGTCGCCTCGCCTTAGATGCACTGACTAAGGCACTTCCTGGTCTCGCGCCAGCGGAGTTGCACTGGCGATTTCATTTTTTATTGGGCTCCATGGTCTACACGATGGCTATGCCCGGGCGCATTGAGTCGCTGACCGAGAAGGCCGTAGACAGTAGCGATGGACCCACTGCTCTTGAGCAGTTGATTCGCTTTGCAGCAGCTGGATTTCGGGCGCCTTGAGCTTTTGGGCTGTAACTTTCAATAACGCGACTTTTAAAACTGGGAGCACTGTTTGTCTAACTCTGTCCAATATGCAAATGCCGAGGGTGAATGCTCCATTCAGACTCAACTAGAACAAGGTGTCCTAACGGTATCGATTGGTCAAAAGGACGCCTCCTTCTTCTGGGATTTAAGAGTCATTCACGACTTATTTGCATTATTTCAAAAGGCCGACGCCGACGAGGCTGTTCGCGTGTTGATCGTACAGGGGAGTGGACCGGATTTTTGTGCTGGCCTGGTTGCACGCGCTGAGACAGGCGATTCGATGGAGGAGCGTGCACGTATTAAAAATGCAATGGAGTTGGTCCAACAACTGCGGACCCGCACACTCAAATTGTTATCTAAGCCAGTCATCGCTTTAGTGCGCGGGAGATGTAGCGGTGTAGGTATTAGGTTGATAGAGGGCTGCGATATTATTTATGCGCAGGATGATTCACAATTCTTCTTTGCACAAGACGAACTAGGGTTACTGGCCCTCATTCCAGGCGGTGCAGACGGACCCAGTTGTATGAGTGCACGTGCAAGGTCCTACTACTCGATTTGTGAGCAATATTTTGATGGAAACGCAGCTGAGCAAAGTGGGTTGGTGACTTTTAGCTCCTCAGCACAAGAGATTGTGGAGGCAGTGCAATCGCTGGCCAAAACTTTGTCCGAGAAAGATCCGTTAGCGGTGAAATTCACTAAAGATACTTTAGCCCACGTTGGTTCAATGAGTTGGGATGCGAGCGTAAATTTCACTGCAGCAAAGTTTGCAGAGTTAAAGGCGTTGCAAGCTGTGAGCGAGGGTAGTGCAACCCGTGCGAGTGCTGTGGCCAGCTTTTTGGCTGGGAAAAGCAAGCCCGGCTTGGGGCGTTAAAGAATGATAAAAATTGATGATCGCATTCCTGGGGCAAGAATGATTGGCCTTGATAGAGGCGAAAAGCGCAATGCCATTGGCGTTGAGTTGACTCTTGCACTCGAGCAAATTTTGCTTGAAACGCGCTTTCGTGAAGATATTCGAATCCTTGTGTTTCACGGCATCGGCGGGCATTTCTCGGCCGGGATGGACATGAAAGATTTTTTTGACAGCTCAACCCGTTCACCCGAGCTGATCCAAAAAGCTCGCAAAGCCACAGAACACTGGCGCTGTCACTTGCTCAGGCAAATGCCGCAATTTATCGTCACCGCAGTCGAAGGATACTGTTTAGGGGGAGCCTTGCCTATCTTGCAGTGCTCGGATGTGGTTTTTGCTAGCAAAAATGCTCAATTCGGCTTGCCCGAAATCAATTTTGGTTTCGTGCCTGGTGGTCAAATAGTGAAGTCTGTGCAATTAATGGCCACCCAGCGAGCGTTGTCTTATATGGCTTTGAGTGGACGATTGATCGACGCACATCAAGCCCACAGCTGGGGGCTTGTGACGCGCGTCGTGGACGAAGAGCCTATGACCCCCGCCCTTGAGTTGGTCAATAAGTATTTGGAACTTAAATCCCCAGTGTTGACGCAATAATGGTTTTTTGAATCTCGGAGGTGCCCCCTCCAATTGTGGCCAATCTTGAGTCTCTAAAGAAGCGTTGCATGGGATACTCCATGCAATAACCGTATCCTCCCAGTATTTGAAGGCAGGTATCAGAGATCGACTTATAGCTCTCGCCTACTAAGTATTTGAGCACAGCTGTGTCGGCCTTCTCAGCTTGACCGTTATCCATCAACCAGGCATAGCGGTGGAGCATGGTTTGGGCCGTGTCCAGCAGCACTTTCATATCAGCAAATTTATGCTGAATGACTTGAAAGCTACTGATGGGTTTACCAAACTGGATGCGGTTTTTAGCGTAATCAAGGGCAAAGTCAAATGCGTTTCGTGCGGCACCAATTCGCGCTGCAGAAAGACACAACCGTTCGTAGCGCAGCGTGTCCTCGCAGATCGACCATCCCTTGTCGAGCTCCCCCAGCAAAGCGGTTGCGGGAACCCGAACGTTGGTGAAGGTAACCTCTGTCGTGCCGATGGAGTGTTGACCGAGTGTGGGAATGCGGCGAACTTCAATTCCGGGTAATTTGGTGTCTACTAAAAAAGTGCTGATGCCCAGTTGTTTTTTGACCAAATGGTTGGTGCGCAGTGCAACTAGGGCATAGTCGGAGATATCAAAGCCAGAGATGAACTGTTTGCGACCATTAATGATGTAGTGGTCACCATCAGGATCAGCGCGAGTGCGAAGGGACGCCGCGTCAGAGCCTGAGTCAGGTTCTGTGAGCGCGAAGGCATAGCTAAATTCACCGCTGATTGTTTTGGGTACGAAAAACTGTTTCTGAGCTTCAGTACCATTTTTCAGTATGGCGTAGCAACCAAAGGTATAGGTTCTAAATAACCAAAGACCCAGTTCCTCAAAGTGGTTTCCTGTTTCCTCTAAAAGGACAGCCAAATCTGTAGCAGAACCATTTGCGCCACCGTATTCTTCGGGTGCAATGAGGCCAAGCCAACCGTGTTTGGCGAGGGCTTGAAATGCCTCTACGGGGGGCTTCGCTTTCTCATCGCAACGTGCGACATATTCCATGTTGCAGACATCATCCAGTAATGTCTTGACGTGATCACGGATAGCTAGTTGCTCACTTGTAAGTCCGAAATTCATTTCGAAGGCTCCAGATTAAGGGATTTTCCAGATTAATTTAATTAAATTCGTTGAGAATCATACCATCAGATTTAATCAAGTGCTTGAATCTGGATTGAATTCCCCCATGTTTTGTGGCCCCATTCGGATGGGATATGATGCCCATTCCATATTGATAGCTGGGATGGTGGTATGTCTTTAGGTAATTCGCCGAGTACACCCTATGAAACATTAAATGCCTCTGCAGGGCGTCCCATAAGAAAGCAATTGAATTTGCCTGAACTATTGGCAATGCACGCCAGGGGCGAGAAAATCGCCATGCTAACCGCCTACGACGCAACCTTTGGGGCACTGGCCGACGCGGCTGGGGTGCACTCCCTTTTGGTGGGTGATTCACTTGGAATGGTCTCCCAGGGACTGCCCAACACATTAGGGGTCAGTTTGGAGACGATGTGCTATCACGTTGAGAGCGTCCACAAAGGGTTACAACGCGTGCAAGGGGCTGCATGGTTGATTGGTGACTTACCCTTTGGGAGTTATCAAGAGTCTAGGGAGCAAGCTCTGCGCAGTGCGGTTGAATTGCTCAAAGCGGGTGCGAATATGGTGAAGCTTGAGGGGGGTGGCTGGACTGCAGAGGTGGTCGCTTTTTTAGTTGAAAGAGGAATTCCCGTCTGTGCGCATTTAGGGCTAACTCCCCAAACTATTCATGCACTGGGAGGGTACCGAGTTCAAGGCCGAGGGGACAAGGGGGGCATAGTGCGCCAACAGGCTAATGCCCTTGCACAGGCCGGGGCCAGTATGTTGGTCTTGGAGATGGTCCCAACAGATTTGGCAAAGCTTATTACCCAAGACTTAAAAACTTGCCCGACCATTGGTATAGGCGCGGGTAACGCAACTTCGGGGCAAGTTTTAGTGATGCATGACATGTTGGGTGCTAATATGAACAGAGCGCCTAAATTCGTGCGTAATTTTCTAGCTGAGACCAGCGGTATCCAACAAGCCTTTGAGGCCTATGTCGCAGCTGTTCAAAGCGGGCAATTTCCAAACAATGAATTACACGCTTGGTGAACAAGAGCAGCAACCTTTTGATCCATGCTGTGAGCTCGTCTTTTAAAAACAATGCCCGTCAAACCCGTAAAAAAATCTCTTTTCTCAATTGCTGACCTAGCCGATGAGTTTGACGTCACTCACCGTGCAATTAGGTTTTATGAGGATCAGGGACTTTTGTCCCCGCAAAGGGGTGGAAAAAATTCTCAAATACGCGTGTACTCAGCAGGTGATCGCACCCGTCTCAGGTTGACTCTGCGGGGTAAGCGACTTGGTTTCTCACTCGCTGAGATAAAGGAGATATTAGATATCAACCTTTATAACAAACCAGGCGGAAGTGCTTTGCAATTGGAGCGGTTTATTCAAGTATTGGCCAAGCACCGCCAAACCTTAGAGCAACAGATGGAGGATTTAAGCGATCAGTTGAAAGAGCTCACCTTTCACGAAGAGCAGTGTAAAACGCTACTTTCTGCAAAAAAACCAAAATTGAGACCGAAAAAAAGCTAAATATCAGTTTTTTTATCATCGTCAATTTCTTGTTGTATTGGTAAAGTATTGATTTTATTGAACATTAATTTTATTTGATGGGTTTTTACTACTTGACCTTTACGTTAACGTCAAGTAAATTACGTCACACAATTCAATTGAAAGGGTGTGATGCGCGAACTCTTACCGGACAGAAAAGCGGAGCTGGTCAATAGTTTTTCTAATCAAGGGTTAATGAAAACCTTTAACGCAACGTTAGAAAGAGTTGATCACGGACACATTGAGATTTCAATGCCATATTCAGATGCTGTCTCGCAGCAGCATAAATTTTTCCATGGCGGTGGGATTGGGGCATTGGCAGACTCGGCGTGTGGGTACGCGGCTATCTCACAACTACAAGACGGTGAAGCATCCTTAACAGCAGAGTACAAAATAAATTTTCTATCCCCTGCTGACGGGGAACGCTTGATCGCTGTGGGCAGAGTTTTAAAGGCTGGTCGGACCTTGATTGTTTGTCAGGGAGATGTGTTTGTTGAAAAAGAGGGTCAGCGAAAGTTGTGCGCAACGATGCTGATGACGATGTGTGTTGTCAAAAATCTGAGTCATAAATAGGGAGTAGCGATGAGAGATATACCTGGAGTCAATTTTTATTTGGGCGAGGACATAGATGCCTTGCGCGACGCGGTCCGTGTTTATGCTCAAACAGAAATCGCACCTCGAGCCGCTGAGATAGACAAAACGGATCAATTCCCCATGGAACAGTGGAAGAAAATGGGAGACCTTGGGGTTCTCGGGATTACCGTAGCCGAGGAGTACGGGGGCGCCAATATGGGTTATCTGGCTCATATGGTCGCATTGGAGGAGATCTCACGTGCCTCAGCGTCAGTTGGGCTATCTTACGGCGCACATTCAAACTTATGTGTCAACCAAATACACCGCAACGGTACATCAAAGCAGAAGAAAAAATATTTGCCTAAACTAGTCTCAGGGGACTTTATAGGCGCGTTGGCCATGAGTGAACCTAATGCAGGATCTGATGTCGTTAGTATGAAGCTAGGCGCTGTTGAGCGCGACGGTCATTACATCCTCAATGGAACCAAAATGTGGATTACCAATGGTCCCGATTGTGATGTGTTGGTAGTCTATGCAAAAACAGATCCGCTTGCGGGTGCGAAGGGCATTACGGCGTTTATTGTTGAAAAAGGGATGCCTGGTTTCTCGGTTGCGCAAAAACTTGATAAATTGGGTATGAGGGGGTCGCACACAGGCGAGTTGGTGTTTGAGAATGTTAGGGTTCCAGTCGACAACATACTCGGTCATCTCAACGGGGGGGTGAAGGTCTTAATGAGTGGTTTGGATTACGAACGAGCAGTGCTTGCTGCGGGTCCACTTGGCATCATGCAGGCCTGTGTGGATGCGGTTGTTCCTTACATTCATGAGCGCAAGCAGTTTGGACAATCTATTGGAGAATTTCAGTTGATTCAAGGCAAGGTAGCCGATATGTACACCACACTGCAAGCCTGCAGAGCTTATTGCTATGCGGTCGGGAAACATTTGGACGCGCTAGGACCGCAGCACGCTCGCCAGGTTCGAAAAGATGCAGCAGGGGTGATTCTGTATACGGCTGAGCGGGCGACGTGGATGGCTGGCGAAGCCATTCAAATCTTTGGTGGTAATGGTTATGTGAATGAGTATCCAGTGGGACGTTTGTGGCGGGACGCAAAGTTGTATGAGATCGGCGCAGGGACCTCCGAGATTCGACGAATGCTCATCGGGCGGGAATTATTTGCTGAAACGGTTTAACTCAGAGAAAGACATAGCTATGCCCAAGCTTGAGACAAAATTAAATACCCGTAACTCTGAATTTATCGCTAACACTCAGGTGATGCAATCGGCTGTAGCAGATCTGAAACTCAGAGTGAGCCGTATAGAGATGGGGGGGGGTGAGAGCGCTAGAAAAAAACATACGGACCGAGCCAAGTTGCTCCCCCGCGATAGAGTGCAACTCTTGTTAGATCCTGGCACACCATTTTTGGAATTTTCTCAGTTGGCTGCATTCGCAATGTATCCAGAGACATCAGGAGCAGATGCAGCTCCTGGAGCGGGACTCATTACGGGGATGGGTTGCATCTCTGGCCAGGAGTGTGTGATCATCTGTAATGACGCAACTGTCAAGGGGGGGACCTATTTTCCGATGACCGTGAAAAAGCATCTTCGCGCTCAAGAGATAGCAGAACAAAATAATTTGCCCTGTGTGTATCTCGTGGACTCGGGGGGAGCTAACCTTCCTAACCAAGATGAGGTATTTGCTGATCGCGATCACTTTGGACGCATCTTCTTTAACCAAGCCAATATGTCCTCTAAAGGCATACCGCAGATTGCAGTCGTGATGGGTTCTTGCACTGCGGGCGGTGCCTATGTTCCCGCGATGAGCGATGAGAGCATTATCGTTAAGGAGCAGGGCACGATCTTCTTGGCAGGTCCGCCTTTGGTGAAGGCTGCTACGGGAGAGCTCGTGAGCGCAGAGGATTTGGGGGGCGCAGATGTTCACACTAGACTCTCAGGAGTTGCTGATCATTTTGCCCAAAATGACGCTCACGCACTCGCCATAGCGCGCAGTATCGTTGGTAATTTAAACCGCAGGAAACCGTCCCCCCTGTTGCGCAGAGCCTGCGTTCAACCCTTGTATTCTGCACAAGAACTTTACGGGGTTATACCCGCTGATACGAGAAAGCCATATGATGTTCGCGAGGTCATCGCCCGAGTGGTGGATGGATCTGAGTTTGATGAATTTAAAGCTCGCTTTGGCGTGACACTGGTTACAGGATTTGCACACATAGACGGCTACCCGGTGGGCATCATCGCCAACAACGGGATCTTATTCTCGGAAAGCGCATTAAAAGGGGCACACTTTATTGAGCTGTGCTGTCAGAGAAAAATCCCTCTCGTCTTTCTTCAAAACATAACGGGATTTATGGTTGGTCGAAAGTATGAGAATGAAGGAATCGCAAGAAATGGGGCGAAGATGGTGACTGCTGTGGCCACTGCGCAAGTCCCCAAATTCACAGTGATTATTGGTGGTTCGTTTGGGGCAGGAAACTACGGCATGTGCGGCAGAGCTTATAGTCCCAGAATGCTTTGGATGTGGCCCAATGCCAGGATCTCTGTCATGGGGGGCGAACAAGCAGCAAGTGTTCTTGCAACTGTTCGCAGAGACGGTATAGAGGCAAAGGGTGGCACCTGGAGCGCACAGGAAGAGGAAGCCTTTAAAGCACCGCTTAGGCAGCAATACGAAACGCAGGGTCACCCCTATTATGCAAGCGCTAGGCTGTGGGATGACGGCGTGATTGATCCAAAAGACACAAGACGAATACTGGGTTTGGCGATCTCAGCTAGTTTTAACGCGCCCATTGCTGATACGAAATTTGGTCTTTTCAGAATGTAACTCAGTGAGGAAAAAATGAACCCAAGCACTTCAAATCTAAGCTGTGAATACACGTGCTTGATGCTCCATGTTGAGCACTGCGTTGCCACTGTAACGTTGAATCGACCTGCACTTAGAAATTCATTCAACGCGCAGCTCATTTCAGAATTAACCAGTGTGTTTGAAGATCTAGGTTCTAGGAGTGATGTCCGAGTCATTGTTTTGGCTGCCAATGGACTTGGTTTTTGCGCTGGCGCTGACCTGAGTTGGATGAAGGCTATGGCCTCGTTCAGCTATGAAGAAAATACGGCTGACGCCGCTTTATTGGCGAAGATGCTCAGTACGATTTACCTCTGTCCTTTACCGGTCATTGCACGCGTTCAAGGAGATGCGTACGGGGGCGGCGTGGGTTTAGCCGCTGTATGTGATATTGTTATTGCAAGTGAGAATGCACATTTTTGTCTCTCAGAGGCGAGGCTGGGTCTCTTGCCCGCAACGATCAGTCCCTACGTTATAAAGGCAATGGGCGAGCAAGCATCTAGACGTTACTTCATTACATCGGAGAGACTCTCGGCAGCAGAGGCCCACAGAATTGGATTTGTACACCTTTTATGTCCACCCGCTGAATTAGATCAGCATCTAGAGCGCACCTGTCGCTCCTTACTCCAAAACGGCGCACACGCAGTCAAAGAGTGCAAGCGGCTCGTACAAGATTTTGCCAATCAACCCATTGATGCAAAGTTAAGGGCTGAATCAGTCAAGCGCATTGCTGATATCAGGGGCACTGCTGAGGCACAAGCTCGAATGAAATCGTTTCTGGAGAAAAACTAATTGTTCACCAAAATACTAATAGCCAACCGGGGCGAAATTGCTTGTCGAGTTGCGAAAACCTGTCGTAGGTTAGGCATTAAAACAGTTGCAATTTATTCAGATGCTGATAAAGACGCACTTCATGTTCAGGTTTGTGATGAAGCCGTTTATATTGGTAATTCAGCCCCTAAGGAGAGCTATCTCTTAGGAAGTCTGATCATTGAAAAAGCTTTGTCTTATGGTGCCCAGGCCATACACCCAGGGTATGGTTTTTTATCAGAAAACGCAGACTTCGCACTAGCCTGTGTTCAAGCGGGATTGGTATTCATTGGTCCACCTGCACAGGCCATCAAAGCGATGGGCTCCAAATCGGCTGCCAAGTCATTGATGGAAAAGGCTCAGGTGCCCTTGGTACCCGGATATCACGGACAAGAGCAGGATGCTAGTTTCCTCCACACTAAAGCCGATCAAATCGGATATCCCGTGTTACTTAAAGCTTCTGCGGGGGGGGGCGGAAAGGGCATGCGCATCGTGACCGAAAGCGCCTCGTTTAATGCGGCACTAGACTCTTGCAAGCGCGAAGCCATGAGTAGCTTTGGCGACGACAAGGTACTGGTGGAGAGATATTTATCGCGTCCCAGGCATATTGAGGTTCAAGTATTTGCCGATAAACAGGGCAACTGCGTCTACCTCTTTGATAGAGATTGCTCTGTACAGCGGCGTCATCAAAAGGTTTTGGAGGAGGCACCCGCACCCTGTGTGGACGCCGCGCTCAAACGTGCCATGGGGACTGCCGCAGTTAATGCAGCTATGGCCGTGCATTACGAAGGCGCGGGAACTGTTGAGTTCATCGCAGAAACGGATGAGTCGGGTCAAGCAGTTCAGTTTTATTTTATGGAGATGAATACCCGTCTTCAAGTTGAGCATCCCGTCACTGAGATGGTTACGGGTCAGGACTTAGTAGAGTGGCAATTGAGGGTGGCTGCAGGTCAAGCGCTACCGCTTTTGCAAGATGAACTCCGAGTCGAGGGGCATGCGCTAGAAGCGCGCATTTACGCTGAAAATCCTGAAAACCAGTTTCTCCCCTCAACGGGTAAGTTGTACACAATGAAGTTGCCGCAAGAGGTGGCTGGCTCCGTAAGAGTGGATACAGGAGTGCGTGAGGGCGATGTGATCAGCCCTTATTACGACCCCATGATCGCTAAATTAATTGTGTGGGGGGAAGACCGAGCGACTGCACTTGCCAAGATGTCCGCGGCATTAGCGGCAGTCAACATCGTTGGCGTCGCTACAAACGTAGCTTTTTTGGGGCGCTTGGTTAAGAACTCCGCCTTTTGCGAACCCAACTTGGATACGGGCTTAATACCCAGGTACGAGGAGGAGCTTTTACAAAAGGATTTAGAACTAGATTTTGAGAGTCTTGCATTCTTGGTTGCCGCTCAGCTAGCGGAAGAATCAAAAACAATAAACTCGAAGGCTTTGGAAATAGATTCGCCGTGGCACAAACAAGACGGCTGGAGAATGAATGGGTCTAGCAGGCGCAGGTTCACCTTTGTGCTGGACAACACCCAGCGGACATTTGACATCGATTTAGATTACGCGAACGATACCCTCGCGCACGACGGGGAGGGAAGGATTTTTAGTTACACACATGAGTGTGAAAACTTCAGAATTGCGTTGGATAACAAAATCTTTCCTGCACGTGTATTCACGGAATCAAACAACCCCTCCAACCTTCACTTATTTCGAGATGGACGCCAACAAAAATGGCACTACCAAAATCCCCTAGCAGTCGTTCACACAGAAGAGGGAGGTGCTGGAAAGCTCACGGCGCCAATGCCCGGAAAAGTGGTCGCCGTGAAAGTCAAAGCTGGTGACCGAGTGAGAGTCGGTGACCCATTAATAGTTGTTGAAGCCATGAAAATGGAGCACACCATTACGGCGCCCTTAGAGGGTGTTATTGCCGATATTAATTACGCCCAAGGTGATCAGGTGAGCGAGGGGGACCAATTAATTATTTTTGCAAATAGCGATTGATCTAAAACTTTGGGACTCTGTATTTTCAGATGTAAGTTCGTGCATCCTCGATGACTTTGCCGTCCACTGGGAGTGCATTTTGATCGGTGAAACGCACCGTTGCTCTTAGTTTTGTAATATCCCTTGTCGACTGGACAATGGCGGCGTTCAGCGCTGTTAAATCCGACACGGTGTCCGTGTTTACCTTCAATTCACAAAGCACCGACATTTCTTCGTTGCCAATATTTCCACTGACTACCACTCGCGCGCGCTCAATTTGGGGGTGCTTTCTCACGATTTCCTGTACCTGACCGGGGTGTACAAACATACCTTTGATTTTGGTCGTTTGATCTGCTCTACCCAGCCAACCCTTGATACGAAGGTTTGTTCTACCGCAGGGGGAGGGAGTCGTTAATGAGGCTGGGTCTACGGCAGATAGATCCCCTGTTCCAAACCTGATTAAGGGATAGTCTTTGTCAAAAACGGTGATGACTACTTCGCCTGTTTCACCCAAAGGCATAGGCTTTGTACCGTTGGGCTCAACGATTTCTAAGATTATTTCTTCATCAATAATCATCCCCACCCCGAGCGCGGGAGATTCATAGGCTATCAACCCCACATCAGCTGTTGCGTAGGCTGAGACAACCACAATCCCTCTCGCCTTGAACCATTGCCTAAGGCTTGGCGGCAGTGCTTCACCGGATACAACTGCTTTTTTGATGCTGCTTGAATCGAGTCCAAGTTCATCTGATTTCTCAAGGATAATCTTTAAAAAGGACGGCGTACCTGTATAGGCATTGGGTTTTAAGTGTGCGATAGTTTGGGCTTGAAGCTCTGTTTGACCAACGCCTGCTGGGAATACACAACAACCAAGAGCGTGTGCACCGCCCTCCAGCATCCAAGCACCTGGTGTAAAGTGATACGAGAAGGTGTTGTGTACCAAGTCACCTCTAGTGAATCCAGCCGCTCGAAGTGACCTGGCTAAGCGGAATCCGTCTAACTCTGATCCTTGGGGTTCATGAATGGGACCGGGGGATTGAAAAATACGTTTGAGCTTACCGAGCGCAGTTGCGTTCATGCCGCCAAAGGGGGGCGAACACTTTTGCGCTTGACTGAGTTCGGATTTTCGGGTGACTGGGAGACTAGCCAAGGAATCCCTGGAGGTAATTTTTGCCGGATCAATGCCTGAGAAAATTCGCCCAAAATATTCAGTATGCTCTTTAGCATGTTGAATCTGGCTAGGTAATTTGTGCAACAGATCTTTTTCTCTCTCAAGTTGTGAGCGAGTTTCGAGTGTGTCTAAGGTCATGGTTAAGAATTATGAGAGCCAACGCTTGCGTCGACGGTAGGATTTAACTTCTTTAAATGATGTGCGCTCTTCATCGTCATTTGCAGCTACACCCAAATAGAATTCTTTGACGTCTTCGTTGTTTCTGAGCTCCTCTGCAGCGCCGTCCATAACGACCCGGCCGTTCTCCAAGATATAGCCGTAATCGCTGTATCTCAGAGCAACCATGGTGTTTTGCTCTGCGAGAAGGAAGCTCACGTTTTCTCGTTTGTTAAGGTCTTTAACGATCTCAAAGACTTCCTCTACGATTTGAGGCGCTAGTCCCATTGAAGGTTCGTCCAAAAGCACCATCTCTGGTTTGGCCATCATGGCCCGCCCAATTGCACACATCTGTTGCTCGCCGCCAGAGGTGTAGGCGGCCTGAGATTTTCTGCGTACTTTTAGTCTGGGGAAATAGTCGTAAATTTTCTCGAGCTCTTGCTTGACCTGCGCATTACTGATGTCCCGCGTATAAGCACCCGTCAGTAAATTATCCTCAATGGAGAGGTGTGCAAAGCAGTGTCGTCCTTCCATGACCTGAATCACGCCGCGCTTTACCAACTGATTGGGTGAGAGCTTATCGACTCGCTCGTTCTTATAGTCAATACTCCCTTTGGTGACGTCCCCTCTCTCCGCGGCCAATATATTGGAAATTGCTTTGAGGGTGGTTGACTTACCAGCACCGTTTGCTCCGAGTAAAGCAACTACCTTACCCTTAGGTACTTGAAGTGAAACACCTTTTAAGACCAAGATGACATGGTCGTAAATAACTTCAATATTGTTGACGGAAAGTAAGGGAGTCATATACGTACCTAATTGAATTAGCTCTTGAGGCAGGCGGGTGTTATGTTTTTCTCTTTAGCATATTCTTTTGCAGAAGCCTTAAAAAGCGGATGGATGAGGTTTTTATTACCTTCAATCCAGTCGGACACAAGTACCCATTTGGAGCCGTCCCATTGCTGAATCTTAATTTTTCCGGAACCCTCATGGTTTTCACAAGATGTTTTAATCTCGGGCAAAAGACCGGTAGCACCTAGGCTAGCCAACTGTGCATTGTTGATGTTGAGGTTCTCGAAGGCCCAGCGCATTTGCTCACCCGTCACAACCTTGCCCTTGCCGTACTTGTTTTGTGCCAGACGCACAGCTTCAACCGTGACGATGGCTGCTGAAACACCGCGGTTATAAAGAATGGTGCCAATTTTGGCTCTATCGGAAATATTGCCTTTGCCAGCTCCGTAAACGACTTTGTCGATGTCTGCAATGATGGGTACATTTTTTCCAGCCACATTCCACGTGGCGCTCATATATCCTTTAGCTGCATCCCCTGCTGGACCGACATCCTCCTCAGACCCCGCCCACCAAGAGCCAATAATCTTTTCGCGCGGAAACCCAACCTTTTGAGCCGCTTTAAGCGCTGTTTGGTTCATAACCCCCCAGCCCCAGAAAATCACATAATCCGGATTTTCTTCACGAATTTTCAACCACTGCGTCCCTTGTTCGTTACCAGGATGCGCAACAGGTATTTCCGTTAACTTGAACTGATTGATCTTGCTTTCTGCTTCTAGAGCCACGATGGGTTCTTTACCGTATGCTGAGTCATGGTAGAGATAAACAATTTTCTTACCCGCTAAGGAGCCACCGTTATTTTGAGCTAAGAATTTAACAATAGCAGAGGCCTGCATCTGATAGGTCGTCACCAACGGAAATGCGTACGGGAACACAGAACCATCGACGGCATCTGTTCGGCCATAGCCCATCATGATCAAGGGGACTTTATCGGTTTGCGTTTTATCCAAAATGGAATAAGAAATGCCAGTTGACATGACGTGGATAGCGGTGCCTTTAGAAGTACCAGAGTTACCTTTTAGTCGCTCGTAGCATTCAACACCTTTGGCGTTGTTGTATTCCGTTTCACATTCTTCCCATGCAAATTTGACGCCGTTGACGCCTCCAGTCTTTAAGTTCAAATAGCTCAAGTAATCGATAAAGCCACCGTAAAACGATTGACCATTTTGCCCGTAAGGTCCAATACGGAAACTTGGGATTGAAACAAATTGATCCTCTGCTTGTGCTTGCAGTGGGTAAACACTGCATAGCGATGCCAGCGCGAGCAAGATTGCCCCAAAGACTGAGGTTTGGATAGGTTTCATAGTTTTATCTCCTTGGTTTATCACTTCTAGTAAAAAATGTGTGCTTAGTACGGAAAGGGCCAAAGTCTTAGCTTTTCTTTGCAAATTTGCCAAAGTCTGGCCAACCCATGCGGTTCAACAATCAAAAAGAAAATAATTAATGAACCAAATACCATTAATTGAATATGCGAGACAGCGGAGTTGCTAATGTGTAGATGCAGCAATTGCGAAATAAAGGGAAGAGTGATGTCCAGCAAAATCGGTAATAACAAGATAAAAGCAGCGCCCAAGAAATTCCCCAAAATACTACCTACTCCACCAATAATCACCATGAACAAAATTTTGAACGATAAATCAAGTGAAAACCCATCGGGCTCGACGCTACCTAAATAGCAGTAAGCATATAAAGCGCCTGCAATTCCGCAGTAAAAGGAGCTAATGGCAAAGGCCATGAGTTTGGTTTTCATGAGGGGTATGCCAATCACTTCTGCTGCAACGTCCATGTCCCTGACCGCCATCCAAGCGCGTCCTGTAGAGGAGCGCACTAAGTTTTTTCCAACCAATGCCAAGCCAGCAACAATAAATAGTACCAACAAATACTTGGTCACCGGCGTATCAAATGCAAATCCAAATAGGCGGGGGGTTTGTGCACTGATGACACCAGAGGAGCTGTTGTTTGAGAACCAAGGAAACTTTGTTAGGCACCAAACCACGAAGAACTGGGCGGCCAAGGAGGCCACAGCTAAGTAAAAGCCCTTTATACGCAGGGACGGGAGTCCAAACAAGATCCCAACCATTGCAGCACTTAGACCGCCTAATATGAACGAGAGAATGAAAGGGATACCCTCGATGCGGAGTTGAAAGTTATAGGTCGCATAAGCTCCTACAGCCATAAACGCTGCAGATCCAAGCGAGAGTTGACCGGCGTAGCCGGTTAGGAAATTAAGCCCCAGAGTGGCAAGTGAGAAGATGAGAAACGGAATCAAAATTGCATTGATCCAGTATTCACTGGCCAAAAGCGGTACACACACGGCTGCGATAACGAGCAAAATCATCATCCCAATTCGATCTTGAAGAATCGGAAAAATCTGACTATCAGCTTTGTAGGTGGTCTTAAATTGACCGGCTTCACGGTAGAGCATTGTTATTCCTTAGACGCGGTCAATATGTTTTTCGCCAAATAAGCCTTCTCGTCTTACGAGTAAGAATAGGAGGGCGAATATATAGGGAAACCAGCTTTCGATCCCCCCGAAGTTTCCACCAAACGCGTCTTGTAGAACGGGCGGAATATAAATTTCGGCTAAACCCTCTGAGACCCCAATAATGACTCCTCCAACAATAGCACCGGGTACAGAGGTGAATCCGCCTAATATCAAAACGGGTAAAGCTTTAAGGGCGGTGAGCGAGAGTGCATACTGAACACCGTTCCTTGACCCCCAGAGCAAACCCGCCACCAAGGCTACAAATCCAGCAATTCCCCAAACAATTGCCCAAATATTTTCCAATGGAATGCCCAGCGATAAAGCTGCTTGATGGTCATCTGCTACGGCACGAAGTGCTCGTCCTACTTTTGTGAATTGAAACAGAAGTGCTAGCAAAATGACCAAAACAATAATGATTCCAGATGAAAATAAATCGAGTTTAGAGATGCCAATTCCTGTCAAGTCCATGACGGATTGGATAGGCTCATCTACGATCCCCAAATTGATGGGCCGTACCTCAGTGCCAAATAGAATGGGTGAGAGACCGTCTAAGAAGAAGCTGAGTCCAATGGTTGCCATAAATAAGGTAATGGGGGGTTGGTTAACCAACTTACTGAGCACAAACTTTTCTGTGCAAATACCAATGATCACCATGAACGCGAAGGCTCCAAGAATCGCAAGCCACATGGGTAGACCTTGGTCAATAAAACCGACCACTGCGAGTGCAGAGGAATAGACCATAGCCCCTTGGGCAAAGTTAAGTACCCCTGAGGCCTTGAAAATGAGAACAAATCCAAGCGCTACCAGTGAGTACATCAATCCAGAGAGGATTCCGTTGATCACGATTTCTATAAAGAACTGCATTACTGATTTCCTGTTGATGGCTTTTAGTGGCCAGTGCCTAGGTAGGCGCTAATGACTTCTGGATTATTTTTGACCTCATTTGGTAATCCATCACCAATCTTTTTACCGTAATCAAGAACTACCACTCTGTCCGATATATCCATGACCACTCCCATATCATGCTCGATTAAGACAATGGTGACTCCGTATTGTTGATTCACCTCAAGAATGAAGCGGCACATATCCTGTTTTTCTTCAACATTCATTCCAGCCATAGGCTCATCGAGTAAGAGCAGGGACGGCTCTGCGGCTAAAGCTCTAGCAAGCTCCACCCTTTTTTGGAGTCCGTAGGGGAGTTTGCCCACCGGTGTTTTGCGAATATGTTGAATTTCTAAAAAATCTATGACCTCTTCTACCTTATGGCGGTTCAGCTCCTCTTCATTTCTTGCCTTACCCATCCACAGGGCGTTACTGATGAAGCCACTCTTCATGTGCGTATTTCTACCCGTCATGATGTTGTCGAGCACTGTCATACCTTTGAAGAGTGCGATATTTTGGAAAGTTCTGGCAATGCCTTGACGAGCAGCCTCGGATGTGTCCATGCGTTTGCGCATTTCTCCGCGGAAATAAATATTTCCAGCTTGCGGGTGGTAAACACCGTTGATCACATTGAGCATAGAGCTTTTGCCGGCACCATTGGGACCAATGATGGAGCGAATCTCATGCTCATGCACATCGAATGAAATATCTGTAAGCGCCTTGACCCCTCCAAAGGAGAGGGAAATACTCTCTAATCTTAAGACCGTATTTGGCTCTGTGAGCTGGACTGAGTTGGTGCTCATACGCCCCCCTTCACTGTAGTGGCGTCATGAATTTGAACGGTGGCGCTGATGCTACCGTCTCGACCGTCCTCGAATTTCACTTTTGTTTCAATGTATTGTTCGCTAAGTCCTGCGTACAGTGCGTCTAATAGCGGTGCATACTTTTCTGCGATAAAACCGCGACGCACCTTTCTGGTTCTTGTCAGTTCATCATCATCTGGATCTAACTCTTTATGAAGTACCAAGAATCTTGCGATCTGAGCGTGACTAAGCATTTCATCAGCAGCTAGATCAATATTTACTTTATGGATGCACTCACCGATCATCTTGTAAACCTCAACTTTAGAGGCCAAGTCTATATAGCCGGCAAAAGCAATATGCCTTCGCTCAGCCCAGTTAGCGATAGCATCAAAATCGATGTTGATAAATGTCATGATGGCATCTTTGCCATCCCCAAACACCACTGCCTCCTTGATAAAGGGGAAGAACTTTAATTTGTTTTCAATATATTTGGGAGCAAAGAGTTTTCCGTTTGCCATCTTGCCAACATCTTTGGCTCTATCAATGATCCGAAGGTGGCCATCTTTGTCAATAATGCCGGCATCTCCAGTGTGAAAGTAGCCCTCAAAATCCATGGACTCCGCGGTAGCTTCTGGCTTTTGAAAGTAGCCTTGCATCACGCTCACGCCCTTCACCAACACCTCACCTGAGGGTGCTAATTTGATCTCTATACCAGGTGCTGCTATACCGACAGAGTCATATTTCACTTGGCCATCGGGCTGCAGACAAACGTACGCACAGGTCTCCGTTTGACCGTAGAACTGTTTAAGGTTGACTCCAATAGATCTGTAGAAACGAAATAAATCGGGTCCAATAGCCTCGCCTGCCGTGTAAGCCACCCTAATCTTGCTCATCCCGAGCGCATTTCGCAGGGGGGCATAAATCGTAAGATTAAAAAATGAATAACTTACTCTATCTAACAAACTGACTTCATGCCCATCCAAGATATCACTGCCCACGCGCTTGGCAACATTCATTGCAAGCTCGAAAAGTTTACGTTTGAGTGCCCCAGCATCTTCCATGCGAATGGTCACTTGCGTGAGCAGGCTCTCAAATATACGGGGCGGAGCAAAATAATAGCTAGGCCCTATCTCACGCATATCTGCCATAACGGTTTCTTTTGATTCTGGGCAGTTAACCGTTAGACCCGTCACCATGGCCTGGGCAAAGGAAAACAAATGATCCCCCACCCAAGCCATGGGGAGGTAAGCCAAGATGTCGTCCTTATAGTTTAAGTGGTCAAACTTGGAGCTGTTTTGTCCTGCCCGGATAAAGTTTTGGTGTGTGTGGGCTACGCCTTTGGGTTTGCCAGTTGTACCTGAGGTGTATAAGATAACGGACAGATCATCAGCCTTGCCAACTTCTAACTCTGTGATAAAAAACTCGGGATGTTCCTCAAGGAAAATCTCACCCGCAGTTTGGATCTGTTTATACGAATGAAGGAAGCTTTGAACGTAGTCCTTCAAACCCTTCGGATCTTCATAAATAATAACTTTTAAATGGGGTACTTGATCTTTGATTTCCAGTAACTTATCAACTTGTTCTTGGTCTTCAACAATGGCAAAGGATATAGATGCATCGTTCAGGACGTGAACCATTTCCGCTGCAACTGCGTCTTGATAAAGCGGAACGGGTACTCCCCCCAAGCACTGAGCCGCGACCATGGCTTGGTAGAGTTGGGGGCGGTTATCGCCAATGACGGCCAAATTCATTCCGCGCTTAAAGCCGGCCGAGGCCAGTCCACAAGCGAGTTGCTTGATTTGTTCTAAATTGCTCTCCCAACTCGTTACCTGCCAAATCCCTAGGTACTTCTCCCTATAGGCCGGCCTTTTAGGGATGGTCTTGGCATGCTCAAGCAGTAATCTTGGGAAAGTGAGCATGTTTACAGAGGTATTCATAGGTGGCTTGAACGGGTATGTTTGGTAACATGGTTGAACTGAATTAATCATAATCCTCTCGAACGTAAAATGGTTGTCATTCAACCGACAAACTAGTGGAAGCCCTGATGTCTCTCGAAGTTTTATTTCAAAATAGTCCTTGGATGACCGGTTTAAATGCGGATGAACAAGATAAAGTGCGCAGGGACATGCAGACCAGGGTCATCCCCTCAGACGGGTTTGTCTGTCGCAGGGGGGAGGTCGCTAACCACTGGTTTGGCGTGATCAGCGGGGTTGTAAAAATCAATAATGTGGCTGCAAACGGTAAGTCCACTACTTTGCTGGGGTTGGCGCCTGGGTCCTGGTTTGGCGAGGGCTCCTTACTAAAGATTGAGCCTAGGCGATATGATGTGGTCACGCTGCGTAAATCTCAGTTGGCTTTGATGCCCAAGGCGACTTTTTTATGGCTGCTTGACCATAGTATTTTTTTCAACCGATTTTTAATCTCTCAACTCAACAACAGGTTGGGACAATTTATCGGAGCCATGGAGAATGAGAGATTGCTGGACGTAGATGCCAGAGTCGCTAGGTCCTTGGCTGCTATGTTCACCGATTGGTACACAGGACAAGCTTTGATGATCAAGATTTCCCAAGAAGAGGTCGCTCAATTAGCCGGTTTATCAAGGCAGCGAGTCAACAGCGCGCTCAAGGTATTGGAGGAGTGTGGTTTAATAAAAGTTCATTACGGCGAAATTCATATACTGGATTTAAGTAAATTAAGTACCTTTACGTCTCCCGACGCCGATAAGTAATCACAACCCAAAACGATGAATAAGCCGCTCGCAGGTCTCAAAATCATTGACTTAACGCGTCTGTTGCCCGGTCCAGTTTGTACCTGGCATCTAGCCAGCATGGGTGCCCGGGTCATTAAGATCGAGGATAAGGGGGCTGGCGATTATGCACGTCTTTTTTTTCAAACCAAGGACGAGCAAGAGAGCAATACACCAAGTGTTTTTTACAGAGCCTTCAACGCTAACAAAGAGGTGGTGTTTTTAGACTTAAAAAACGCTGAGGATAAGAGCTCCTTTTTGCAGCTCGTTGCAACTGCAGATTTGGTCATTGAGAGTTTTCGCCCAGGCGTTATGGATAGGTTGGGTTTGGGACCTGAGGCTTTGTTAAAGATTAATCCCTCGCTCGTTTACTGTGCGATCACGGGTTACGGGATGAGTGGTACTTGGCAGAACCTTGCTTGTCATGATATTAATTCTTTGGCACTCACCGGGGTACTCGATCAACTCAGAGACCGAGAGGGAAGACCCATCCTTCCTAATATTCAAATCGCAGATGTTCTAGGCGGATCAGTGTCAGCGGCTATGGGTTGTTTGGCAGCCTTATGGAGAGCTCAGCGAAGTGGGGAGGGCTCTATCGTGGACATATCGATGACTGATGGGGTGTTAGCGCACAACGTTACAGCCCAGGTAGCAGTCCATAATCTGGGTCATGCACTGGGGCCGTGCGAGGACTTGTTGAACGGCGGTGTCCCTTGTTATAACCTGTACCAATCACAAGATGGGGCTTGGTTTGCGTTGGGAGCGTTGGAGCTGAAGTTTTGGGAGGTCTTTTGTGAGACCCTTGAACGAGCTGAGTGGTCCAAGAAGCACTGGTCTCTTGGACAGGTCATTGGAGGTGAGGATGCGCAAGCGCTGCACGAAGCGGTTCAGCAGTTAATTGGATCCAAAACGCGTGAATTTTGGGAGACAAAATTCACCGGTATTGATTGCTGTTTCACCCCAGTGCTGTCACTAGAGGAGACGATGCAACATCCTTTATTTATAGAGCGCGGGATGATCAAAGACGACGGTGACGGAAGGTCTTGGATCCAAAGCCCAGTTCGGTTTAGTTAGCTTATTATTTTGAAATCATACAAAAAGGAATTGAACATGACTTATGAAAATATTTTGCTTGAATCACACGGCAAAGTAACACTCATTACCCTGAACCGACCCAAAGCGCTTAATGCGCTCAGTCCCGATCTGACCCGGGAGTTAGCGCACGCACTCGAGAGCTTAGAGCTTGATGAGAATGTTGCTGTCGTTGTGCTGACGGGCAGTGAGAAGGCTTTCGCAGCAGGGGCGGATATTAAAGTGATGAAGGACTGGTCGTACATGGATGTCTATAAATCAGACTTCATTACCGCTACTTGGGAAAGAATCACTAAATTTAGAAAGCCAACCATCGCAGCAGTTGCCGGTTATGCGTTGGGCGGGGGGTGTGAATTGGCCATGATGTGTGACATTATTATTGCTGCGGATACGGCTAAATTTGGTCAACCAGAAATTACGATCGGAACCATTCCCGGTGCCGGTGGAACCCAACGCCTGACGCGCTTTGTGGGCAAATCCAAGGCTATGGAGATGGTGCTAACTGGACGAATGATGGACGCTGAGGAAGCGGAGCGAAGTGGCTTGGTCAGTCGCGTCGTCCCTGCCGATCAATTAATAGTGGACGCATTGGCAACGGCTCAAAAGATCGCGTCCATGTCCTCTCCCATCACCATGATGGCCAAAGATTCGGTCAACAGGGCTTACGAAGTCTCCTTAACGGAGGGGATCCATTTTGAGCGCCGCTTATTCCACTCCACCTTTGGGACAGAGGACCAAAAAGAGGGTATGAACGCGTTTACTGAGAAACGCAAGCCCGCTTTTATCAATAAGTAAGAGCCCATTTGTCCAAAAAGCCCTGAAACATCAGGGCTTCCCCTACATTGTCTATTAGATGACAGCAATTGAGTTGTGAGGGGCTTATGCTTGGCCTGCATGCACATCCACGATATCTAGCAGGTGCTTACAGGAGAAGTTATGAAAATCGGTTTTATTGGTTTAGGTAATATGGGCTCACCTATGGCGAGTAACTTATTAAAAGCGGGTCACGAGCTCGTTATTTTTGATCTTGTTCAGGCCAGCGTTCATAAGTTATTGCAGCAATATCCTGGCAAAGTTTCTGCCGCTCCCTCTCCTAAGTTGCTAGCGCAAGGTGGATTGGATTTAATTATCACCATGTTGCCCGCTGCTCAGCACGTCAAATCAGTGTACCTTGGGGGTGAGGGTTTGTTGGCAAGCATAACTCCTAAAACCGTTTTGATAGACAGTTCTACGATAGATCCGCAGACGGCCAGGGAGGTCGCATCTTTAGCCGCTGCACAAGGAAACGTGATGTTAGATGCGCCGGTATCCGGGGGAACTGGAGGTGCTGAGGCTGGAACGCTCACATTTATGGTTGGAGGCGCTGAGTCGGACTTTCATCAATGGAAGGATGTCTTCACGAAAATGGGCAAAAACATTGTCTATTGCGGAGCAAGTGGCAATGGACAGGTTGCGAAAGTTGCCAACAACATGCTTTTAGGCATCTCCATGATTGGCACTGCTGAGGCGATGTCGTTGGGCGTTTCATTAGGTATGGATCCCAAGATATTAGCGGGCATTATCAACACCTCCAGTGGACGGTGTTGGAGCTCGGATACCTATAACCCTTATCCAGGCGTTTTGGAAAACGTTCCATCAAGTCGTGGTTATACGGGTGGGTTTGGCGCTGACTTAATGCTCAAAGACTTGGGTCTCGCTGCAGAAGCTGCTAAATCGGCCAAGCAACCCATACCGCTTGGAAGTCTTGCTCAACAGATGTATCAGACTTTTAGTTTGCAAGGACACGGTGGGCTAGATTTCTCAGCCATCATCAACTTGTTTCGAAAAAAATAATCTGCTGCAAATTAAATTTTAGTCATTCGCAGGGGGCGTATCGAATGGGTCAAAAAATAATTGAGTTTATTGAATTTGATTCACTCTTAAACTACCCCTTAAGTCTTAAATCCCTGGACACTTTGATTTAACCATGACATTTTTACAATTCTCTGATGAACAGAAAATGATTCGCGACATGGCAAAGGACTTTGCCAGAAAAGAATTAAGACCGCACAGCGAACGCTGGGATAAAGAGGGGTGGATAGATGAGGCGGTGATCACTCAAATGGGCGAGTTGGGTTTGTTAGGGATGAATGTGCCTGAGCAGTGGGGCGGTGCAAATGTTGATTATGTCTCCTACGCCCTTGCTGTAGAGGAGATCTCGGTGGGCGACGGTTCGGTGGGTGCCATTATGAGCATTCACAACTCGGTTGGGTGTGGACCTATTTTGAAATACGGAAGTGATGAACAAAAGCAAACCTGGTTAACGCAACTTGCAAGTGGGCGCGCTATTGGTTGCTTTTGTTTAACTGAACCCCAGGCAGGATCTGAGGCCAATAATTTAAAAACCAAGGCCGTCTTAAAGGACGGAAAGTGGGTCTTAAACGGTGCCAAGCAATTTGTGAGCAATGGCAAACGCGCCAGTCTTGCAATCGTTTTTGCGGTCACTGATCCAGAGCTTGGTAAAAGAGGGATTTCAGCCTTTTTAGTGCCAACCCATACGCCTGGATTTATAGTGAACAGAGTAGAAAAAAAACTAGGCATACGCGGCTCCGATACCTGCGCTATTACCTTAGAGAATTGTGAAATCCCAGAGGCTAATTTATTGGGGCCAAGAGGTAAGGGTCTGGCAATTGCTTTGTCCAACCTTGAGGGAGGACGTATCGGTATTGCAGCTCAGGCGCTTGGGATTGCGAGAGCTGCCTTTGAGGCTGCCCTCGACTACGCTCGCGAGCGCATTCAGTTTGGAGTACCTATCATTGAGCACCAAAGCATTGCAAATCTCTTGGCCGATATGCAGACCCAAATCAATGCAGCCCGCTTATTGATACTTCAAGCTGCGAGTATGCGCGAGCGAAGTGAGCCTTGTCTATCAGAGGCCTCTCAGGCCAAGCTCTTTGCATCTGAGATGGCAGAGGCTGTTTGTTCCAAGGCCATACAAATTTACGGCGGTTACGGCTATTTAGAGGACTATCCAGTAGAGCGTTTTTATAGAGATGCACGGATCACTCAAATTTATGAGGGGACGAGCGAAGTTCAAAGGTTGGTGATTGCACGTGCTTTGAAAGAATTAGATTTCTAGTTATTAGAGGATTTTTTATGCAAATTAAAGACAATGTATTCGTGGTAACAGGTGGCGGTTCAGGGCTTGGGGCCGCAACTGCAAAAATGCTTATCGATCAAGGAGGCAAAGTTGTTCTCGTTGATGTGAATGCGACTGCAGGTAATGCTGTTGCCGTGGAGTTAGGTGTTCACTGTCAATTTGTAGCTGCAGACGTCACAGATGAGGTCAGCGCAAAAAATGCATTTGAGGTAGCTAAATCCATGGGAGTGCTTCGCGGTTTGATCAACTGCGCTGGTATTGCAACTGCGGAAAAAGTGGTTGGTAGAGAAGGCGCTCACAAATTAGAGTCCTTTACGCGCACCATTGGGATTAATTTAATTGGTAGCTTTAATATGATTAGGCTCGCAGCCGAAATCATGGGGGCCTGCGATCCTGATGAAACGGGTGAGCGGGGCGTGTTAATCAGCACTGCGTCAGTTGCCGCTTACGATGGACAGCTTGGACAAGCAGCCTACGCTGCCTCTAAAGGGGGGATCGTCGCCATGACCTTGCCCATCGCGCGAGAGCTTGCTCGATCAGGTATTCGCGTCATGGCTATTGCGCCCGGAATTATGGAAACTCCAATGCTCCTCAGCATGCCCCAAGACATTCAAGATGCACTTGGTAAAACGGTGCCCTATCCTGCTCGTTTGGGTAAGCCTGCAGAGTACGCTTCCCTCGTATGTCACATCTTGGGTAATCAATATCTTAACGGCGAAGTTATTCGCTTGGACGGGTCCATTCGTTTGGCACCTAAATAATCATCATCTACAAACAAAATAAACCAACAATACTAAAAAATAGTCTTATGTCACATGATCCAGTTGTTATCGTCTCCGCTGTACGAACTCCCATGGGTGGTTTTCAGGGCGTATTTGCAAATCAAACGGCCCCTATGCTTGGCTCAAGTGCAATCCATGCAGCCGTTCAGCGGGCGGGCTTAGACCCCGTCTTGATCGAGGAAGTGCTAATGGGTTGTGTGCTCCCTGCTGGTCAGGGGCAGGCGCCCACACGACAAGCCGCACTTTTGGCTCATTTGCCCTTGAGCGCAGCATGTACGACGATTAGCAAGGTGTGCGGTTCAGGCATGAAAGCAACAATGATGGGTCATGATGCGATTGTTGCGGGATCCACTTCAATTGCAGTTGTGGGTGGAATGGAGTCGATGACAAATTCACCTTACCTACTGCCCAAAGCGAGGGGCGGGTACAGGTTAGGACATGGTCAACTCTTAGATCATATGTTCCTTGACGGACTAGAAGACGCCTATTCAAAAGAAAGTCGTGGACGCTTGATGGGCACCTTTGCAGAGGACTGTGCAAGCAGCTACAAGTTCACACGTGAAGCGCAAGATGATTACGCTGTGCGATCGACCCAGCGTGCACAAGAGGCCAGTAATAACGGAAGTTTTAATTGGGAAATAGTCCCTGTGACGGTCAGCGGTAAAAAGGGGGACGTAGTTATTGATAAAGATGAAGGCCCCTTTGCGGTCAATATCGAGAAGATACCAACGCTCAAGCCTGCATTCAAAAAAGACGGGTCAGTTACAGCCGCCAACTCCTCCTCTATCTCAGACGGAGCAGCCGCTTTAGTACTGATGAAGGAGTCGCAGGCTCATAAACTAGGGCTCAAGCCTATCGCCAAAATGGTGGGTCACGTGAATCATGCGTTTACACCAGCACTCTTTCCAACTGCGCCCATAGGTGCTATTCAAAAGTTGATGGCAAAGATCGGTTGGAGCACAGACAGTGTGGATCTGTACGAGATCAATGAAGCTTTTGCGGTGGTAGCAATGGCTGCGATGCATGAGCTGCAATTGCCTGCAGAAAAGGTCAATATTCACGGAGGCGCTTGCGCGCTTGGGCATCCGATAGGCGCCTCGGGTGCCCGAATTATGGTGACCCTTCTAGGAGCACTCAAGAAAAAAGCATTGAAGCGCGGTGTTGCCACCCTTTGTATTGGTGGAGGCGAGGCGACAGCTGTAGCACTCGAGATGTATTCTTAGGACGCAAAATGATATTAACCAGCGAACAAGAGATGATTCGTGATGCAATGCGCAGTTTTGCACAAGACCGGCTCGTACCTTTTGCATCTGAGTGGGATAGAAATCATACCTTTCCCAAACAAGCCATTCAGGAGTTGGGCGAGTTGGGTGCGATGGGGATGGTGGTGCCCGAGGAGTGGGGCGGGGCTGGAATGGATTACATGTCCTTGGTTTTGAGTTTGGAGGAGATAGCGGCTGGGGACGGTGCGACTTCAACGATCGTGAGCGTTCAAAATTCCTTGCCCTGCGGAATCACACTTCGATACGGTAGCCAGATTCAAAAGGAGGAGTGGTTAAGACCATTGGCCAAAGGGGAGAAGTTAGGCTGCTTTTGTCTGACTGAGCCCCATACGGGCTCTGACGCTTCTGCTATTACGACACGTGCGGACCGTGACGGAGATCATTATGTTTTAAACGGCGTAAAGCAGTTCATTACCTCGGGGAAATATGCAGATGTTGCAATTGTTCTTGCAGTAACAGATAAGAGTGCGGGAAAGAGGGGTATCTCTTGTTTTTTGGTTCCGACAAACACTGCGGGTTATATCGTTGCACGAATTGAAGAAAAAATGGGGCAGCGCGCCTCAGACACTGCACAGATCTTGTTTGAGAACTGCCGAATCCCTGTAACTTGTTTGGTGGGTCAGGAGGGAGAGGGTTACAAAATTGCACTCTCCAATTTAGAGGCCGGTCGTATCGGAATTGCCGCGCAAGCGGTTGGGATGGCGCGGGCAGCATTGGACGCCTCCATCAAGTACGCCAAAGATAGGGTTACCTTTGGAGTCCCGATCATCGAGCATCAAGCGGTTAATTTTCGCCTAGCAGATATGGCGACTCAACTCGACGCTGCAAGGTTGATGGTGTGGAGGGCAGCGATGTTAAAAGACGCCGGGAAGCCTTGTTTAACTGAGGCATCAATGGCTAAACTATTTGCCTCAGAAGTGGCGGAAAAAGTTTGTACAGACGCAATTCAAATTCACGGTGGATATGGCTACGTGAGTGACTTTCCTGTGGAGCGAATATACCGCGATGTTCGTGTTTGCCAAATTTATGAGGGTGCAAGCGATATCCAAAGATTGGTGATTGGTAGGTCGCTTGCTCAGTAAAGCATATTGAATGCTTTGCTTTGATGAGTTGCTTAGTGCAAACTTCGATGACACGTTTCAATCAAAAGCATGGATAGCTTTCACGCGCTGCGTGTCCTCGACGTAAAATAGGGCATGAACTATTTAGGATTAGATTTCGGCACATCCAATTGCGTTGCTTGTGCCCCTGCAGCCAGTGGTGAGATAGCTTTTGTCCCGCTCGAAGGTGAATCAATATTATTGCCAACTGTGTTATTTGTCAATCGAGCAATGTCAACGAACCTTGAAGTTGATGAGGACGAACTGGATCAACGCGTTAAAGAGGCCATGGCTGAGGAGCGACGTAGGAGGGCCTCAGATGAGGCTGAGCTTTTAGAGATATTGCTTCAATTCGATGCGAGAAACAAACCCAAGCCGCCTGTAGATCCTGTAAGGCCATTGGAGCAAGATGTTCAGGATCAGGGGGCATCCTATCAAGAGGAATTACAAGGGTTTGAGCGCTTGCAACAGCAATACGCGAAGGATGAAGTTGAGTATCAGCAATTATTAAAAGAGTTTCAGCATAACCGGATTCATTATGAGACCGAGCAAATCCGGTTAATGCGCATAGCAGCCTCTGAGGAGTCGATCAGACGGTCTGTGCGAAGTTCAATGCAACGAGAAATCTCTGAAGATCTCAATAAACAGTATTTAGACCAGACCTTCTTTGATGCATTAAAGAGGAATAAGGATTTTTTATTCGGACTAAAAGCCATCAACGCGTATGCTGAAGACCCTTTGAGTGGTTTTTATTTAAGGTCGCCAAAATCATTCTTGGGCGCTGATATTAGAGCCGACCATCAAGAATTCTTCGTTGGTATTATTGCAAAAATATTGAGTCACATTAAAGAAAAATCAGAGATATTTTTTAATAAAAAATTTGAAGGCGTGGTGATAGGACGTCCCGTCAACTATCACGGTTCTAGGGGCGAGCTCGGAAATGAGCAAGCGCTTGGACTGATGCGACAAGCAGCGCAAAGAGCGGACTTTAAGGATGTTAAGTTTTTCATTGAACCCGTAGCCGCAACACTCACCATAGATGAGCAATCGCAGCATACGAAGAGTACCTTGATTGTTGATATTGGTGGTGGAACGACTGATTGCTCTTTTTTAAATTACGATGAAAAGTCTAATGAATATCATGTTCTAAGAAGCACTGGATCAAGAATTGGCGGGACCGACTTTGATGAAACGCTCGCGTGGAATATATTCATGCCCTATTTTGGTCGCGAGACCTTGGGCGTTAATGGCTTGCCAATACCCAGTGCAATCATCAGAGACTCTATTGCAACTAGGGATTTACAGGCGCAGATCAGATTTTCAAAATCAGGTTATGAGTTGCATCAGCTCATCAAAGGTGCTGCTGAGCCGGATAAGTTGAGAAGACTGCTGACGGTTCAGGAAAATCAGTATCAGCACAAACTAATCATTGAGGCCGAACGACTTAAGATCGGACTTTCCCAACAAGAACTATTCAAAAATCATTTAGACTTTATTGAGGAAGATTTGGCGATTCAAACTAGAGATGAAGCCTTTGCGGCTAGCCTGAAGAGCCCTATTTCATCCATTTTGAAGGTTGTCGAAGAAGCAATTGTTAAAGTCGGTAAACGACCTGAAACTATTTACTTGACGGGTGGGATGTCGCGCTCCAAGCAACTCATCTTAGAGCTGCAAAAAAACGCAATCTTCTCTGTCCCCATCAAACACTTGGATTCACTCTCTGCTGTGAGTCAAGGCCTTGGCTTAGTTGCAGGCGCGCTTAGCGAGCGTTCCACGCTCGTCAGTAAATATCTAGAGTTGGGTTTGGCGGATTAAGTTTTTTCTAGCCAAGGAATAGTATTTGATGCTTGTCGCCGAACGGTTGAGGAGTATCGTATTTGCTATGCCCATTTCAAGACACATTTATCTCCACTAGCCTTTCGCTCGACAGTTACGCTTGAGAGGTGAGGGATCTTGATTATTAATTGTTTTTTAATGAATGCACATAGGTTCTCTAAGGTAACCGGACCTATTTCCTGTACTTCGTCTAAAAAACGATGATCCAACAAACCCCTAACACGCTCGATCTCTTGTCTGAGAAGTCCTAAATCAATCAACATGCCTGTTTTTGAATCGGGTGTGCCCATTAAAGCCACCTCGGCTTCGTAGGTATGGCCATGTATTCTGAGGCTGCCTTCAGTTTCAATTTTGCGGTTTAAAGTATGAGCTGCTTCAAAATAAAACCTTTGCGAGAGTTCAAATTGTTGTTTGTGTTCAGGCACTAACGGATCTCCAAAATTTTATGAGTTTGAACTGACAGTCTCCAATGCGGATTGTGCTGACAGTACTCTACGGCTTTTACTGTATGTTCTCTTTGATTGGGACCGTCCATGGGCTGGAGAAGGTAGTGCTCAAAACCACTTTGCTTAATCATGCTTGGCATAAGTAAGGCCTGGGGGTACACAAGTTTCAATTCATGTCCACTTCTTTGAATCCATTCGGCGCCTGCTTTTGGACTCACGCAGATCCAGTCAATCCCCTCAGGCGCCATGACAGTACCATTGGTTTCAACGGCAATCTCAAAGTTGAGGTCGTGTAACGCTTTAACAAGCGATTCATCCACTTGGAGTAGGGGCTCCCCGCCTGTTAAGACAACATACCGATGGCCTTTCCCAGTTGGCCACAAGGAAGCAATGAGCGACGCGAGCTCAGTGGCCTGGTTAAACTTACCGCCCAATGTGCCGTCTGTTCCTACAAAATCAGTATCACAGAACTGGCAAATTGCGCTGTCTCTATCCTCCTCTCGACCCGACCAGAGGTTGCAGCCCGCAAACCTACAAAAGACGGACGCACGCCCTGCACGCAGGCCTTCACCCTGAAGCGTATAAAAAATTTCCTTGACACTATAAGTCATGATTTACGAGAGCAACTTGGTAATTATTGTTAATAAGGGGGTCGACATCTGTACGATCGTTGGATGGATCGTTAAAGATGAATCTTTAAATTTACGTCTATATTTAAGCGTGAGTTTTACTTAGCGCTCTACGGGTGCGCCGGGAACTCTTGACCACTCACTCCAACTCCCCGGATAAAGGGTTGTATAACCAAAGCCTGCAATAACCATTGCCACCAAATTGGGCACAGCACTAACGCCGCTGCCGCACTGGTGTATGACACTGCTTGTATCCACGTTGCTCAGCAGTGCATCGAACTCTTTCCTGAGCGCATCTTTGGTTTTAAAGAAACCCTGTGGATCAAGGTTGTTGTTGAAGGGCCTGTTGAGTGCGCCGGGAATATGACCAGCAACCGGGTCTAGTGGCTCCACTTCCCCTTTGAAGCGAGGGGTAGCCCGAGCATCTATTAAAGTGGGTGGAGTAGGTTGCGCTAATGCTCCCTTTAAGGCATCAATTTCTAGCATTTGAACCAAAGGATTGTTCAGTTTAAATGAGTTTTCACTCTGAGGAATTGTTTCGCGTAGTTCGCCACTTGCGGTTGCTCCGCCTGCATCGGTCCATGCTTTGAGGCCACCGTCTAAGATAGCAACACCAGCGTGTCCGCACCACTTGAGCATCCACCAAAGTCGACCGCAAAAGTTCACGCCTTGTCTGTCGTACACGATGACTTGAGTCGAGTTGTCAACGCCCATGCGGGTGAGCCAAGCTGCAAAAAGCTCTCTCTTGGGTAAGGGGTGTCGACCCCCATTAACGGCGTCGCTTGGGTTGTGCGCGGACAAGTCGGTATCAAGACTTGCATATAAAGCCCCAGCGATGCGGTTGTCTTTATACTGGGTCAAACCTTTTGATGGGTCTCCCAGATCAAAGCTGCAGTCAAAGATGACAACGTTTGAATGCTTGAGCTGTTCGCTTAGAAGCGTCTTTAATTCGGCTGCAGAAATGATTGTTTGATAGACCAAGACAGACCCCAGAAGAAAATAACGTTTGATTGAACCGCAGAGAAAGTAACCCGGTTACTCTTCAGAATTTATAGGGTCCGCCATACTCCTGCGATACCACTCGTGAAACTGTTGCATGCCGTCTTCCATGGGGCTTTGATAGGGGCCGACCTCGTTATCCCCGCGTTGTAATAAAGCGAGTCGTCCTGCGTCCATGCGTTCTGCGATTTCGTCGTCTTCTATGCAGGTTTCCATGTAGGCGGCCCTTTGAGCTTCAACGAACTCACGCTCAAATGCAACAATTTCTTCTGGGTAGTAAAACTCCACACGGTTCAAAGTTTGTGTGGCGCTTATGGGGTGAAGTGTTGAAACCGTGAGAACGTGCGGATACCACTCCACCATGATGTGAGGGTAGTAGGTCAGCCAAATAGCGCCGTGCTCGGGCACCTTATGGTCTCTGTATTTCAAGAGTGCTTCTTGCCAACGCTGGTAAACAGGCGATCCCGCTTTCCCCAGTCTGTTAGCAATACCTACAGTTTGAACGGAGAACTGATCTCCAAATTGCCAGCGCAGGTCATCGCACGTTACAAAGTTCCCAAGTCCGGGGTGAAAGGGGCCAACGTGATAGTCTTCAAGGTAGACTTCGATAAATGTTTTCCAGTTGTAGTTACAAGTATGCAACTCAACATGGTCTAGTGCGTATCCGGTAAAGTCAAGGCTTGACAGGGGCGTCAAAGCTCTGAGGTCATTGGCAATATCGCGCCCATTGTCCTCAAAGAGTAGGCCATTCCACTCTTGTAGTTTGTAGCGACTCAGATTCAAGCAAGGATCCTGAGCAAAGTGAGGGGCACCTATTAATTCACCATTTGTTGCATAGGTCCAGCGGTGCAAGGGACAAACAATGTTGGAACTAGCACCATTCGGGCTGGAACCGTTGGGTGTGTGGCGCAGGTTTCCCCGGCCCCTAAGAATCACGGCTTGCCGGTGTCGGCAAACGTTGGAGAGTAACTCAATCCCGTTTTCGGTGCGTATCAGCACCCGGCCCTCCCGCTCTTGCTGTATCGCATGGTAGTCCCCTAATTCGGGCACAGATAAGCGGTGACCGACGTAGTTAGGCCCTTTGGCGAACAAAGTATCGATTTCACGCTTAAACAGCGCTTCATCGGAGTAGCTAGAGACAGGAAGTTGACTAAACGCCTGCTGCAGTTGAAGACTTAAATCAGACATTTTGACCTGACCTAAAGACTCCCCACAGGGAAGTAATAGAAGTTATAGGGAAAACCAGTTATTTCTGGCAGAAAACCCCGATTCTACCCTGGGTACTACTATTTGGGTGCATTCATCGTCCTACAATTGAGACTTTCTACCAACACTCGAGTACAAATAGCATGCCAAAGGCCCCTTCCGTTCCAACCCCTACAGGAGAAGCACCCGCACCGCAGAGCTATGAGAGTGCGCTTGGCGAAATCGAGGAGTTGGTATCTCAAATGGAGTCGGGGCAGTTGCCCTTAGAGAAGTTACTCACCTCCTACAAAAGGGGCGCATTATTGCTTAAATTCTGCCGGGAACAACTGAGCGCCGTTGAGGATCAGATCAAATTGCTTGAAGACGGAGAGTTAAAACCTTGGAAAGTCGCACCTTGAACCTTACTCAGTCTTTTGATCTGGAGACTTGGAGCGCCCTAGGGTTGTCCGAAATTGAGGCCGCTTTAAATCAGTGGATACCCGTTGATGCGCCCGCTAATTTATCGGAACCCATGAAGTATGCGGTTCTTGGGGGTGGTAAGCGCTTACGATCTTTGCTTGTGCTGGGTGCATTTGATGCTGGTATTCGTGATCAAGATTTGAATGAGAGAGGGTGGCGCAGAGAAGCTGCGCTGCGGGTGGCTTGTGCCATTGAGCTTATTCACGCCTACTCACTGGTCCATGATGACATGCCCTGTATGGACAACGATGTCCTCAGACGCGGCAAGCCAACCGTTCATGTTCAGTTCGGCGAAGCAACCGCACTTTTGACGGGAGACACCCTTCAAGCTTTGGCTTTTGAGGTGCTGACGCCTGAAAACACTTTAATTCCCGCTGATTTGCAGCTCAAACTCTGTGCATTGATTGCAAGGGCGGCAGGGCATAACGGAATGGCTGGTGGGCAAGCAATTGATTTAGCCAGTGTGGGTAAGCGCTTAAACGAGGCTGAGTTGAGTCACATGCACAACCTTAAAACGGGAGCGCTGCTGGAGGCAAGTGTTATAGCTGGGGCGTTGTGTGCAGGTGTTTCAGAACACGCCCTGGAAAAGCTGAAAATATTTGGAAGTGCGCTGGGACTTGCATTTCAAGTTGTAGACGATATATTGGATGTGACCGCGGACTCTGCGGTTTTAGGTAAAACGGCGGGCAAAGATGCAAACACCGACAAACCAACCTATGTCTCTTTGATGGGCTTGGACGCTGCCAAACATAAGGCCGATGTGTTATTGGTCCAAGCTAACCAAGCTTTGTTCGATAGCGATTTATCCAGTAGTGATGCGCTTGTTGCGATTGCTTTGAAAATTGTTAATCGAAGATATTAGATTTTTAAAATGTTAGATCAAATCCAATCCCCTTCAGATCTCAGGTTGCTCTCCAAAGACCAGCTCAAGCCTTTGGCCAACGAGTTGAGGGAGTACTTGATCAACAGCGTATCTAAAACGGGTGGCCATCTAAGCTCCAATCTAGGCACTGTTGAGTTATCTATTGCGCTGCATTATGTGTTCAATACACCAGAGGACCGCTTAGTCTGGGATGTAGGACACCAAACTTATCCACATAAAATTTTGACAGGGCGACGAGACACCATGTCCACTCTTCGCCAACTCGGCGGTATCAGTGGATTTCCAATGCGCAGTGAGAGTATTTACGATGCATTCGGTACCGCGCACTCCTCCACCAGTATCTCAGCAGCTCTTGGCATGGCGATCGCTGCGAAAGAAAAAGGTGAGCACAGAAACTGCGTAGCCATCATCGGTGACGGTGCAATGACGGCAGGTATGGCGTTTGAGGCACTCAACAACGCAGGTGTTGCTGATTGCAATATTTTGGTCATATTGAACGACAACGATATGTCGATCAGTCCACCCGTTGGGGCGTTGAACAGGTATTTGGCGCAACTCATGAGCGGTCGCTTTTACGCAAGTGCAAAAGAAGCGGGTAAGCAAATTTTGAAAGGTGCCCCCCCTTTATTTGAGCTCGCCAAACGCTTTGAGGAGCAAGCCAAAGGCTTTGTAGTTCCAGCTACGTTGTTTGAAAAATTCGGGTTTAATTACATTGGCCCAATCGATGGTCATGATTTGGATTCATTGATTCCCACACTTGAGAATATTAAAGGCTTGAAAGGGCCCCAGTTCCTCCATGTCGTCACCAAAAAGGGACAAGGCTACAAGCTTGCAGAGTCTGATCCTGTGATGTATCACGGCCCTGGAAAGTTTGATCCCAAGGTGGGTATTACACCCCCGAGCGCAACGCCTAAGCAAACCTTTAGTCAAGTGTTTGGCTCTTGGCTTTGCGATATGGCTGCTCACGACAAAAGGCTCATGGGAATTACCCCTGCCATGCGCGAGGGATCGGGCATGGTGGAGTTTGAACAAAGGTTCCCTACTCGGTATTTTGATGTTGGCATCGCTGAGCAGCACGCACTCACCTTTGCTGCAGGCTTGGCGTGTGAGGGCATGAAGCCCGTAGTCGCCATCTATTCAACATTCTTGCAAAGAGCTTACGATCAACTCATTCATGACGCTGCTTTGCAAAACTTGCCTCTTGTTCTTGCACTTGACCGAGCCGGCATTGTTGGTGCCGACGGGGCAACACATGCAGGCATATACGACATAGCCTTTTTACGATGTGTTGCTAATGTGAGTGTTGCTTGTCCAGCCGATGAGGCCGAGTGTTACTCACTTTTATCGACAGCCTTTGCACAAGATCACTGTGTAGCGGTACGTTACCCCAGAGGCTCTGGGGTAGGAACGAAGACTGGAAGTATTGAGCAAACACTGCCCTACGGACGAGGGGAGGTGCGTCGGCGCAGCCTAAGGAGTGCAGGCGACACACCAAGCATTGCCATACTTGCTTTTGGAACTCTTTTGTACCCTTGTCTTGAAGTTGCAGAAAGGCTTGATGCAACTGTTGCCAACATGAGATGGGCAAAACCTCTTGATAAAGAACTGCTCATCGAGCTAGCAAGCCAACACAGTGCCATCGTAACCGTAGAGGAGGGTGTACTGATGGGCGGGGCCGGAAGTGCTGTTTTAGAGGCACTTCAAGATGCTGGAATAACTTTGCCCGTACTAAGACTGGGAATTCCTGATGAATTTACGGTTCACGGGGATCCAGTCAAGATACTTTCACAACTCGGCCTGGATGCAAAGGGTATTGAGGCGTCCATTCGAAACCGGTTTTTGAGTTAATCCTCTCTTTAATTCTTGCTTGATCGGAGCATGGCTCTCATATCCTCAGCCGAGAAGGCCGAGGACTCTGATACTCTAATCTTTGGGGCTACTTTGAATGCGTGGCCATAAATGATCTCAAAAGTCAGCGGTATTTTTAATGCTTCTTCAGGCCTGGAGGCATTATTTTCAGCCCTCCCCACTGCGCTTAAGTTAGATTTAAAGTCGTGCAACCATTTTCTACCCCTCAGAGCGTTAAACCGGGTGCGATTGAAATTACGCCCAAGAGCTCTTAAGTCTTGAATCAGTGACTCAGGGGAGGAGTAGGTGAGCGTAATACGCTCCATATCCATGACGGGATCTGCAAATCCCGCTTCCACCAGCATGTCTCCCCAGTCATGCATATCCGTGAATTCGTGCGCCGGTAAAGGCCATCCCAGTTTTGCGTAGATGTCTCTAAGTTGACTGCTGGTATCAGGCCCAAGGCAGCTAAACATCACCCACCCACCGACCCTTAGTGATCGATGCCAAGCTCTTATGAGCTCGCTCGGATTAGGCGCTAGGTGCAAAAGCATATTGGCCCACACCAAATCTGCTTGGGTTTTATCAGGTGCTTGCAAAAGGGAGAAAGTTTGCTTGCCACGCTTAAAGAGTTGAGAGTTTTTGACGATCGGTAAGAAGCGAGCCAACCAGTGGGGTGATAACTGCTTTTGAGCCTCCACTAATCGTCTAGGGTTGAACTCGACGACGGTTGAGTGGATGCCGGGATACCGAGCAAGAAGGCTCTTGTGAGTAGCGAGCCCGCCGTTAATGGGTTCCCAGTCTATCCAGTTCTGGGGTTTATCCTTAAACCAGTCTAATCGTTGCTCCATGCGCCGAGCTACCTCGTTGTGAAGCCAGGAAGGTTTGTCCGCACTTTGTAGTTCTCTAAAGCGCAGCGCGGCAACGGGGTCTAGGGTAGGTGGGGCACTCGTATTCATTCGTACTGTTTAGAGCTCATTTATACATATTTAAAGTCAATGAATGCACCACTTAAAGTGGGGCGCGGCAAAGTTCTGACTAAGAGTAGCGTATCCAAAGGCGATAATGAACGGTCCAATTCTAAGGGGGTGAGCTAGGTTAATTGAACTGGGCATCAAAGACCTATGTATAAACAGTGTTTTTCACCCCGCGCACAGCAACCAAATTCATCCTCACATGTTTAATATTGTTTTAGTTCACCCTGAGATACCCCCCAACACAGGGAACGTGATTAGACTTTGCGCAAACACGGGCTGCAGTCTTCATTTAATAGAGCCACTTGGTTTTCATATGACGGATCCTTTGATGCGTCGCGCCGGCCTAGATTATCATGAGTACGCGCAGGTCAAAAAATACGCAAGTTGGCAAGCATTCTTGGACACTGCTGCCCCCGATTTGAAGCGCTGCTTTGCGCTGACCACAAAGGGGACACAAAATGTATTCACTCAGCAGTTTAAGCCTGCAGACTGGCTCTTTTTTGGATCTGAGACCAAAGGGCTTCCTGTGCCCATTAGGGAGAGTTTCCCCGAGTCGCAAAGGCTCTTGTTACCCATGCTCAGTGGACAGCGCAGTCTGAATCTATCTAATTCAGTTGCTATTGTTGCCTATGAGGCCTGGCGGCAAAATGACTTTGCACAATCCGTCTAGATATCGGGTAGCCCAAAAGTCAATAACAGATTGCTAGAGTTGTGAAGTCATGAGTGAGGTGTCTAATGATATCTTCGCACCACTGACTCTGCTATGCAAACGGGTTTGGATGCACCATCTTGCTCGATGGTAATTTTCCAAATCATCTGAAATCCGTTAACCACTTGCGACTGCGGATCCTTTAAGGATTCAACCTCGAGTAAATAAAAATGTCCTCTAAGTTGAGAGTTCACAGGCACTGGGTTGGTAAACCGTACCTTGTTCAATCCGTAATTGATAGCCATGCTGGAGGGCGGAAAACACAGTGCAGTTCTAAGCATCTCAGGAATCAGCGAGAGCGTTAGAAATCCATGGGCAATAGTGGTTTTAAAGGGGCCTTGACTTGCTTGGATGGGATCCGTATGAATCCACTGATGATCCCCAGTTGCAGTGGCAAACTGGTTTATTTTTTCTTGGTCTATCTTGATCCAATCACTCGTAGATACTTCTTGTCCAACACAGGCAATGAGCTCATCAACGGTTGTAAATGTTTTCATAAAGCGCTAAGGAACCAAGGTGATTGACGAATGAATAGGAGCAAGATACAGCGAAAGTACAGGGCTCAATAGCCCTGTTTGAGGTTTGATCAGCGCTCGCACTCATTAGAGTACTTTGCAAGCTTCTTCGAAACTCAGACGTGGATTGCGTGGGAAAATTTTGGAAGAGTCTGCATAGCCCAGATTTAACAAGAAATCGACCTTGCATTGGCCGTCGGGGAAGAATTCAGCGTTAACTTTTGCAGCATCAAAACCACTCATGGGTCCGCAGTCCAGGCCATGAGCGCGAGCCGCAATCATGAAATACGCACCGCCCAGAGTTGTGTTACGTGTTGCAGTGGCTTGGGCTAAGCCAGCGTTTGCAGCAAACATCTCTTTTGCATCTGGTTTGTTGGGGAAGGTCTTTGGCAGATGCTCATAAAAATGAGCGTCCGAAGCAACGATGACGATGACGGGGGCAGACTTGGTTTTATCAACGTTACCTGGGAGCATGGCCGGCATGACTCTTTCTTTAGCCGCTGCAGAGGTAAGCATGATGAAACGCGCTGGCTGCGTGTTCATGGAGGTTGGACCAAATTTGGCCAAGTCGTAAATTTCCTTTAAAAGCGACTCAGAAACAGGTTTGTCAATGAATCCATTAGAGGAACGAGCGTTTAAGAAGAGTTGGTCAAGTGCTGTTTGATCGATGCGCATAAGTGTCCTTATAGAAAAAGCAATTTAAAAAAATGAAAATTAATGAGGTTTGACTGATTGAAAACACAAAGTAAAAAGAGTATTCGCCAAAAATCTACTGTGTTGATCAACCTAGAGCTTCGCCGTCTTAGATTTCAAGAGAGCAAAGCCCGAATATCAGCGGGGCGGTCTAAGGAAAGTGAGATTTATAGTCAATAAAGGCAATTCAAAGTGGGAAAGATTTAAATTTCGACCATCTCAAAGTCTTCCTTACGCGCACCGCACTCTGGGCATGTCCAGTTCATGGGAACCTGTGCCCATGGCGTACCTGCTGCTATCCCGTGCTCAGGGGCGCCAACAGTTTCATCGTAAATCCACCCACAAATTAAACACATCCAAGTTGTAGTCAAGATATTCTTCCCAAAAATACGGCACAATTCCCTGGTAAGGGCCCAAAATGAATGCCCATTGTATCGATTTATTATGAGTAACTACACCCACCCCCCAACACCAGACCCAGAGGATGCCGACACCGATGTTGATGCATCCTATCCTTGTGTGTTGACCTTTAACTCCAATGACCCCAGTGGGGGGGGCGGAATAACTGCAGATATTTTGTCCTGCAACTCCGTAGGTGCGCACACTTTGCCGGTCGTAACGGGGTGTTATGTAAGAGATACCGCTGAAATTCGCAGCCACTTTTGTATCGACCCAGAAGGCGTTAGTGAACAAGCGCGTGCTGTATTAGAGGACGTGACGGTTCAGGTTTTTAAAGTTGGCTTTTGCGGAAGCCCGGAAGCTTTAAGCGTCGTCGCAGAGGTGACAGCTGATTACGCGGATCTTCCCGTCATCGCCTACATGCCAGATCTGTCTTGGTGGGAGGACGAGGAAATAGAGAACTACCTAGAGGCATTTAAAGATCTGGTGCTCCCCCAGACTACGCTGCTGATGGGTAACTACAGTACCTTGTCCCGCTGGTTGTTGCCCGACTGGAGCAACACGAGGGCCCCTACTCCGCGTGAGTTGGCAAAAGCCGCCGGTGAACTGGGTGTTCCCTATACGCTCGTGACGGGGCTGACTCCGACTACACAGACTTTTGAGAATGTACTGTGTACCCCTTATAACGTTTTGTTAACAGAGAAGTTCGAGCGCCAAGATGCAGTTTTCACGGGGACTGGGGATACTTTGAGTGCCGTAATCGCATCCCTTATCGCTGTTGGTTGCGATCTAGAGGTCGCAACCAAAGAGGCGCTTAATTATTTGGATGGCTGTTTACTTGCGGGTTATCAACCAGGTATGGGACAGGTTTTACCGGACCGTCTTTTTTGGACTCAAAGTATGAGTGAGGAAGATGATGCTGCTGCTGTTGTTGAGTCGGAGAGTCCCTTAGATCAGATGGATGATTTCGGATTGCCTAAAATCACAACCCGACATTAGCTCTAACTTATCTTTTCATGATCTTGTTGGGATTTCCTTGGCCTGATTAAGACGATTGCGTTTCCTCAAACACTGACACTAAAACTCACACCAACTATTGCTTGCGCAAACCACTATGACCGATTTGAATCAAACCTATTTCGACAGGGCTCGCCGTGTCATTCCTGGCGGAGTCAACTCTCCCGTTAGAGCCTTCCGAGCTGTTGGGGGTACACCCCGTTTTGTGCGCCGAGCGCAGGGGGCTTATTTCTGGGATGAAAACGATCAGAGATTCATTGACTACATAGGTTCGTGGGGTCCCATGATCTTAGGACACGGTAACCCTGTGGTTGTGCACGCTGTGCAAGAGGCCCTCAAGGACGGCTTCTCCTTTGGTGCCCCCACTGTGCGTGAGGTGGAGTTGGTCGAGGAGATTCTAAAATTAATGCCCTCTATGGAGATGGTCCGCCTGGTCAGCTCAGGCACCGAGGCCGGGATGAGTGCGCTGCGTTTGGCAAGGGGTGCTACAGGGCGCAATAAGATTATCAAGTTTGAAGGGTGCTACCACGGACACGCCGACGCACTTTTAGTTAAAGCGGGTTCGGGTTTGGCGACCTTTGGGAATCCTACTAGTGCAGGTGTCCCTGCAGAGGTGGTTCAGCACACGCTCGTGCTTGAGTACAACAACGTAGCTCAGCTTGAGGAAGCGTTTGCCTTGCACGGCAAGGAACTCGCCTGCGTGATGATCGAGCCCATAGCAGGTAATATGAATTTTGTCAGAGCTAGCGTTGAGTTCATGAAGCGTTGTAGAGAGCTGTGCACGCAGTACGGCGCGTTACTGGTCTTTGATGAGGTGATGACGGGATTTAGGGTTGCACTGGGTGGTGCTCAAAGTGTCTATGCAGCACAAATTCCAGGCTTTAAACCCGACATAACAGTTATGGGTAAGGTGATCGGCGGGGGCATGCCTTTGGCTGCGTTTGGTGGATCGCGTGCAGTCATGGAGCAACTTGCTCCGCTGGGACCTGTTTATCAGGCTGGAACTTTAAGTGGTAACCCTGTTGCAACGGCTTGTGGCCTGGCGACGTTAAAAGAAATTCAACGCCCAAAATTTTGGGAGTCCATCAGTCAAAAGACTCGCTCGCTAGTGGACGGACTCACGCATGTTGCCAAAGAAACGGGGGTTGATTTTGCCGCTGACTGTCAGGGTGCGATGTTTGGATTTTTCCTTCTCCCTGAGCTACCCAGTAATTACGGGCAAGTGATGAAGAGCGATGGTCCAAAATTTAACCAGCTCTTTCACGGTTTATTGGATAAAGGGGTTTACATTGCCCCAGCCCTTTACGAGGCAGGTTTCGTAAGCGCTGCACATACGAATGAGGATATCGAACAAACTATTGCCATTGCCCGCGAGGTGATGAGCAAATTAAAGTAATTCGCCACTTCTCAGTCAAGTCAATTCATCTGAGACCAAGGGATCTCTATATCCCCGGGTCATCAGTTTTGTTAGTGCCTAAAGTGTCTAACCCCTGTATAGGCCATAGCAACGCCTTGCTCATCAGCGGCGTCAATAACCTCTTGATCTCGCATAGAGCCTCCTGGCTGAATAACGCAGGTAGCACCAGCCTTCACGACAACATCTAATCCGTCTCTAAAGGGGAAGAAGGCATCACTTGCAACGACCGATCCCTTTAGCGATAGGCCCGCGTGCTCAGCCTTAATGCTTGCAATCCGTGCAGAATCTAGTCTACTCATCTGCCCCGCACCCACTCCCAAGGTCATTGAGTTAGCACAGAACACAATGGCATTGCTCTTGACGAATTTGGCCACTTTCCATGCAAAAAGCATATCTTGAATCTGTGAAGGGGTGGGCTTGACCTTTGTAACCACTCTTAGGTCATCTAAGCTTAAGAGATGTGTATCTGCAGTTTGCACCAACAGACCGCCTCCAATACGTTTTATGTCAAGTCCTTGAGTACCCAGTGCAAAAGACTGGGACTGGAGTGTTTGGGCGTTTGGCGTTAAACCGTGAGCGGTGTTGGGAAGTGCTATTTTTAGAACTCGAACGTTTGGTTTTTTGGCAAGTACTTGGAGTGACTCAGCACTGTAATCCGTGGCAATTAGAACTTCTACAAATTTCTCTGATATGGCACTGGCAGTCGTTGCATCAAGTGGACAATTAAATGCAATGATGCCTCCAAATGCGGAAGTCGGGTCCGTGCTAAACGCTCTTGTGTAAGCATCCAAAGCCTTTACACCTGTAGCCACGCCGCAGGGGTTAGCGTGCTTGACAATAACACATGCAACTTCGGAGAAACTTTTCACGCATTCCCAGGCGGCATCTGCATCGGCTAAATTATTGAATGAGAGCTCTTTCCCTTGCAGTTGTTGTGCACTCACCAAAGTGCCTGCTCCTGCGTCTAGGTCTTTGTATAAAGCAGCGTTTTGGTGAGGGTTTTCGCCGTAACGAAGGTCTTGTATTTTGGTGAAACGTCCGTTGAGTTGCCCCGGGAACTGAGACAGAGCCCCGCTTTCTTGGCGGGCTGATAAATAGTTGCTAATGCTTGCGTCGTAATTGCTAATACGGTTAAATGCAGCAACGCTTAAATTGAAGCGTGTTTGAGGCGTGAGCTTTTTGAGCGTTTGAAGCTCATTGAGTACCAGTGAGTACTGAGATGCGTCCGTAATCACCCCCACATCTTGCCAATTCTTGGCTGCGCTACGAACCATGGCCGGACCACCGATGTCAATATTTTCAATGGCATCCTCTAGCGAGCAATCGGCTTTGGCTACAGTGGCCTCAAAGGGGTACAAATTGACCACCAAAAGATCAACTGTGTCGATGTTGTGGTCTTTAAGGGCTTGCATGTGATCTGCGTCATCTCGCCTGGCGAGTAAGCCCGCGTGAACTCCTGGGTGCAGTGTTTTGACCCTTCCATCAAGCATTTCTGGGAATCCGGTTAGCTCAGCAACTTCTTGTACGGGGAGTCCTTCGCTGCTTAATAGTTTTGCAGTGCCGCCTGTTGATATGAGCTTGACCCCCAGTTGATGCAGTGCTTTTGCGAAATCTACGATACCGGTCTTGTCTGAGACTGAAATTAAGGCGTTCATGAGAATCTTTCCGTGTATTTTTTGAGCGCTTAAAGCTCAAAATTCAATGTCGAAGGTCAATAAGAAATTTAATAAAAAATCAAAGCATTTTGTGATCAGTTAGTTTCTTTCGAAGTGTGTTTCTGTTCAGTCCTAACCACTGTGAAGCTTTTGATTGATTGTTATCAGCATGCTTTAGAACAACTTCTAGGAGCGGTTTTTCAACAATCTTAATAATCATGTCGTGTAAGTTATCGGGCTCTGAGCCTCTGAGGTCTTTGAAATAGGACTCAAGACTGTGTTTGATTGCGTCTTCAATTTGTTTTTTACTCATATACTTTCTCTGAAATATCAAATGTTGCTACGGGCAGTCTGTCAGATCGCTCAGCGAGTCTGTCAAAGTAATTGCCCACAGAGACAAGTTGCTCTTGCGTTGCTTGTAGCAAATTCATTGAGTCTTTAAAGGACTCATAACCTGGCAGGCCTTTGACATACCACCCAATATGCTTGCGGGCACTGCGAACGCCAAGCACCGGACCGTATAAGCTGTAGTGATCTTCTAAATGTTCAAGCATCAAGGCCTTAACTTCTGCGATAAGCGGGGAAGCGAGTAGTCTTCCCGTTTCTAGGAAATGCGTGATTTCTCTAAATATCCAAGGTCTACCCATAGCTGCGCGCCCAATCATTACCGCATCAGCTCCGGTTTCGGCGAGCACGAGCGCGGCTTTCTGCGGTGTGTCTATGTCACCATTGGCTACAACCGGTATTTTTAAAATGGATTTAACATGTTTGATCGTGTCGTATTCTGCAAAACCCTTATAGCCAAGCTCACGGGTTCTGCCGTGTATCGTGATCATTTGAACACCGATGTTTTGAGCAAGGAGCGCGATCCGACTTGCATTTTTGACCTCCTCACTCCACCCCGTGCGCATTTTGAGTGTGACAGGTACGTTTTGAGTGGCGCATGCCTCAACAACTGCTTCAATTATTTTTGCTGCAAGGCTCTCGTCTTGCATCAACGCCGAACCTGCCCATTTGTTACAGACCTTCTTGGCTGGGCAACCCATATTGATATCTATGACTTGGGCGCCGCGCTGGATGTTAAATAAAGCAGCTTCAGCCATTGCCTCTGGTTCTGTGCCAGCAATTTGAACAGCAATGAGGCCTGATTCGCCCTCATGATTCAAACGCCTTTGTGTCTTAGCGCTATGGATTAAGTCGGGTCTAGAGGTGACCATCTCACTGACGGCGTAGCCTGCACCCAGTTTTTTGCAAAGGGTCCTAAAAGGGCGATCCGTTACTCCCGCCATGGGGGCAACAAATATATTGTTTTCAGTAAGACGATGACCCAGTTGCATTAAAGTAGGCGTAGATGAATTGCTTAAAAAGTAGGCACGATTGTAGCGAGTACACAGCCTAAATAGTAGAGACCTAGGATAAAAAGATATTCAAAACTACTGAGAATTCCAATATATACAGAGGAAGGATTCGTTAGTTCAAAAAGTTGTTACTTAAGGATTAATGGAGCAATTTACTTAAATGAAGGATGAAAAATAATTCAACACAGTTTGATCCATCAATGCTGTTGACGTGGAAGGTCTAATGCTGTAGTGGCAGTTTAAGGTCTCGCTGGCATCGATCCGCCAATCCTTCAATCGCAACGCTCAGAGGCATTTATGCATTGTCCTAAAAATCAAGGACTGAATAAGAAATTCATGACGTCCCCGTCTTGAACTACATACTCCTTACCCTCAGCTCTCATTTTCCCAGCGTCTTTAGCACCTTGCTCACCTTTGAAAGTAATGAAGTCCGAGAATGCAATGGTTTGAGCGCGAATAAAGCCTTTTTCAAAGTCCGTATGAATTACCCCTGCTGCTTTGGGGCCTGTGTCGCCTTTGTGTATGGTCCATGCGCGAACCTCTTTGACCCCAGCGGTGAAATAAGTTTGTAGCCCAAGCAACTCATAGGCTGCTCGAATGAGCCGGTTCAGTCCAGGCTCGCTTTGTCCCATTTCAGATAAAAAGAGTTCTTTCTCCGCATCATCCATATCGCTCATGTCAGCCTCCATTTTTGCGCAGATTGCAACCATGGGTGCTTTTTGTGATTCGGCGAGTGCTTGAAGTCGCTTTAAGTAGTCATTATTTTCAAAACCGTCTTCGCTCACATTACCAACAAACATGGCCGGTTTGGCTGTGATCAAGCAAAACGGTTTTAGCATGGCCCACTCGTCAGCAGAAAACGGCAATGTGCGAACGGGTTGGCCTTGATTTAATGCTGTTTGGCAGGAGGTGAGAAGCGGTACGAGTTTGATCGCTTCTTTGTCAGTGCCGGATTTGGCGGCTTTGGTGTAACGAGCAATTGATTTCTCAACGGTTCCCAAATCTGCTAAACATAACTCAGTTTGAATAACCTCTAAATCCGAAATGGGGTCGATTTTCCCGGCAACGTGGATAATGTTGTCATCTTCAAAACAGCGAACAACGTTAACAATGGCATCTGTTTCACGGATGTGTGCTAAGAACTGGTTTCCGAGTCCCTCGCCTTGACTGGCTCCCGCGACCAGACCCGCAATGTCCACAAACTCTACGATAGCAGGGACAACGCGCTCAGGTTTGACAATCTCGGATAAGTCTTTCAAGCGTGAGTCAGGAACTTCGACCACGCCCACATTGGGTTCAATTGTGCAAAACGGATAATTCTCAGCTGCAATACCCGCTTTGGTGAGCGCATTAAAAAGGGTGGATTTGCCCACATTGGGTAAACCGACGATGCCGCACTGTAAACTCATAAAAAATCCATTAAGACGTATAAAGAAAGACTAGTCTTTTTGACTGTAACCCTAGATTATCGTGGAAAGATTAGCCCCTTGGCTACAAAAACAAGCAAATGTCGCTTTGGTCTTGTTTTTTGTGAGTAATTCAAGCTAAACAGTCCAAAATCACCATCTGTAACGTGACTAATGAGGGGTAGGGCGCGAGGCCAATCGCGCTTTTTTGTCGCGTATCTGAGGTGTTAACGAATGCACGCTAATGACATTTGGAAGCTAAAAACTTTTCAAATGCTCTTACCGGCTCTAAATCATTGAACAGAATATGGCGCTGAGCCATCCCTTGCGAGCGAACGGTGGCACGAATATCTGGGTTGCTTGCAAGTTTGACAACCTGATCAACATATTCTTGGTCTGAAGAGGCGATGCATTGTTTGAGGTCTAGTTTGTTTAAGATCGCACTTGCGAATCGACCCCTTAAAAAACGACCACTTTTCGCAACAATGGGCAGTCCGCATTCAACTGCTTGCATTGCTGTATTGAAGCCTGAGAAGCCCAGCGTATCCAAGAACAGGTCACATGCATGCATAAGGGCGTAAAAGGACTGCGGGTTCATCCAAGGCAAAAAAACGACCCACTCACTGATATCTAATTCATTGGATTCAAATGATTTTTCAAGTCGCTGCTTAAAGAGCTCACAGGTAGCTGCGTCTCGGTAGAGAAATAGGAACTGGTATTTAGGGGATCTAACAGCTCGCGAGGTATCCGTATGGGTTTGCTCCTTAAGGGCCTTTGCTATTGCTGCAAAGGTCCAATCATATTCGGGAGAATATTTAAACAAAGCGCCTGGGCATAACAGCTTGACAGAGTCATCTCCCACTCCTTTATGAATAAGATCTACCGTTTCTGGTTGAATTTGCAGTTCTGCGTAAGTGCATCCTAAGGAGGGTAAATTAAAGAGTTTCTCGCTATAGGCATTTTGCGATTGAGAGTCCTCAAAGTCCTCAGAGGAAATAAAGTAGTCAATCGTCTCTATCCCCGTTGTGTGTGGATGACCCCAGCTCACCATTTGCAAAGGGGCAAGCCTCAGGTGAGCCAACTGAAGGGTCAGCGCGTGCATGCCAATCTCAGGGTAGAGCAGCGCATCTAATTGTTTGGTTAAAACTGAATTAGCCCAGTCCTTTAGTGTTGGTAAATTTTGGGTGAAGGATGTTGCTTTTGATTTTGCAAAATCAGTTTGCTCGTCATTAAGAGTTCCCAAGTAGAAAATATGAATTTCAAAGTTTTCAGGATTTAAATGCTCCACCAATCCCTTTGTAATGGCATTCCAGACAGAGTGATACCGAATTTGATCGCTGATGATTCCGAGCTTTATTTTAGGACGCGGGTTAGCGCTGGAGGCCTCTGGGTTATGAGTGGTTGGTTGATTAATTTGAGAGTTTTTTTGAGTATTATTTTGTAGCTCGCCCCTCCATTTGCTTTCCCAGTTCGTCATCACCTTATGGCAGATCTGCCCGTATTGCATCATTAACTCTTTGTTGTTGCGTTCTTGATATGCAAGGTAAAAGGGTTGATGTACGCCAACGCTTTGGTATGCATTTAAAAAGCCTGTATCGCTACATTCTTTTTCGAGTGTGATAAGGGCGTGGTTCAATGCAACGCGAGACGCCTCCAGTTGTTCGTTAGAGTTAATATATGTTGGTATATTCAGCAGTGCAATTGCCCACTTGGCGCTTTGATACTTATGGTCCACGGCGAGCGCTCGCTGGTAGTTGATCTGCGCAAGCAACGAGCTGTCTAATTCCTTGAGCGCATTGCCTAAATTGAAGTACCCTTGAGCAAACTGAGGATTGATGAGGAGTGCTTTTTTATAGCAAAAAACTGCATCTTGGGGTCGTTTTAATTCTCTAAGTACAACCCCCTTGTTGTTTAAAGCGTCTACAAAATGAGGATTTTGAGCGAGTGCTTGGTCGTAGCAAATCAGTGCGTCATTAAAGCGCTTTAAATCTTGGAAGACATTGCCTAAATTATTATGAGCGTCGGCGTACTTTGGGTAGATTTGAATTGCTCTGGCGTATGAATGGACGGCATCATCAAAGCGTTTTAATTCTCGGTAAACATTACCTTTGTTGTTGTGCAATTGGGGTGCGTTAGCGTTTATTTCAAGGCCTTTATCAAAACTCTCAATAGCTCCTTCGAAGTCTTTTAACTCTAAGAGAATATTCCCCTTGTTGTTGTATGCGTCAAGGTAATTGGAGTTAAGTTGAACCGCGTTGTTATAGTACCTGAGCGTCGTTGCTAAGTCACCTAGGTCTTTGAAGACTCTGGCTGCGTTGTAATAGGCCTGTGCATAGTTTGGATTTATTTTTAATGCACAGGTGTAGCTTTTGATTGCAAGCTCATAGTCCCCTAGCCTATGAAGGACAACTCCGCAGTTGTTATAGGTGTCTGCAAATTCCGGCCTCAGTGCTATGGCCCATTTGTAACTCGCTATAGCCTGAGCCAAATGGTTGGTGGCCTGTAATGCATTGCCTTTGTTTGCATGTGCCTCTGGATAATCGTGCTTTAGGGAGATGGCTATTTCATAACTTTGAATTGCCAGTGCTGGGTTCTTTAGATCCATCAGCACTATACCTCGGTTGTTAAATACGCTTGGATTTTTGGCGTTCAATCCAATAGCCTTATCAAAATAGGCTAGTGCCTCAGCACTTTGTCGCATATGAACACATAGGGTTCCGATTAATTGCAGTGCATCAAAATTTTGAGGGTTAAGCTTTAGTGCCTCCAAATAGGCAATTTTTGCCGCGTCAAGTTGACCTTGCTGATGCAGCGCGTAAGCCTTAGCTAATTGAGATTGGAATGCATTTTGAGACGCAGCTGCCTTGGTCGTATAAGCATTTTGCTGGCGGTAATTTTGTTTTTTTTGCATTCAACTCAATTGAGCAATTTCGGTGTTCAGGGTTGGAGATGCATACAGTGCGTATGTCAAAGGTTCGTAAGCGCAAGCAGGGCTTAGCATTGAATTGACGGACCTTGGGACTATCCAAAAAAAGATACCCCCCATGAAGGGTAGGTATGTGCATTGATTGAAGGGGAGGGGAGGAGCGAGAACCTCACAATGCGAGATTTTTGACGCCGACAACCCCATGCAGATTCTAGGTCAAGAACCCTAGTTTATGCTTGTTCCCGTTGGCATTCGGTAAGTCCTCAGTACTCACATGATAACGCTTGGCGAGTCGTGCGTTTCCAAGTCCGGTCATCCAAGCCCTTCTCATCTCCCGTGGAGGCATTTTGGTTAAGCTGTCCAACACATCATCGCCTGGTTGAGGGTCAAAACGTTGTCCCCAGTCGTGCTCAGAGAGGATGCTTTTGTACATTCGAAGTGCAATTTTACGGGCTGCGTCCAAGGATGGGGCCTCAATCTCAAAGACGTTCATTCTGTTCAAAATTGGGGCGGGGATATTGCCCTCATCATTTGCAGTGGTGAACCATATCACTTGACTGGCATCGATGGGGACTTCTGCGAATTCGTCAACAAAATGTTGCGCCGTATCATGCTCCAATAAGCTGTAAAGTGCGCCCAAAGGATCGTACTGAGCATCAGCGCTGGCTTTGTCAATCTCATCGACTACGATCACTGGGTTGGCATATTTGCCGTCAACCAAAGCTTCAAACACTTTGCCAGGACGCGAACCTCTCCACTGTGAGGAGGAGCCTGAGAGTAACCAACCCGCCGTCATTGAACTCATTGGAACGAGGTTCATACCTGTACCCAGTAGGTCTGCAATCTGTTTTGCAAAGTGTGTTTTCCCTACGCCTGGGGGCCCTAATAAAAGCATGGGCGTGAGTTCCAAGCAGTCCTGGGAGTCTTGGCTCAAAGCCAAGTGTCTTTTGATTTCGTCAAGAACAGGCGCAAAGTTGGGGAGCCAGTCGTAGAGATCCTCCATGTCGGGAACTCCAAAAGGCTTTATTGAGAAACGCTCGGGGCCGGCCTCTAACATTCGCTCGTAGGTATTACACAATGATTCTCGCTCGCGCTCTTGGCCACTGCCCCGAATTTTATGGAGTTTGCGTTCCACCTCCCCAGCATCGTAGACCGCATGCATGTTTGCAATCGGAAGGTGTAAAACTTGAGAATTGACCGGGTTACGAGAAGTCATAGTTTGAATCTCCAAGTTGAACGGATCTGTGTGAGTATTATCAAGCACAAAGCATGCCTCCAACAAGAGTGCAATTCCTTGCCACACGGTGGGGTTACTACCAGTTTTTTAATTGAATTGGGACTTCATGCACTTGAACGGGGCGGTTTTTTGAATTGGCGATTCAATCTATAAAATAAAAAAAGCATAGTTGATGGACTCATTTTTTGTGTTTTAAATGGCGAAGTTGTAATGGTTTTTGGATCGAATAAAGTCAAAGCAGCCGATTCAGAGCAGATCAAGTGTAAAGAAAAGCAAACTTATCAGAAGAACTGTATTTTGCGAAGGGGAGCACTGATAGTTGGCAGTACTTGTCTGTGCTGTTGAGGGGGGTATTCATTTGGAAACTCACTTAAAATGAAAAGTTGAGGTTGGCAAAGTTGTCTAAGACAGCCAATCCTCCATGAAACACAAAGATTACGCAAGGGTTGCAAAATGGCTTTCTTTCGAAATGGGCTTGACTCGGTTAAAGGTTTAAATACCAAATCTAATGGTTTCAAGCGAGTTGTTTGGACTCTTGTGTTGGCAGGGCTTGCTGGAGGTGCTTGGTTTTATTTCTCAACCAAAGGGGAGCCAGATAATGACAAACGCATGGGCTCCAAAAATCGCCCTGTGTCGGTCGTAGTCGGAGAAGTTAAAAAGGGCGATATCACAGTTAGCTTGAATGCTCTTGGAACAGTTATCCCACGAAACAGCGTGACGGTTTATCCCCAAGTTGGCGGTGTATTGACCAGTGTCTTTTTTAAGGAAGGCGAGTCAGTTAAGGCTGGGCAAGTACTTGCGCAAATAGACCCCAGATCTTATGAGGCGACTTTAAAACAAGCCCAGGGGGCATTGGAGCGCGATAAAAACTTACTGCGAAATGCTGAGACGGATCTAAAACGCTATGAAACATTGATTGCGCAAGAATCTGTTTCAGCTCAGGTCTTTGACACGCAAAGAGCTCTGACTGATCAATACAGGGGGAGTGTGCTCACCGATCAGGGCTTGGTTGATGCGGCCAAACTTCAGGTGGAATACGCCAGAATTAGTGCCCCCATTTCGGGACGCATTGGTCTACGCCAAGTCGATCCGGGTAACTTGGTTCAAGCCAATAACTCAACTCCCTTGTTCGTTATCACTCAGGTTAGCCCAACAACTGTGATCTTTGCGGTCCCACAGAATTTGCTAAGCACCTACTTAAAAAAGCTAAACCCTACCTTGGATGCAACCAATTTCAACGGGGTTGCTGGGGGCGGTCCGGGTGGCAAAAGCTTCGGAGGTGATAACGGCGGCTCAAAAGAGAGGGGTAGTCCCGCGAAACCGGTGGAAATCGAGGCTTGGGACAGTGATAACAAGGCAATTTTGGACAAAGGTCGATTGGATAGCATTGATAACGTCATAGATTTAACAACAGGTACTGTCAAACTAAGAGCACTTTTTCCCAACGCCAAGGGTACGCTTTTTGCCAATCAGTTTGTTAATGTAAAGTCTATTCTTGACGTCAGGAAAGACGCGGTCTATATGCCTGCAACTGCGATGCAAAAGGGTACTATTGGGACCTTTGTGTACAGAGTCAATGAGGACGGCAAGACCGTGTCGGTTGTCCCGGTCAAGCTTGGCCCTACTGATGAGGACAAAATTTTGGTCGAGTCGGGCCTAAATCCTGGAGACAAAATTGTTATTGATGGTTTAGATAAGCTGCGCGAGGGTGCAAATATCGTGATCGGCGAGGCCGCTCGCCCTGGCGGTGGTCGGGGCAAGAAGCCGGGTGACCCCGCTGATAAAAGCCCTGATAAGGGTGCTAACCAAGCAGGCGATAAAGCATCCTCCAACTCCGCTGCGCCAGCACCTGAAGCCGCCCCTTCCGGTTCTGGGGCAAAGATTGAAAAACCAGACAAAGCAGATAAATCAGAAAAGTGGGACAAAAGCAAAGTATCTAAAGAAGCGCCATGAATCCCTCGCGCATATTCATACTTCGCCCAGTTGCGACATCGCTACTCATGGTGGCGATTATGTTGGCGGGGATCATCGCCTATAAGTTGTTACCCGTCTCCTCTTTGCCAGAGGTGGACTACCCAACTATTCAGGTCGCAACTCTGTACCCCGGTGGTAGCCCAGATGTGATGACCTCCTCCATTACCGCTCCCTTGGAGCGGCAGTTTGGTCAGATGCCGGGCTTAAACCAGATGTCCTCAACCAGTTCTGGTGGAGCGTCCGTTATCGTTTTACAGTTTAGTTTGGATATTAGCCTGGACGTGGCTGAGCAAGAGGTGCAAGCAGCTATCAACGCTGCAAGCTCCCTTTTGCCCTCCGATTTGCCTGCTCCACCCATTTACTCTAAAGTCAATCCCGCAGATGCACCCGTCATTACGCTCGCCATCAGCTCCAAAACCATACCTTTAACGAAAGTTGAGGATTTGGTTGATACGAGGATGGCCCAGAAAATCTCCCAACTCCCAGGGGTTGGATTAGTCAGTTTGTCTGGTGGACAAAGGCCTGCCATCAGAATTCAGGCGAATCCAAAGTTACTTGCAGATATCGGTTTAAGTTTGGATGATGTACGCACTGCAGTTGCGAACGCTAACGTCAACTCATCAAAGGGAAGTTTTGACGGTCCGGAGCGAGCTTCAACCATTGATGCCAATGATCAATTAAAGACTGCACCTGAATACAGCAAGCAAATTATTGCTTTTAAAAACGGCGCGCCCATTCATTTGTCGGATGTTGCTACGGTAGAGGATGCACCCGAGAATGTTAGATTGGGTGCTTGGAGCAACGGAGAACCAGCGGTGATCGTCAACATCCAAAGGCAGCCTGGTGCCAATGTGATTGAAGTGGTTAACCGAATTAAAAAGCTCTTGCCAATAATCTCCTCTACGATGCCATCCAGTGTTGATGTCAAACTGCTAACGGACCGGACTACCACGATCCGTGCATCTGTAGAGGATGTGGAAATTGAGCTCCTTTTTGCAGTCGTTTTAGTGGTTCTTGTGATTTATGCATTTTTGGGCAATGTCTATGCAACCATTATTCCAGGGGTTGCAGTACCGCTGTCGCTGATCGGGACTTTTGCGGTTATGTACTTGTCTGGTTTTTCGTTGAATAATCTCTCACTCATGGCGCTTACCATTGCAACAGGATTTGTGGTGGATGATGCGATTGTGATGATTGAGAATATTTCGCGCTACATTGAGGAGGGGGAAGGCGCTTTAGAGGCAGCCTTAAAGGGCTCCAAGCAAATTGGCTTTACGATCATCTCCCTCACTATTTCTTTGATTGCAGTATTGATCCCACTTATTTTTATGGGCGATGTGGTTGGAAGACTCTTTAGAGAGTTTGCAATCACGCTGGCAGTATCAATCATCATCTCCGCAGTGGTCTCGCTCACACTGACTCCGATGATGTCCTCCAAGCTTTTAAAGCACATACCCGAGGCTGAGCAGACTGCATTTTCTAAAAAGACAGCCCAGATGTTCAGCCAGTTGATCAAACATTACGGCACGACCCTCAGTTGGGCCCTTGATAGGCCCAGACAAGTCTTGGCGGTTGTTTTCGCCACTTTACTGATGACTGTGGGTTTGTACGTGTTCATTCCTAAGGGATTTTTTCCAACACAAGACACCGGCGTTATTCAAGGCATCACAGAGGCCTCTCAAAGTGTTTCCTACTCTGCGATGGCAGGCTTTCAACAAGACCTTGCAAAAGTAATATTGCAGGATCCTGATGTTGAGAGTTTGTCTAGTTTTATCGGTGTTGACGGCGTGAACACTACCCTCAATAACGGACGGATCTTGATTAACCTCAAGCCACACAACCAAAGGGACAACATACAAAAAATTCTTCACAGAATTCAAGACCAAGTCGATCAGATTCCAAACATCAAACTGTACTTGCAAGCCTCTCAGGATTTAACCATTGAGGACCATATCAGCAGAACGCAGTATCAGTTTACAGTTGAGAGTGCAATAGCTAGTGAACTGGAGGAGTGGGTGCCTCAGATTGTTGACAAACTATCAACTCTGCCAGAGCTCTTGAATGTAACCTCTGATTATCAAAATCGTGGTTTGCAAGCGTATGTTGTTATTCACCGCGACGATGCAGCGCGCTTAGGTGTAACTGTGGCGGCAATTGATAATGCGCTTTATAACGCCTACGGCCAGCGATTGATTTCAACTATTTTTACCCAAACCAATCAATACCGGGTTGTTCTAGAGGCTAAGAAGAGTAAAGAGATCGGTATAAACGTATTGAATGATATTTATGTGCCTTCTTCAAACGGTCAACAAGTGCAACTGAAAGCACTGGCTCATGTTGAGGAGCAGTACGGCTTACTGAGCGTTAACCATCAAGGCCAGTTTCCATCGTCATCCATCTCTTTTGATTTAGCAAAGGGCTACTCCTTAGGTGACGCTGTGAAGGCCATTAACGCGGCTCAAGAAGATATTAGAGTGCCTACTAGCGTTGTGACTAGGTACCAAGGTGCAGCGCAGGCATTTAGCGCTTCACTTACCAATACTTTGTGGCTCATACTCGCAGCGGTGTTGACAATGTACATCGTCCTAGGCGTGCTCTACGAAAGCTATATCCATCCGCTGACAATTCTCTCAACGCTACCCTCAGCAGGGGTGGGAGCTTTACTTGCTTTGATCATCTCGGGGAATGATTTGGGAATCATCGGGATTATTGGAATCATTTTATTGATTGGTATTGTTAAGAAAAACGCCATCATGATGATTGACTTTGCGCTTGACGCAGAGCGCATTGAGAAAAAGTCTCCTAGAGACGCCATTTTTGAGGCGTGCATGCTCAGACTTAGGCCAATTTTGATGACAACAATGGCTGCACTCCTGGGCGCGCTGCCGCTTATGCTAGGTACTGGGGTTGGTTCAGAGCTTCGACATCCCTTGGGTATAACGATGGTAGGTGGGCTACTTTTGAGTCAGCTCTTAACTCTTTACACTACTCCCATTATTTATCTTGCCTTTGATCGTCTGTCCAGACGCTTCAAGGAAGGGGAAATAGGTGGGCAAGCTTGAGCAGCTTATACGCATTATTGTGGACTGAACCTTCAAATCCATTCAAACTCCTTGCAACTTTTTTAAGCGGAAAAGATGCTAGGTTCAGTGCTTCAATGATTCTGTAAACGAAGCACCTTACTATGAGTATTTCTAAGCCCTTTATTAACCGGCCAATTGCAACGACTTTGATGACTGTTGCGATTGCTTTGTCAGGTGCACTTGCGTTTTTGCTTTTACCTGTGGCTCCCTTGCCTCAGGTTGAGTTTCCAACCATTCAGGTTAGGGCTGGTTTGCCTGGTGCAAGTCCAGAGACGATGGCCTCCACAGTGGCAACTCCCCTAGAGCGTGCGCTCGGGCGCATTGCTGGAATCACAGAGATGACCTCAACGAGTACTCTGGGTAATACGAATATTGTGATTCAGTTTGATTTGAGCAGAAGCATCGACGGTGCTGCCAATGATGTCCAAGCTGCTATCAATGCAGCACACGCGCTTTTACCAACCGGACTGCCTATTAATCCTACCTATAGAAAAGTTAACCCCGCTGACGCTCCAATATTAATACTGAGTTTGACATCGGACACTATGACTAGGGCTGCCTTGTACGATGTGGCCTCAACTGTCATGGCACAAAAGTTAGCCCAGGTTAAGGGCATTGGACAAGTGAGCATTGGTGGGAGCTCACTACCCGGTGTGCGGGTAGAGGTTGATCCCAAACTCATGACCCAAAATAATATTGGATTCGCTGATGTGAGTGCTGCGATCGCCTCAGCAAACGCCAACCGTCCTAAAGGCATATTTGATAGTGGGGATAAGAGTTGGCAGATCTTAACAAACGATCAAGCTAAACGCGCTAAGGATTATCAGCCTGTGATTATTGCTTACCGTAATAAAGCAGCGGTTCGGTTGAGCGATATTGCAGAGGTAGTGGACTCTGTTGAAGATCTCAGGAATGGAGGTATTGCCAACACCAAGCCAGCAGTACTCATTGTTCTGTTTAGACAACCTGGGGCCAATATTATTGCAACGGTCGACCGTGTTAAAGAAACGATGCCTATACTGAGGGCCTCTATTCCTGCAGCGATTGATATTGGTTTTCCCATCGACCGCACGCCAACGATCAAAGCCTCTTTACATGAGGTTGAGAAAACTTTGCTCATCTCTACGTCCTTGGTTGTTCTGGTTGTATTCCTCTTTTTAGGTAATGCGAGGGCTACTTTTATTCCAAGCATTGCTGTTCCCGTATCCCTCATTGGAACTTTTGGAGTGATGTATCTCTTTAAGTTTTCACTCAACAATTTATCGCTCATGGCGCTCACCATTGCGACCGGATTTGTAGTAGACGATGCTATTGTTGTTTTAGAAGCTATTTCAAGGCGAGTGGAGAATGGACAAAAACCCTTTGAAGCAGCGCTTCAGGGTGCTAAGGAGGTAGGTTTCACTGTTCTATCCATCAGTCTTTCTCTGATTGCTGTGTTTATACCCATATTGTTAATGGGTGGCATCGTAGGCAGACTGTTTAGAGAGTTTGCAATAACACTATCGGTAGCGATTAGTGTATCGCTTCTAATATCCCTCACCGCTACGCCGATGTTGTGTTCTCGTATGTTGAGGGCTCATTCAAAAGAGTCGATCAAGGGGTTCTCCAAATTCACAAACTCGGTATTCAACGCACTTTTACATCAGTACAAAAGATCCTTGGGCGTTGCAATGCGTCACAGAAGGATTACGTTACTCATTTTTTTGGGTACCATTTGCTTTAATGTCTACCTGTACGTCATTATTCCAAAGGGGTTTTTCCCTCAGCAAGATACGGGTAGGTTGATTGGCAATATCCAGGCTGATCAAGACATATCCTTTCAAGCTTTACAACTGAAAATGGCAAAGATGACTGAGATTGTCATGAAGGACCCCAATGTCAAAGACGTCATTAGTTTTACAGGGGGCGGACAGCGCAATACGGGTAACGTTTTTATATCCCTTAAACCAATAGCCGAGCGCGCTCCGATGGATGAGGTTGTGGGGAGCTTGCGCAAAAAGCTTAGCTCAATAGCAGGTGCAACTCTTTTTCTTCAACCTGTTCAAGATATCCGTATTGGAGGTAGAGGTAATAGTGCGTTGTATCAATTCACGTTACTCAGTGATAACTTGAATGAGCTGAGAGCCTGGGGCCCTAAGATCCGCTTTGCAATGATGGATCTTCCCGAACTGATTGATGTCAATACTGACGCACAGGACAAGGGTCTACAAACTACGCTTACGATTAACAGAGAAGCCGCTGCAAAGTACGGCTTGACCCCGAGCATTATTGACAGCACCCTTGGTTATGCTTTTGGCCAGACTCAGGTGTCCACAATATTTAATCCACTCAACCAATACCACGTAGTGCTGGAGGTTGCACCCAAGTACTGGCAAAGTCCGGAAATTTTGAATCAAATGTACTTTAGTACGTCTGTACCCAACTCATCCTCGTTCGCTGTGGGCGCAGCTCAATCGGCTTCCTCAGCGAGCGTGTCCCCCACTTTGAACATGGGCAAAAATCCAAATGCAAAGGTGCCTCTCAGTGCGTTTGCAAATTTCAGGATGACAAATACTGCATTAGTTGTAAATCACCAGGGACAATTTGCAGCGACCACTATTTCCTTTAACTTACCTCCTGGCGTCTCCCTTGGTACGGCGTCCGATGCAATTACAGCGATGTTTGAGCGCTTACATGTCCCTGATACAGTAAGGGGTGGGTTTCAGGGGACAGCACTGGCCTTTCAGGACTCCTTAAAGAGTCAACCTATGCTGATACTGGCTGCATTGATAACCGTTTATATCGTATTGGGTATCTTGTACGAGAGTTTAATTCACCCCCTCACCATTTTATCGACTCTTCCATCCGCGGGGATTGGTGCTTTATTGGCACTTATGTTCTTTAACACCGAATTTAATGTGATTGCTATGATTGGTGTCATTTTGCTTATTGGGATTGTCAAGAAAAATGCAATTATGATGATTGATTACGCCATAACTGCGCAAAGGGATGAGAAATTAAGTGCGCTTGACGCCGTGAACAAAGCTTGTTTGCTTAGATTTAGACCCATTTTGATGACCACTGTGGCTGCTATTTTGGGTGCTGTTCCCCTTGCTCTCGGTGCGGGTGACGGTGCAGAGTTTAGAAGACCCTTGGGGCTTTCGATCGTGGGTGGTTTGGTGCTCAGTCAAATCTTAACTCTTTACACCACCCCTGTGATCTATCTGTATATGGACAGACTTCGTCTTTGGAGTAAAAGAAAATGAATAGTGTCACTATCCAAGTTAAAGTGCTACTCGCGAGCGTGATGCTTAAGCTGCGATCGAATGCCAAGTTTAATCATGCCCATCCCAATCTATCACTTGTATGGTTTGCACAGAGTCAAGGGAGTCAATGTAAGGTTTTGTTATCTAAATTGATACTTCGATCAAATGCGTTGCCTTTAATGGCAGCATTGTTATTAGCAGGTTGCATGGTCGGTCCTGATTACGTCAAACCTAGTGCACCAGTACCTGAGGCTTATAAGGAAACTGAAAACTGGAAATCCGCTGAACCTAGAGACAATCAACCCAAAGGAGCTTGGTGGGAGATTTATAAAGATCCTGTACTGAACGGATTAATGCAAAAGGTAAGCGTTAACAACCAAAACATTATTGCTGCCGAGGCTCAGTACCGCCAGGCTAGGGCGTTGGTGGATGCGGCGCAGGCAGGACTTTTTCCTAATCTCAATTTAGAAGCCGCTTCAGGAAGGGGGGGGGCAGTATCCAATAAATTCCAAAGTGCCGGTCTATCTGCCAGCTGGGAGCCCGACTTATGGGGGGGAATACGTAGATCAGTTGAAGCCAATAAAGCCAACGCGCAGGCAAGTGCGGCGAGTCTAGAAGGCGCTCTTTTGTCAACGCGGTCCACCCTTGCACAGAGTTACTTCCAATTGCGAATTACAGATGTTCAAAAACAGATGTATGACGATACGGTTGAGGCCTACAAAAAGTCATTTAAGATTACTGAAAATCAATTCAAAATGGGAGTCGCCTCGCAACTTGATTTAAGCGAAGCTCAAACACTCCTCCAATCAACTGAAGCACTTGCGATTGACATTAACGTGACACGCGCTCAACTAGAGCACGCTATTGCCGTCTTGGTCGGTGAATCACCTTCAAAGTTTTCCCTAACCCCTGAAAAAATAGAGTTCTCAAACGATACCAATGCTTACGTAAGTTCAGTAGCTCATGTATTAGATCATCTAGCGCCAGTGCCCCCAGGGTTACCTGCCCATCTCCTTGAGAGAAGACCAGATATCGCCAGCGCAGAACGCTTAATGAACGCTGCAAACGCAAAGATTGGGGTTGCACAGGCAGCATTCTTTCCGACGCCCATCATTTCCGCATCCGGTGGGTACCAAAGTGCTGTTTTACCCAACTTGATTAGTGCCCCAAATAAAGTCTGGGCTATTGGTCCAAGCGCAGCCCTAGCTGTTTTCGATGGGGGTGCTCGCCTAGCAGCAAAGCAGCAGGCAAATGCAGCTTATGATCAAAGCGTTGCCAGTTACAGGCAAACGGTTCTGAGTGCTTTTCAAAATGTAGAAGACAATTTGGTTGCCGTAAAGTTACTTGAGGCCGAAATTGACAAGCAAACACACGCTGTGGACAGTGCTAGGCGTGCTACAAGGATTGCACTGAATCAATATAAGGCCGGTATTGTGAATTATTTAACTGTTGTTACGAACCAAGTAACTCAGCTGAACAATGAGCGAATTCTAATGACGCTTCAAAATAGAAGAATCTCCGCACACATTAGCTTAATCGTGGCTTTAGGTGGGAACTGGTGAAAGGGGTCTAATGGAATTGATCTAAATTATTCAACAAGCTAGAAAATAATTTGGTTACGCTTCACGAATTCGAACCGCGGACCTGTGGATTATGATTCCATCCCCCGTTAATTGGGTAGAGCCTTTAATAAATGCCCATACCCGTTAATTGGGTAGAGCCTGACTTTTTTCATCGGATTAGCATTTCAGTGGAAAGAGCCTATTATCCGGAGGAGTATATTTGGTGGCGCTTCACGGATTCGAACCGCGGACCTGTGGATTATGATTCCATCGTCCTAATAATTGAAACAGTTGGGTGAGAATTGAGCTCTCGCTCCTTTTTAAGCTGTTCTGCTGATCGGTAGACAATTTTTCCGTCCACTAAGGTCACAATTTGTGTGTTG
>CAIKNE010000008.1 GCA_903828695.1 uncultured Burkholderiales bacterium | reverse complement strand
GCTGCGCGCAAAGCAGTAGCTTCCCGAGCCGCTTTTTCATCGGCCTCATTCCCCTTTAAATGGACAGCCTGCCTGTAATCGGGAGACATCACAACATGAGTCTGTTTGATGAGCTCAGCGTAAGCTGTCTTAAATACAGGCACGTCCGTCACGGATAGTGCACCCATGGTCTCCCCGTGGTAACCGCCCTTGATGCAAATGAACTCTTGCTTTTTAGGGTGTCCCGTGTTCTTCCAAAAATGAAAGCTCATCTTTAGAGCGATCTCCACAGCCGAGGCTCCGTCGGATGCGTAAAACACATGTCCGAGCACATTTCCTGTCAAGTCAGATAGGGTCTCTGAGAGCTCAACGACGCTGCTGTGGGTAAAGCCTGCGAGCATTGCGTGCTCGAGTTTGTCCAGTTGTGCTTTAACTGCAGTATTGATTCTTGGGTTGGCATGACCAAATAAGTTAACCCACCAAGAACTGATAGCGTCCAAATATCTGTGCCCCTGGGGATCGAAAAGCCAAGCACCCTCCCCCCTGGACACAGCGATGAGTGGTGTGGTCTCATGATGCTGCATTTGGGTGCAGGGATGCCAAACACTTTTTAAGCTGCGCTGAACTAAATCAGTTGAATCGGTTTGCACGGGAGTTAACAACTAAGTTCCTATGGACGAATGCATCCGTGAGTGATTTATTTTGTGGGTTTGATTAACTTAATCTGCATCGGAGCAGCAACGATAAACCACAACACCATAAGCCCCGTGCTGACCAAGAATACGGCTTGGGCGCCGTAGCTCTTGGTGAGCCATCCCCCGCCTAGCGCACCCGCAAAGATACCCAGGCTTTGGAGTGTGTTGTACACACCCATCGTGGCCCCCCTAGTCGCGGGGCTTGCCATTTTGGAGGCAAGACTGGGTTGACTCGCCTCTAAAATATTAAATCCACAAAAGAAGAGGAACAGTAAGAATTCAAGTGTGTATAGACCGGGGGTTACAAGGGCCTGAGAATACCAACCCAACTCAACGAGAGCAACCAGGGCAATAGACGCCAAGAATAGAGGCTTTAGCTTACCGCGTCTCTCCATCGGAAAGAGTGTTCCCCCCATCACCACAAAGGACAAAAGCACTGCAGGCAAGTAAACCCAGCCGTGATTGGCGGGGCTTATGCCGCAGGCAACAAGCATCGCTGGGATAGAGGCCCAGTTGGCGAGCTGGACTGCATACAAAATAAAGACACCCACATTAAGCCTTAAAAGATCAGTCTGAAGGAGTGTGGCTCTTAGGCTCAACTCCTCACCCGTAGAGGCCCTCAAGTGAGTGTGCAACTGGGGCTCTGCAGGTGTCCACCAAGCTACGGCAGCCATGCCAATTAAACCCAGCACTGCAGTGACTGCGAATACACCGGATAAGCCGCCCCACTGAGATAAGACAGGCCCAATAACGAGAGAGAGCGCAAACATGAGACCAATACTTGCACCGATCAAGGCCATACCAAACGTCCTCACATGGTCCCTAGTCTGATCGGCCAAGAGTGCAGTGACTGCCGCTGACACAGCGCCGCATCCTTGTAAAGCCCTACCCCAAGCGAGCGCGTCCACACTCGTTGCAACGGCGCCCAACACGCTGCCCACTATGAATAAAAATAGTCCAAACTGAATAACCCGCTTACGCCCGAAGCGGTCTGCAGCTAAACCGAAAGGGATTTGCAACACGGCTTGAACAAGTCCGTAAATGCCCATGGCCATACCGACCTTGGTCGGATCGTCCCCACCAGCGTAGTGCTGGGCCTGCAGCACGAATATGGGTAAGACCATAAACAAGCCCAGCATGCGTAGAGCGTACACAAAGGCCAAAGACCAACTTGCGCGTTTCTCGCCGGGTGTCATCTTTAAAGCGAGATTGGGTTCAACGGCTAAAGAGTCAACTGACAAGGGATCAGAGTGCTGTTCAGTGTGCAGTTGAGCATGCGGCTGAATATGCGACTGAATATGCGAAGTGTGAGGATTGGTACTCAAGGAGAGGCTTTACGAAAATGATTTGAAAGAAGGTATGAAGGAAGTCAAAGGGGATTTTTTTGGAATAGGGTTGTTTTGAGTGCCTCTTTCATGCTGAGCGCATTTGCATAGAAACTCGAACATAGAACATCCAACAAAACACGCAGGGGTTAACAAGAGTCCATTAGAATTGGCCACAGCATGAAATCATTGACAAGCTCACGCACTCTGCTATTGTCTCTGATTCTGTGAAAATCTAAATATTTAAGGTGTGTACAAGATGGAAATGATGATTTTAGGGCTTATTTTATTTCTAGGCAGTCACAGCGTAGGCATATTCGCACCTCTTTGGCGCGCTAGAGCGGTGGGTAAGATTGGACTGAACACCTACAAAGGCATCTACTCGCTTGTTGCGCTCGCTGGCATTATTCTCATCGTCAAAGGACACGACAACGCTGTGGATACACTAGCGTGGGGCTGGGCGCCACCGCTCTTTACCAAGCATCTCACGGTCCTGCTGATGCTTTTTGCGTTGATTATGCTGGTGAGCTCCTTTGTCCCCAACAACCACATCAAAGCCAAACTGAAGCATCCTATGATTTTGGGTGTGAAAATTTGGGCCTTCTCTCACCTGATCTGTAACGGCGAGGGTGCAAACGTGATCTTGTTTGGCAGCTTTCTCATATGGGCAGTGCTTGATTTTAGGTCCTTAAGACAAAAAGACCGTCTTGCATCGCAAGCCAACCCCGTTAGCCAACCCACAGGCGTTGCAGATCAAGCAATCATCAGTGCTCAAATTGCGCAGCCTTCCACCTCCAACACGTTCCTTTGCATCGTCCTTGGCGCCTTGATTTGGTTGGCAATGGTGGCTTACCTGCACAATTTACTCTTCGGTGTCTACCCTATTCTTATACCTGGCGTTATTGGCCCAAGTTTAGCGCCAGCTGCTGTTGTAATGCCCACATAGGATTCAGGCAGATGTAGGTTCCAAGAACTTACATCTTTGGTTTTTGAGGGATCAGAAAAATCCCCCGCAATCTTTTAAATGAATTGCGGGGGATTCTTTTTTAGGTGAAGCTATCTGGTGATGCAAGATAAGCGCACTTCATCTTTAAGCGCGCACCAAGCACCTATCCATGTCAAATCAAAATGACAATGTCTGACCTTCTGTCATAGGAACAACTTCGGTTGCACTTCCTTGCATTGCGGCTTGGAACTGGGCGAGTGTGCCCGTTGCCAGGGGATTAGAGTTGTAGTGCATGGGGATAACGCGCTTGGGGTTAATCCAAGTTTTGATTGCGTAAGCTGCGTCCTCGGGGTCCATGGTGAAATTACCGCCAATGGGCATCAACACCAAATCGGGTTTGTAGCGCTCAGCAATGAACTTCATGTCACCGAATAAACCGGTGTCACCCATGTGCCAGATCTTAAAGCCGTTTTCTAGCTCAATGATGTATCCCATCGCCTCACCAGCAGGATGTGATTCGTTCTTACCCGTAGCTGGGTTTTTCCAAACAATCAGTGATGAGTGCTCAGCCTGCACAGCGGTTACTTTAATACCAGGATAGGGTTTTACGCTACCCGACTTGTTAAAGCGGTGGCCCAAATTGGCAGGAATGATGCCAAGCGTTGTAAGGGGTGTGACCATGTCAGCAGGACCGTACAAAACTGTATTGTTCAACTTTGCAATATCAGGGGCGTCGCCCAGGTGGTCCACGTGAGCGTGCGTCACGAGTAACAAATCTACTTTACCAAGCGCACTCAGGTCGCTTTTATAAGGTTGGGGGGTTTTGGGCCCACCAGTGATCCAGGGGTCAATCACAATAATTTTGCCACCAGGCGATTTGATCCTAAAGCCAGCTTGACCTAGCCATAAAAGCTCAGTCTTACCTAGTGCAGGTGCAGTTGTTGCACCCGATTGCGAGGCCGTATCAGCCGCAGGTGTTGCACACCCCATTAACCAGGCCGATAAAAGTCCAACGCTGATAAATTTAATTCGAGATAGATGATTCACAAGTATCCTTTCTAAAGATAATTAATCCTAACTGACTGATCCAAGAGTAATGAGAAGTTTGTTTGGCTTTAGAGCTCTTAACTCCACCCCCTATGGTAGCGATTAATTTTGTCTGAGCCAGCTCAAAGGGATAACCCTCGAGGAAACCTTATTCTTCTATTCATAGATTTGCCCCAAGACTACTATAGTTTTCAAAAAATGCGCGAATGGAACTAAAATACAAGACCACTCTCTACATTACTCCAGGGACCCCAGATTTGTTTGATCCAGCCTCGCTTGTTGAATGGGTTTTCTCAACCCGCATCAAGAGCCTTTGGGTTCTGTGCTTTTTGGTTGTTTTAACGGCCTGTACCTCCAGTCCTATTCGAACCGGTTCCTACGCCCCTTCATCAAACAATCTCAATAACGCTGAGATCCCCAACACACTTTCCCCTGAAAAAGCGCAAGGGCTCGCAGTCTATGCTTTAGGCTTGGTTGGAACGCCTTACAAATGGGGTGGAAACACCCCCGATTCAGGCTTTGACTGTAGTGGCTTGATCGCCTATGTATACCAGTCGCAGACTGGGGTAAAGTCCCCTCGCACTGTCGCCGGCCTGAAAAACTGGGGACATGAGGTGACAAGACAGCAGTTGCGCACTGGGGACATACTGCTTTTTGGCCCCTCCAAAGAGCCCAGTCACGCAGGCATATATGTGGGCGAAGACAGGTTTGTTCACGCACCCTCCACGGGCGGTACGGTGCGCCTTAATAAACTAACGACTGCGTACTGGAAGGAAAAAGAGCTCAGCATTCGTAGACCCTGATCCAAAAGGGTCCAACACTAAGGTTCGGTTACTCTAACTAAACATCATCGCCAAATAGGCTGCATCATCCAACAAATTAAGCGTTAAATAGGCGCTGATTTTGTAGAGAAGATAAATTAATTTTTCGGTGAGATCTGTATTGTTCACAGTTGATGATTGGCGTACGAAAATATACTTAGGTCAGGGTGTGCGGCGGGTGGTTGGCAAAAAATGTATACCAAATTTTAACAATTGTTTACACTTTAGTCTAGCAACCCATATGGCCAGTTCCCTGTCACTGGACGCGAGGGGGTGATTGAATCTACTGCATGGAGTTGATGGAGTTGATGGAGTTGATGGAGTTGATGGAGTTGATGGAGTTGATGGAGTTGATGGAGTTGATGGAGTTGATGGAGTTGATGACTGTAGGGTACTCCTGAATAGAATTTCTACCTCTTTAGGCATAAACTAATCTATAGTTAATCATGAGCGACTCCGTGTCTTGTGATACCCAAGCGATGGGTCGCTAGATCACAAACTAAACCAGACACACTACACTGGAGACACGGCACTAAACTTCACTCACCACATACCACTCACCACCCACTCACCATCAAATTCGCTGTGACTCAAACTGTATTTAAAAGTGTATACAGATTAGACAGCAAAGAGAGCTCAAAAAAAAATGAAACAGATTGATCAAACTACAAACACCGCTCAGCCCCTGCGTCGCAACCTGATCAAAGGCGGTTTGGGGCTAGGGCTAGGTTTAGGCTTGAATCTTGGAAGTTCTGACTCGCTGGCAAGTGCTGGGCAAAGGACTCAATTGCCTTTTGCTTTCGGCGAACGAGAGCTAACAAGCTTTCCAGAAAAAAAACCCATGATTGTGCTGACCTCTCGGCCCGTTCAACTTGAAACCCCTTTTGAGTACTTTGATAACAAAATCATCACCCCTAACGATGAATTCTTTGTTCGCTACCACCTTGCCAATATTCCTAAGCGTATCGATGCCAAAAGCTTCAAACTCAAAGTGGGCGGAAATGTCTCCAAGCCGCTTGAGCTAACACTGCGGGACCTAAAGACCAAATTTACGCCGCAAAAGCTAGTTGCTGTAAACCAGTGCTCGGGGAACAGTCGAGGGTTCTTTGAACCACGAGTCACAGGTGGGCAACTCGGCAACGGTGCGATGGGGAACGCTCAGTGGGTGGGTGTCCCGTTGAAGGACATCTTAAAGCTCGCCGCCCCAGGCCAAGGCGCGAGACAGGTGAGTTTTAACGGCCTAGACGCTCCCGTGCTCCAAAGTGATGCTGACTTTGTCAAAGCGCTAAATATTGACCACGCACTGGCCCTGGACTCCAATGTGATGGTTGCTTATGAGATGAACGGGGCGGAGCTCCCCTACCTGAACGGGTACCCCCTAAAACTAATAGTTCCAGGGTATTACGGAACTTACTGGGTCAAACATTTAAGCGAGATTAATATCATTGATACAGAGTACAACGGATTTTGGATGAACCCTGCCTACCGTATACCCGACAACGATTGCAATTGTGTTGAACCGGGCACAGCGCCCACCAAAACGGTCCCAATCAACAAATTTACCATCCGCTCCTTTATCACCAACCTTAAAAATGCAAGCACCGTGCTGGCCAATCAAAGCACCGTTGTAAGGGGGATTGCGTTTGACTCAGGTCTTGGGATCAGCAAAGTCTTGTTCTCAAGCGATGATGGTCAAACTTGGCGAGAAACAAAACTCGGTAACGATTTAGGACGGTATTCATTCAGGGGTTGGAGTACCGAGTTCACCGCTCAAACAAAGGGTGAACTAAAACTGAGAGTTAAAGCCATCAACAGGGCCGGTGAGGAGCAACCTATGACAGCCAAATGGATGCCTGCAGGGTATATGCGCAATGTGGTTGAAACGGTAACGGTGAGCTCTGTCTAAAAATACATCCATTGCATTTCTCTAAGAAACACATAACCGAGCAGACTATGCAACATCAAACCATGTCAAAGAAGAACAACAATCATTTCGCAACATCCACTCTATTGAAAGCCGCACTGAGCAGTGTTCTCCTTATAGCCCCAACGGTGAGCCTCCCCCTCTTTGCAAAAACCTTCGATCAACCCGCTGATACAGTACAGTGGAGGCCCTCGGAGCTAGAGGGTTATTCACTGGCTCTGCAAAAATGCACCACCTGTCACTCAGCTCACTACGCAGAGTACCAACCCCCAACCGCTGGCAGTGGTTACTGGCGGGCTCAAGTGCTTAGGATGAAAAACGTATTCAAGGCCCCCATCACGGATGAGCAAGCACAGAGCGTAGTGGATTATCTATCTCAAAACTACGGCTCCGCGCGAAAATGAATCAGAATGAAGAGGCCGTGTAGGGATCCAATACAGGTCAAGCCATTAAATGGTCACTCAGTAACTTTGCTACATGAAGTGCACTTCGCTCCAAATTGTCTTCAATTTGGTGACGACAACTCGTCCCCCCCGCAATCACAATACAGTTAGGGTCTGCTCGAAGCGCCGGTAAAAGCTTCAGCTCTGCCATTTTGATGGATACATCAAAATGCTCTTTCTCATACCCAAAACTACCCGCCATCCCGCAGCAACTGCTCTCAATGAGTTTAGCCTGAGCGCCCGGGAGCAAGCAAACGGCTTGCATGACCGAGTCCATCAAGTCAAAAGCTTTTTGATGGCAGTGTCCGTGGATTTTGAGAGCGCTTTGAGGAGGTTTGAGTTTAGATTTCAGAAGCTCTAAATGTCCGCTGCGACTCTCACGCGCGAGGAACTCATCAAACAAAATCGCCGCTTTGGACACGCGCTGCGCGCGCTCACCAAGCCCCATCACCAACGCCTCATCTCGAAGCGTAAGAAGACAACTCGGCTCAAGCCCAACAATAGGGATCCCTTTATCTGCAAAGGCATGCACATGATCCGTCAAACGAGTGAGCGACTCGCGTGCCTGCTCGATCATCCCTACAGACAAATAGGTACGACCACAGCAAAGGTGCTCGCCCGAGTCCTCCTGTGACAACACATGAACTCGGTATCCAGCAGCGTTCAACACCCTTAGGGCCGCCCTTGCGTTCTCGCCCCCGCTCTCGAAAAATCCGTTAAACGTATCCACAAAAAGTACCACCGCGCGGCTCGTGTCGGGATTGTTTAAAAGCTCCTCTTTGCTTATCGTCGCATACTGAGTGTTGAAGAAATGCTTGGAGCTCCATGTGGGCAAAGTTCTCTTGGCCGCAAATCCAAGTAAGGATTCACTGAACTTGGCGATCAGCTTACTTTTATTTCGCAGGTTGAGGACAGGTGCCAAGAAACTTGCGATCCTTGCATACTGAGGTAAATAGCCTATTAAATAATCCCGGGCGCTAAACCCATACTTTTTCTTATAGTGATAGGCCGTCTCAATTTTCATGCGTGCCATATCCACACCCGTTGGGCACTCGCGTTTACAGCCTTTACAGCCCACACAAAGATCAAAGGCATCCTTGACCAAGGGACTTGTCAAGCCCTCAGCGCCGAGTTGTCCTGAGAGCGCGAGCCTAAGCGTATTGGCTCGCCCCCTTGTTAGG
>CAIKNE010000007.1 GCA_903828695.1 uncultured Burkholderiales bacterium | reverse complement strand
TGTCCTCTGCTGCTTCGATTTTAAAGGACAATGAAATCGAAATACTGGCTGACTACGTAGCAGGACTAAATCACTAACTCTCATGAGTTTCTATTGCATGCAAAGTCTTGGCGTCTGTGGGCGGGTTTGAGTTTTATGAAATTTAAACAGAGATCATTGGCTTCATAAGAGACAATAGTAACTGGTAGGTACAGTTGAATAGGAATACCCCTCCCTTTGTCTAATCCAATATTGGGACGGATAACTGGGGGGCTTCTTGAAGGTCTGCACAAAAGAAATCAAAAGATCTTTAAGGCGTCCCAGGTTGCCAGCGCATCAAGCGGCGCTCTATACGTCCAACCACTGCGTCCAAAAGCAATGCGCAAACGGTTAGAACCACTATTCCAGCAAAGACCGTGTTGACATCGAAAGTTCCTTCCGCTTGAAGGATCAGATAACCGACTCCTCTGGCTGAGCCGAGGTACTCCCCCACCACGGCCCCAACGAACGCTAAACCTACAGAGCTGTGTAGACTGGAGAAGACCCAACTTGTAGCGCTGGGTAAATAAACCGTTTTGAGTAAGTCAGAGGCGTTTGCACCCAGCATTTTGGCGTTTGCTAGGATCACGGGATTCACCTCTTTGATGCCTTGGTAAACGTTAAAGAAAACCACAAAAAATACCAGCGTTACTGCAAGGGCTACCTTACTCCAAATGCCCAGTCCGAACCAAAGACAAAAGATAGGTGCCAGTATCACCCGGGGCATTGAGTTGAGGGCTTTGATATAGGGGTCTAGCAAAGCACTTGCAAGGGGAGACAAAGCAAGCCACAAACCTGCGACAAGACCCAGTGAGGTCCCAATCACAAAGGCCAATACTGTCTCAAGTAGCGTGACGCCTAAATGAACATAAATCTCCCCTGTGCCGTGCAGCCCGCTTGTCATCCAAGCGTTGGGCTCAAGCGTTAGTGGCACAAACCACTCCACAACGCGGATCAAAACCGCCAGTGGTTGCCCTAAAAAGAAGGCCCATTGTTGATCTTGTGAGGCCCAGTTCCATATGCCAATGAATAAGACTGCCAGTAAAACTTGCCACACCCATAAACGACTGGTGAAAGTAGTGCGTGGCAAGCTTTGAGCCTTGGCGGCTGAGGATTGAGGAGAGTTGGAGTTGCTCATGAATGCAGCGCTCAAGTGGAGTTGATTTGCTGTTGATAGCCCTTTAGCACTTCACCCCTGAGCACGTCCCAGATCTGTTCATGCAGGGTGGTGTAAGCCTTGTCGTGACGAATCTCGGCCACATTTCTGGGGCGAACAAGTGGGATGTCAAACTCACCCATTGGGTGAGTTGCAGGACCCGCAGACAATACGATGACTCGGTCGCTCAACGCAATCGCCTCATCTAAATCGTGCGTGATAAAGAGGACCGCTTTTTTTTCTTTAGACCAGATCTCTAAAACCTCATCCTCCATTAACTGCCTGGTTTGAACATCCAAGGCTGAGAACGGCTCATCCATCAAAATAATATCTGGATTTAACACCATCGTCTGAGCGAGCGCGACCCGCTTTCGCATGCCCCCTGAGAGTTGGTGTATGTAGCTGTGAGCGAAATTGCTGAGTCCCACCTTAGAGAGCCAATCCATCGCCCGCGCGAGGGCCTGGTCTTTAGGCACACCCTTGTACTCCAGACCCAAGAGCACATTCTCTAATGCGGTTCGCCAAGGCAACAGCGCCTCAGACTGAAACATATAACCCGCTCTTGTGTTCAGTCCCTTTAAGGGGACGCCGTGAACCCGCACCACTCCCTTGGTGGGTGCTAATAGGCCAGCAGCAACATTGAGCAAAGTTGACTTGCCGCACCCAGTTGGCCCAACAACACTCACAAACTCACCGGCGCGAATTTGCAGCGTTGCATCTCTCACCGCGGTGTAGGTAGATCCATCCCCAGAATTGGGGGCAAACTCACAGGTGATGTGATCCAGTTCTAGTGCAAAAGTCATTAAGCCTTGAATCGTTCTTTTGCGCGAATGGCAAAAGTATTGGTAAACGTTTTAGAGAGGTTAATTTTATCAGTATGAATATCCGCCTCGAAACTACCGATCGCCTTTAACGCCGTTTGAGCGGCCTCATTGGCCATGATCCCGTCAAGCGATATGGCCTCTCTCACCTTGCCAAAAGAAGCCAAGTACAGCGCCCTATCGCCCAACAGGTAACTCTCAGGTACGGTTTTAATGATGTCCGAAGGTCCCGCGGTTTGTAGCCACTTGAGAGCTTGAACAATAGCATTAGCCATCGCTTGACAGGTGTTGGGATTTTTTTGAATAAAGTCTGCCGAAGCATACAAACAAGCTGCAGGCATGGGTCCGCCAAAAACTTGTTGCGTACCTTTAAGCGTTCTTGTGTCATAGATGATTTTGACATCCCCCTTTTGCTCGAGCATCGTCATCACAGGATCGATATTACTGATCGCATCTATTTGACCGCTCCTGAGCGCGGCAAGCGCGCCGGCTGAGGTGCCCACACCTATAAAGCTTACATCGCTTGCTTTTAAGCCCGCTTTGGATAAGACCAAATTAGCCGCTATATTCGTAGAGGAGCCGGGAGCGCTGACACCGATTTTCTTGCCCCTTAGATCCTCTAAACTGCGGTAATTGGGCATATTCTTCGTAGACACACCAATAGCAATTTGAGGAGCCCGCCCTTGCAGCACGAAGGATTGATAAAACTGATTTTTAGCTTGCAAATAAATGGTGTGCTCAAAAGCCCCAGAGCACACATCTGCAGAGCCTCCTACAACAGCTTGCAACGCTTTAGCACCGCCTGCAAAATCACTGATCTCAACCTCTAATCCCTCACTTCTGAAGTACCCGAGTTGTTCGGCCAAAGTCAGTGGCAAGTAATAAAAAGTTGCTTTACCGCCTACGGCAATAGAGACCTTCGTTTTTTCAAGCTTGGTTTGCGCTATACCGTTTGAGGCGTAGCCCATCCATCCCGATAACCCCGCGAGGGATAGTGCAACTGATTTTGAGAAATCTCTTTTATTCATAGCCTTTGTCACTTCATTTTCTAAAACTATTTAACGCTTCTTTGTGGACTGCGACCCACTGTGCAGATCATCCACTTTGATTCAAAATAATAACTTTAAATTTTAAAAATGAAATTAGTAGCTTCCCGGTGCAGAAGGTATCGATCTGACCCGGGTTCACGCTGAGGCGCGCAAATCTTTGTAAAGTTAAGAATTATTGACACTGAGAGTGCCAATTCCGAGCGATATGAGAGCGATATGAGAGCGATATGATCTAGAACTCTAACACCTGAGGGTTTCAGATTATTCTTTAAGCGTTTCGTCTGTCCACCATTGCGTGTGCGATGGTGCCGATATCCACATACTCGAGCTCACTGCCAACAGGCACACCCCGGGCTAGACGCGTGACTGTGAGCCCTCTTTTTTTCAAAGCCTCTGTTAGGACGAAAGCTGTAGCTTCGCCCTCGGCTGTGAAATTGTTAGCCAAAATAACCTCTTTCACAACGCCGTCACAAGCCCTATCCAACAGCGATTGAATGCCCATCTCCTTGGGTCCAATGCCGTCCAAGGGACTCAGCGTGCCCATGAGCACAAAATAGTAGCCCTTATAGGCAGCCGTTTTCTCAACGGCCGACTGATCTGCAGGCGTTTCAACAACACACAAACGAGTTGAATCCCGGCTTGTGTCTTGACAGGTTGAACAAATTAGCTCCTCTGATAGTGAATGGCACTTGACGCAGTGTTGCACTGAATCGTAGGCCCTGATCAAGGCCTGTGACAGCAGTTGCGCACCCTCCCTGTCTCTTTCCATCAAGTGATAAGCCATCCTAGAGGCTGAGCGCTCGCCCACCCCTGGAAGCCTTTTAAAGGCCTCAATCAATGCCTCAATAGAGCTCGGTGCTCCCATGGGGTTAGAAAGGCAACTTCATGCCAGCGGGTAGGCCTGCGGATAGTTTGCCCATCTTGGCCTCACTGGTTTCCTCCGCCTTGCGAGCAGCATCGTTAAATGCAGCGGTGAGTAAATCCTCCAGCATCTCATGATCATCCATGACGGAGGGATCTATATGCACACGCTTCACAACGTGTTTGCAACTCATATCCACACGCACTTTGCCACTCGCTGCCTCCCCCGTTACGTCGATCTGCGCAAGCTCGTCCTGCGCTTTGCGAAGGTTTTCTTGCATCATCTGCGCTTGCTTCATTAATCCTGATAACTGACCTTTGTTAAACATTTCTAATTTCCTATGACATGACTAAATTCAAACGCGTTGTGCTTGCTTGTGTTTGGGCTCAATGGGCTCAATGGGTTTAATACTTCCCATGATAATTTTGGCATCAAACTCTTGAACCATCTTAATGACCAGTGGGTCATTTTGAATACGCTCCAGTAATTCTTTCTCACGCGCCAAATTGTTCGCAATATTACGACGCGCGGGGCTGTCCTTGACCACTCCAATTTCAAACTGTAGTGAGACATCATAGCCTACTGTCTTTAATGCAACTTGGAGCTGATCTTTATGGTTTTTGACGTTTAAGTTCTCACTCTCTACCCTGAGAATCCAAGCATCACTCTCACGGCCTAGCAATTGAGACTGAAGGGCCAGTTCACGGTTTAATCCGTGAAGGAGATTGGATTCTACTAATTGAAATACGATTTCACTCCAAAAATCTCCCTCAGCCGTCATCACCAATTCTTTGACGACTCCGGGCCTTGGGATTTCAAGCGCCTGGGTCGTTTGAGTTTGCTGGTGAACAGAGACAGGAATCATCTCAGATGATTCGACTTGTTCGGTGCGGTTTTGATGGATACCACTCACGCTCATATCGCGAACAGGCAAGGAGAGCGCAGCCTTGGTATCTAAGGCAGTCGCATGCGCTTTATCGGATACAGATTTAACACTCTCCAGCGTTACGACTGGCGGGAGTGATGATGCAGATGGGCTTACAGCTGATGTACGAATCTCGCTCGGATGCGAAGGATTTAAAGCGACATGTTCTGAAACATCATCAGACCGAGGTTTGGCGTCATTATCAGTTTTTAAAGTTTTTTTTTGAGCCTCAAAATCAGATTCGACAACTGAGCCTTTGTCGCCCTCTGATTTGAATGCCAACAACCGTAGCATGATCATCGTGAGGCCAGTGTATTCATCCGGTGCAAGGCCCAACTCTTGTCTACCCTGGAGACACATGCTGTAGAGCAACTGAGTCTCATCGGGGGGCAATTCACCGGCTAAAGTTGCAATATTATCGGCGTCGGGGTCTACGGATTGGCCCTGCGGTGGTTGAAGCTGCTTGCTGTTAGGGACATTTTGGACAACTGCCATACGCTGCAGTACGCGCGCCATCTCCTCAAGTGTTGATGCGGCGTTGATGCCCATTTTGCGAATATTTTCACAAATCTCAAACACCGCATTACCATTTGCTTGGGATAAGGCTTTGATCAAATCAAAGATATACCCAAAATCAACACTACCTAACATAAGGCGAACATTGCTCTCCTTTAACTCGCCACCACCGAAAGCAATGGCTTGGTCTGTTAAAGAGAGTGCGTCCCGCATCGAACCCCTTGCTGACTGCGCAATAAGGTGTAGGGCTTTGACTTCGGAGCTGACGCTCTCTGTTCCAAGCACCCCTTGTAAGTGCTCCAAAATAGTCTCGGGCGCCATCGGTCTCAAATTAAACTGCAAACACCTAGAGAGCACCGTCACTGGTACTTTTTGCGGATCAGTGGTTGCCAGTACAAATTTCAAATACTCGGGTGGCTCCTCAAGGGTCTTCAGCATTGAGTTAAACGCATGATTGGTGAGCATATGAACCTCATCAATCATGAATACTTTAAAGCGACCTTGTACCGGTTTGTAAACGGCTTGCTCAAGGAGTTGTTGCACCTCATCGACGCCGCGATTAGACGCCGCGTCAAGCTCTGTATAGTCAACAAATCGTCCTGCATCAATTTGCACGCACGCATCGCATACTCCGCAGGGTTCAGCCGTGATACCTTTCTCACAGTTGAGGGACTTTGCCAAAATCCTGGAAATAGTCGTCTTACCAACGCCGCGAGTACCCGTGAACAGGTAAGCATGGTGCAAGCGCTGCGTAATCAGTGCATTTGACAACGCAGTCACCACATGTGACTGTCCCACCAATTCAGAGAAAGTTTTGGGTCTGTATTTACGGGCTAAAACGATATAAGACATAAGCCTCCATTCTAATCGGCAGAACTACTGCCCTCCCCCCTCTCGTTGAAGATCTACTAAATTAACTGAGATTTAAAACAATTAGACAAGAATGCGTACAATCTGCAGTTGACGGGCCTTCCCGCATGGTCTAGCGGCCAACCGGGTCAGGTGGGGAACCAAGCAGCCCTAACTGTGAAGCCAGTGCCGGGGTCAAGGCTCGTCAACTTACAACTTACATTACCCGGTCAAACCAACCTGCTAGCACCTATTTTTTGGCGCCTGGACAGGATAAGGGAAGACCATTAAGATCCTGCTTTTCTATAAAAAATTTAACTCTTCGCAAATCGCCCTGTCCTTCGATGGTGATCTTGTAGATAGAGTCGAAGTCTTTATCAGGCCAATGCGGAACAGTTTGCGCTAACGCATTGTCAAAAGGCGCGATCAGTAGTTTCGCGATTGCATCGATTTGATGGTGCTCCCAGACTACAAAAAAAGTAGCGTCTTGTCCGCTCGGATTCAATAAATAACTTGCAAGCAAATCGTAGTGACTTAAAGAGTACTGAAGATTGACAGGCATCTCTAAACGAATAGCAGTTGGCTCTATCGTCGCGAGTGGTCGTATGTAAGGGTAGAGCACGCCCCGGTCGGGCTTGAGTTCGCTCGGATTGGGTGCAAGCAACTCACGCGGCGTCCCGTAGTGCGCAATTAATACATCGGGCAAAGCGAGGGCTCTTTGTAGCCCCTGGCAGGTGAGTTGCCCCATCCCCGCCTCCGACCTCTCACCGTGGCGAAACAGAAGAATCGTCTCGCTCGCCTGCACCTGAGCGCACAAGAAAAAGAAAATGACCAGTAATAATTTATTCATAAATCAACAAATTTTTTTAATAATTCTAGATTATTATTCTCAGACTCACTACTTAAATATATATTTCACTAAGACTAGCAGAGCAAGACGCCGCATCTATTTGAAAGCAAATGGATTTTTAAAATAGCGCGGCGACTTTTAATGTAATTTATAGCAAAAATGCATATTTTTTAATACTTTTAAATTCTTTTAACCACTAGATGTCGTTATGGCTGAGTTTGCTCTCTGGTATAAATTCAACCTTCAGTTTGACTTAGCCACAGCTTTGTGAGGGTGCCCTTAATGGTCCGAGCCCCAAAGGTTGAGCCAAACAACTTTTATCGTTTGTTAAATTCCGCAGGACACACTATCATGAGCTACTTTTGTAGCAAAGGTGTTATGCCACGGGAATGCCTGTCAGGTGGTGTGGCAGGGGCGCGGCTAACGCCGCCCCCTATGCCGATCAATCATGTAACACTGGATTAGTCATACCGGCCTAAGCCTGCCTAATGAATCCCGGTTAAATAATCTAGTGATTCAGCCTGTAGACAATACTTGAGGCTATGGGCTATACTTAAATACTGTAATTAAAATCAGTATTATTACGCTACCTCTTTATGCAACACCTCAAAAGTCCCCCGTCAGAGCTCGTGGGCATCCATTCCAGCGAACTCACACTAGACCTGTGCGCTTGGCCTATCGTTGCAGGCTTCCCCTCCCCCGCAGCAGACCACACGCAAAAGCGAATCGATCTTAACGCGCATCTCATTCACAACAAGGAAGCCACATTTTTGTTCCGAGTCAAGGGCGATTCGATGAGCGGGATTGGCATCTATCCAGGAGATATGCTCGTGGTGGACCGCTCACTGGACGCTAAACACAATGACATTGTGATCGCAGTACTAAACAACGAGTTCACTGTCAAGCGTTTGTACAGACGGGGCGGCGTTGTAAAGCTCATCCCTGAGAATAATCTGTACCCCCCGATGGTCATCAAAAACGGAGAGGAGTTAACTATCTGGGGAGTTGTGACGTACAACCTGCACAAACTTCACTAGCGGCTGTATGCAAAGCTCCAGGCAAAAATTACAACAACTAGCACTTGTCGACTGCAACAACTTTTATGTCAGTTGTGAAAGAGTCTTTCGCCCCGATCTCATCAATACACCTGTTATTGCGCTCAGCAACAACGATGGATGCGTGATCTCAAGATCGAATGAAGCTAAAGCACTTGGGATCAAAATGGGGCAACCCTGGTTCGAAATAAAAGCACTCGCACAAGAGCACAACGTCTTAGCGCTCAGCTCTAACTACGCGCTGTATGCGGATATGTCAAACCGGGTGATGAATATTTTGCACGAGTTCGCCCCCCGCCAAGAGGTGTATTCTATTGATGAGTCTTTTCTAGATTTGACAGGCATGCCCTATTTAAAAGACATGAGCTATCAAATCAAACAAAGAGTGATGCAGTGGACAGGGATTCCAGTGTGTGTGGGCATTGGTCCGACCAAGACACTGGCAAAACTTGCCAACCATATTGCCAAAAAACATCCTCGCTCAAAAGGTGTCTTTAACTTTAATGAGCTGAGTGAACAGCAAAAAGACTCCCTCCTTGCCAAAATCAGCGTGAGCGAGGTTTGGGGGGTGGGTAGACGCTTGAGCGCTAGACTCTCGGCCTATAACGTGCATACGGTGCAAGATTTAAAACTGGCCCATACGGCGACTCTTCGCGCCCAGTTTGGAGTCGTGATCGAGAAAACACAAAGAGAACTACAGGAGCAACCCTGCATAGAACTCACGGAAGTCGAGCCCGCAAAAAAACAAATCGTCTCCAGTCGTTCCTTTGGCGCAATGGTGACTGATCTGAATACGCTCAAGGATGCAGTGTCTCTCTTTACGGCCAACGCCTGCCAAAAATTAAGAGCGCAAAACTCACACGCATCCATGATTCAAGTCTTTTTAAGTACGAACCGCTTTAGACCCGAACTTGCACAGTACAACCCCTGCATCAGCGTCCCCTTGCCCCAACCCAGTAGTGATACGGTACATATCAACAAATGGGCCAATCACTTGGTTGAAAGGATGTTTAAAGCAGGCTATCAATATAAAAAAGCCGGCATTATGCTCAGTGAGATATCCCCAGCGAGTCAGGAACAAACAGATATGTGGGAGCCGCAAGAACCAGTCGACACGAGCCTTATGCGCACGCTAGACGCACTCAACGCTCGGTACGGCAGAGGCACGGTGAGCGTCTCTACGCAAGGGGCCGATCACAGTTGGCATATGAAGCAGGAACGAAAATCTCCCAACTATACGACCGACTGGAACGCGACTCCGTTTGCTTGAACGCTGACAAAAGCGCCTCCTAGACGGAGGAGCTGAGGGAGTAAAGCGCAGATCTGAGCACCTCTGCAAGGAGGGAGCTCAATCAAGGGAAAACCCGCCAATCACAGCACTCTGATCTGATCGCTTTACCTCTAAAATTAGAACAATAAGCGTTTAGCCAACCCACTCCTTGCAAAACCGTTGAAGCAAACAACCAGCACCACCGAGCAAAAAGAATTGCGCGCCTCTAATAAACAAGAGTTAGAGGCAATTTGCGCTTGGATCAACGCAAATATCAATGAACACATTGGATGGGACGAACTCTCCCGCCACAGCAAACGCAGTCATACAGATCTCATCGATTTGTTCAGGCAAATCAATACGACTCCTATGGCGTATATTCGCTGCGTCAAAGAAACTGCGAAAGTTAAAGAAGATATTAAAGAAAAGACAACGAAAATTATTAAAGATATTCAGCTTACAGGACCGGATGTACCGCTCAAGCGCAGTAAATTAATCACGCACACGCGGATCTCTGAAGCCGATAAGCCACCCGCGCAACCCCAAGCTCATTCAAAGTCTTCAAAGTCCAGTGAATCAATCGATACGGAGGGCGCAGCCCACCATATCTACCAAACCCGCAAACACGAAATCACTCATAAAATTCAGTCCATAGACCGTGAGATCAAGGTCACCATTGATAGCGATATGGATATGAAAGAAAGTAACAGCCACATCATTACACTGCGTAAAAAGCAGGACGTTAGGACCGTGGGGCTGAATAAAGAGGAGTTCTTTAACGTCGGCGATCAGTTCAATATCAGCGCACTGCTTCGCATCATGACCGCAATGAGTGAGATGCGCTGAGTTGACAACTAAAAAAAGCAAAGGGGACTGATCAACAGTCCCCAGTCAAGAGCCTCCCGCAGGAGGCTTGTTCAGCAGTTAAGAATTACTTCTTAGCTGGCTTTTGGATCATAGAGCCGGCAAACTTGCCTCCACGCTCAATCTCCATATCAGAGTACTCTAAAGTGCCAGACACAATCCCAGATGCGCGGATGTGCAGGTACTCTTCACAATGAATTTCTTTGTTAATCTCACCTAGTACATCCATCTCACGCGCAGTCACAGTTCCTGTGATCTTTCCCTGTAACCCGACCAGTAAATTATCGGCTTTTAACTCACCGTTGACAGTACCGTGTATTTCTGCCTTACCGGGCACAGAAAACGTACCTTGAATGACAACGCCTTCGCCGATATAGATGTCTTGACCTTGAGATCTAGGCTTTGCGGAGGCACTAGCGTTAGGGTTAAAGGCAGCATTAGGATTGGAATTTAAGTTAGGAGCTAAATTCGAATTGGGATTGGGTTTAAAAGTATTGCCGACCATGGTTGTTAGTTCTCATCTAATAATAAATCAGTGTATCAATTCTAATAGAAACTCTAGCGATATCCCTGAAGAACACTTCAAAAGTCGTAAAAACATATTCCCCTGATCGCTCGTCTCCTAGCACTCGCCTTTGATACCCCCACCCCACCCCACCCCACCCCACCCCAAACCTATAGCTTATAGCCTATAGCCTATAGATTACAGTCTAGGCAAAAGAATGCACTTTTAAAGTGCTCTCCTGGCCTGTATTTAAGACTTTTTGCGCTCCTCGCTCAAGAAATCTGAAACGAAGCTGATGGGAGCGGGAATTGTGACAGCCGCGTTCAGGGGCAAGCCCCTACCTCAAAAGGCTGCTTTCGTATTGATTTCTCACCTAAACTCTGATTAAATTTACCAAACTTAGCACGGTTCTCATGTTTTTGGGAGTTATTCCGAATATTAGGTATTGAGCATTGATGCATACTCCCGGATATGTACCGGTGTTGAATGCTTACCTTCACGACTTTAGGATCTAGACATGCAAGATGAGTTTCGCAAGCGTAGTAGGATTGACTCCATCAATTCGCTTAAACAATCGATCGTCAATCTAAAGAGTTCCCACGCGAGCTTAGAGGTTACGAGTAAAGCGTTTAAAGACTCTATTGCCAAGGAGAAAGAAATATTTGCTCACGTCTTATCTATGGATAAAGAGTTTGCTCAATTCGTAAAAGATGAGGATACTTCAGTTTCAAGCTCAAACGAAACGCTGAGCGAGCCCAAGTTTTCTGTCAAAAGTCAAATAACTACTTCTACTGCACTAGCGGATGTTGCTGATACAGATTCAGACTACAGTGACGAGGCAGTAACCGACGAAGAATATGCAGCCAGCATAGAGGGCGTCATGTCGACTGAGACAACACCCGCGATTACTTCAAAATAATCCAGTAAAAGCAGGCTAATAGCGCTAAGGTTGGCCTCTTAGAACGCTGCGTGAGGTTCCCTCACCAAGCTTCAGACTATTGTTCGCTCCATACAGAGACTTTTTTCATACTACTTAAAAAAAGCTCTGAACTCTCAAAGTCATTCAACCACCCGATCAGACTTTTAAAGGGCTGACCTGCAAACCAAGCAGAGTCGACTCTTGCGAATTGACGAATAAAAGGTGCTATTGCGGCGTCAATCATTCCAAAGGCTTTGCCGCTTAAAAAAGAGTTTTGACTGAGCGCATCGTTTAAATGCACCAAAGTACCCAGGGCAAGATCTCTTTGCTCGAGCCCCTCCTCCTGCGTCATACCGTAGCGAGAAGGATATTTATAGCGGTCTAATTGGTGTTTAAAAACTCCATCATTGCGCTCAAAAAGCTCAGTTGCATGTTGCGCCATCGCCTCTTTGGGCAACCAAGCGCTGGGATCATTTTTCTGCAAAGCCCAGTACATAATGCTCAAGCTCTCATCAATGACCCGTCCACCCTCACCGGGTAACCAAAGCACAGGCACTGTGGCTTTGGGTGAGAGCGCAACCAGATGAGGGGGTTTGCGTTTTAACTCAACCTCCCTGTGTTCAAAGTTCACCTGCGCAGCGTGCAACGCTAATCTAGCGCGCATTGCATAGGGGCACCGTCTAAATGTGTACAGAACAACCGCAGATGAATCAGTGAGCATATGAAGGGGGGGGAGCGCCGGGTCCAGAGCAGTTACACACTCAAATGAATACGGTCTCATTTACCCGACCTGCACAAGCGGGTTTTACGGCAGGCCCCATAAAAAGCGAGACCTTTATCTCATGAATCACTTGCACGTGCCTCGTGAATAGCGCTCCAGACCTTAAGGGGTGTGAAGGGCATATCCATTTGTGTGATGCCGTACCCGCTTAGGGCGTCCATCACCGCGTTGGCTAATGCGGGCAAGGAGCCCGTGCAACCTGACTCCCCCACCCCTTTAGAACCCAGCAGATTAAGCGTTGTCCCAAGCTCAACTGTCTCATTCGTTAAAGTCATCAATGAGTCCGCACGAGGCATTGCGTAATCCATAAAGGATCCTGTGATCAGTTGCCCCTGTTCATCATAGACGACCTCCTCCAAGAAGGCCTGACCAAGCCCTTGAACAACGCCGCCGTGCACCTGGCCCCTGACCAGATGGGGAGAGATAATGTGTCCCAGCTCATCCACCGCAAGGTAACGAACCACAGTGGACTCACCCGTGTTCGGGTTAATTTCCACCTCAGCGATATGACATCCATTTGGGAACGTAGCACCCGAACTGGCTTCGCCAACTGCACTCAGTGCACTCAGCTCCGCTGCATCAAAGCTTTTGAGTAGTTCAAGGGTGGTTGTCGTTCTCTGGGTGCTAGCAGTTGTGTTTAGCACAGTTGCGTTTTGATCTGCTGGTAGCGTCCAGTGCCCGTCTACAAAATCGATCAAGGATGTATCGCAATTCATTTTCTTTGCGACTTGTTCTTTGATGAGCACTCGCAGCTTTGCGCACAGATCTTTGATGGCACTGCCCGCTCCGTAAAGTGTTCTTGAGCCGCCGGTCCCGTTGCCTATTAATTTCTTTCCAGGAATGCTTGCCAAGTAATCAACAGACGCGGTGGGCAGTCCCAGTTCATTTTTAACAATCTGCGCAAACGATGTCGCATGACCTTGACCCGACGCTCCCGTGACCCCGTAAATGGTCAGGAGCGCACTTGCACTAAAACGCCCCTCGACCTGATCTTTTTGGGCAGTACCTGCACCCGACGCCTCAAGGTAGGTGGATAAACCAATACCCCTGAGTAGCCCCCGCGCTTTGGACTCTTGTCTGCGACTCGCAAACCCTTCGTAGTCACTGACCTTTAAAGCGTGGGCGAGCACTTTCTCAAAATCGCAGAAATCGTAGCTCGTACCGTTTGCAGTTTTATAGGGAAACTCTTCAGGTTGAATGAAATTCTTACGCCTGAGTGCAATAGGATCAAAGTGATGCTCATGCGCAGCAAAATCGACGAGTCGCTCAATCGCGTAGGCTATATCGGGCCTGCCTGCTCCTCTGTAGGAGGAGGTTGGGACGGTATTGGTAAATACCAAATCACTCCTCATGTACAGCGCAGGAACCTTGTAAACCCCGCCCATCGTGATTGACAGATTACGTGTACCTATGAAAGTACTCATGTAAGCGTTGTACGCGCCCAAATCGACTTGATCATGAAACTGGATGGCGAGTATTTTCCCGCCGGCGTCCAAAGCAATTGAACCCTCTAAGGTCAGCGCTCTACCCTGCCAATCACTTAAGAAAACTTCGGACCTTGTACCCACCCACTTAATGGGTTGTCCCAGAACTTTTGCAGCGATTAAAACACCAACGTGCTCACTATAAGCACCCGTTCTAAGGCCAAACGAGCCGCCCACATTTTGTATGTCTACATCCAGTTGATCTGCCGGAATGCCCGTCGTTTGGGTTAGATAATTCTGCATCCCCAAAATACCTTGGGTCGGTGTGTGTATGCGGTAACGGTCCTCAGACGGGTCGTATTTTGCAACCACCGCCCTGGGCTCCATGGGGTGACCAACTAAGCGTTGACTCTTGATCTTCAGATGACTGACGTGAGCTGCTTTTGCGAAAGCGGCCTGTACCGCCTGCGCGTCTCCCGATTCAAAATCTGCAGATAAATTGGCGGGAACCGATGGATGAATCTGGGGAGCGCCGGGCTTTAGGGCCTCAACCATATCAGCAACTGCGGGGAAGGTCTCAAACTCAATATCCGCTAACTCGCCAGCGTCCTGCGCGAGGAGCGCACTCTCAGCAATCACAAAAGCAATAGGTTGCCCCACAAAGTGCACCCAGTCTCTGGCCAGCACAGGCATTTTGACGACACGCTGAGGCTCTTTAGCGCGAGTCGTCACAGCCAGTGCATTGGGGAGGTCTTTGCCGCCGTACTGATCAATCTCCTTGGCCGTCATGACCCACTTCACGCCCGGCGCTTTGGAGACCTGCGTCAAATCAAGCTTTGTTATTTTTGCATTCGGATGTACGGAGCGAATCACATGCATATGAAGCATGTTGGGGTAATAATAGTCAGCCGTGTACTTGCCCGCACCTGTAATTAACTCGAGGTCCTCTTGCCGGGAGAAATTCACGCCAGGGTCATTTAATGTATTCATACGGCTGCGCCTGAGTTGATAGCATCTGCCGCCACACGAACGGCCTGAACGATATTGAGGTAGCCGGTACAGCGACAAATATTGCCCGATAAACCTTCTGCGATCTGAGCGTCTGTTGGGTTGGGATTTTTAGCAAGCAAATCCACGCTAGACATGATCATCCCAGACGTACAAAATCCGCACTGCAAGGCGTGACACTGCGTAAATGCTTTTTGCACAGCGTGCAGCCCCTTTGCGCCAAGACCTTCGATGGTAAGCACCTCGTGGCCGTTGGCTTGAACTGCCAAATGAGTACAAGATTTGACGGCATTGTTATTGAGTAAAACAGTGCAACATCCGCATTGACTGGTATCACACCCCATATGCGTACCGGTTAACCCGCACAAATCTCTTAAGAAGTCGACTAGCAGCATTCTGGGCTCTACATCGTGCGTGTGTTCTTTGCCGTTAACTTGGATGGTGATGTTCATAGTGCTTTGAATGAGTAATCAAATGGAGTGTACGGATCTCTCTACTTTTAGATTCTATAACGCTTCGTACAAAACTGCATTGCATCTCATCGCACTGAGGTTTAGGTGGCACTGCAAGGCCACGGCTGAGGCTGCGGCTGAGGCCTAAGAGCTTGAAAAACGCTTGCAGGCGGCGGAGAATTCAACCCAAACTCCTAGCAACGGGGTCCATACCTTCAAAATTCATACTATCATGGATGGTTTTTAAAAGCCCAACTCACCCGCCCCTGCCTAACCCGGATATTGAACATGGCCCATCTACCTGTCATTGAAATAGAGAGCTCCCCCAACCCCAGTGCTGCAGTGATATGGCTGCACGGCTTGGGTGCGGATGGTAGCGATTTTGTACCTATCGTTTCAGAGCTCGATTTGGAGGGTTGTCCTGGTATTCGGTTCATATTTCCCAGCGCCCCGAGCATCCCTGTCACTTGGAACTCAGGCTATGTGATGCCTGCTTGGTATGACATCTCTGGTAGTGATTTAATCAAAAAACAAGACGCCAAGGGAATTGCTAAATCTGCTGCGGCCATTGGTGAGCTGATTGAGGAGCAACACCAAAAAGGAATGGCGTACAACAACATTGTGCTCGCTGGTTTCTCACAAGGCTGTGCGATGGCTCTTCATACAGGGCTTAGTTTTCCCCACAAGTTGGCAGGCATCATGGCCTTATCAGGCTACTTGCCACTTGCGGACACCTTTAGGGAACATGTTGCTCACGCGGCCAACCAGTTAACTCCCCTATTCATGGCCCACGGCACGCAAGATCCCGTGGTCGTGCTCCAACGAGGCGAGGACTCAAGGGACTTACTCGAGTCACTGGGTTACAAGGTTGATTGGCACACCTATCCTATGGCGCACTCGGTTCATCCTCAGGAAATATCAGACATAGCCATTTTCCTGAAGCGAGTACTTACAAGCTAAGACTTGTGGGCCGCGTACTTCTCAAAACCCAAACTGCGTAGCTCACAGGCTGGGCACGCATTGCACCCGTAGCCCCATTTGTGCAAGGTCTCTCTATCGCCCATGTAGCAAGTATGGGTTTCTCTCACAATGATGGACGTGAGTGGGTCACCTCCCAACTCATGCGCCAGCTCCCAAGTTGCGCATTTATCCAGCCACATGAGTGGGGTGTCAATCACCACCGAAGTATCCATCCCCAGCGCAAGTGAGACTTGAAGGGACTTGAGCGTATTGTCCCGACAATCCGGGTAGCCTGAGTAATCTGTCTCACACATACCGCCCACCAAATGTTTGAGGGAACGTCTGTAAGCAATTGTGGCTGCAAATGTGAAAAACAAAAGGTTTCTGCCTGGAACAAAGGTATTAGGCAAGCCCGATTTCGCAAAAGAAATCGATTTATCTTGGGTTAACGCAGTATCACTAATCTTGCCCAAAATATCGAGATCCAAAACATGGTCATCTCCCAGTTTGGCGCCCCAATCTGGAAATGATTTTTGAATAGCCTCTATGACCCGGGAACGACAGGCCATTTCAACATGGTGGCGTTGACCATAATTAAAACCAATCGTCTCCACTCTATCAAAATGCTTTAAAGCCCAAGCAAGACAGGTGGTTGAATCTTGCCCCCCCGAGAAAAGGACAAGTGCAGTGCGATTCGTTTCAGAAGTGAACATGGCAATTAAATTAAAACTTTTAAACCACACAAATTAAGTGGATTGGGAAACACCACCTGTTACCACCTGAGAGGGGTAATAGGATTGTGATGCAGGTTGAGGCTCAATGTTTGTGTTTGAGTTTTCACACCCTCAACTCTTTAGAACTCATACAACCCGGGCTGGATTGTCCACCAAAATCGTTTTGCGCATCGACGCTTTAAGAGGCCATGCGGGGAACAAGTTGAACACGAGTCCATCCTCCACGGGCCAAAGCGGTTGTGCGGCATTAGCAAAGGCCACTCGGATCGGAGCTCATGCAGGATCCAGAACAAGGGCCTTGCTGAAGACTCGACGAGATATCATTTGAACTTCTTTTTGATGATAACTAACGAAACCTTAAATTGTTTTGCATGATAACAACTGCCGCGCACTATTTTGGGGCGACAGTCGATATCCAAACGATACACAAGTCTCAAAACCCAGATTTCCCTCAAATAATTGCACAGATAAATCCCAAAAGAGTGCGAAAAGTATTTACACAGGCTTTTTAGTCGGTTTTTATAGGGAAATTACCTGGTCCATTTATTGCATTACTGTGACATCTCCACGGTAAACAACCATTTACTGTTTAATACCCACCTGACCAGTGGGTATTTTTTTAAGTATTTTGAATATCAATTTGAGTCGAAACAGCCTGACAGGTTCGAAGCAATTAAGTTGAGAAATAAATATAACCCTAACTTATACCGTCCATTACGCAAAGGTTGGTAGCCAATGGGGACGCAGCAAAAGTCCAGTGAATGCGAACTTTGCAGCAGGTAAAGCGCCCATTCTGGATCTGCAAGCTCAGGGGGATAGAGTTGCGCAGCAAAGATTTGGTGGTGTACTCCAAAGTATGTTTGGCGAGCTTGTGTGCAAGGAGTTGCGATCAAAAACGCGGCCCCTGGAGCGGCCCCTGCAGCGGCCTCAAAGCAGCCACAGGCCACGGCCGATCAATACGCCCAATTTACCAGTACCTCATACACAGCTCAGAAACGGTAAAACGGTAAAACGGTAAAACGGTAAAACGGTAAAACGGTCAAGTCTCCCCCGCTTAACCCTAGAGCTTAACCTTTTGAATGTTGGGAGGGGATAGAGTTTTTAAATTCACAACCCAACCAAGGCCCGTTGTTAGGGTAAGTCGTGGTGTTTGGCGATGGCGTTTAATGACAACATTACACTTTCGCAAAAAGAGTTCCAAAACAGAGGCGACTGAGCTGCTTGTGAGTTCCCTTTAGCGCACTGTTCGCCGTCTTTGACTTAATGCCACTATTTAGTGAGTGATTTCATTTTTCCCTTTTAGGAATTTCAATTGAATACGCCGAAGATTGATATCTACAACCATGTGATGCCACCTGCATACATGGATCTTGTGAAAAAATATGGTCGCGAGCCCGGTATGGTTAAGCGAATGAGCAACCTGCGGATGCTTTGGGACATGCCTGCCAGGGTGGAAATGCTCAAATCATGGCCTGATGTACAACAGATTATCTCTTTGGCTGTGCCCTCGCCCGAGATGCTAGGCGGACCTGAGGAGTCTCCTAAGTTTGCACGTGTTGCAAATGTTGGGATGGCAGAAATTTGTAAGCAATGGCCCAAACAGTTCCCGGCATTTGTAGCATCCTTGCCCATGAATAACCCACAAGCAGCTCTAGAGGAGATGGACTACGCCATAGAACACTTAGGGGCAAGGGGCGTGCAGGTGCTCACAAATGCAAGCGGTAAACCTTTAGATCACGAGGATATTTTCCCTATCTTTGAGCGAGTGACAAACCATCACCATCTCCCCGTTTGGATGCACCCCACTCGACAGGGAAGTAAACCTGACTACGAAACTGAGGATCGCTCTAAGTATGAAATATGGCAAGTACTAGGTTGGCCTTTTGAGACCAGTGTGGCGATGTCTCGCATGGTGTTCTCAGCTTTTTTTGATCGCTTACCGCAGCTCAAGCTGATCACTCACCACTGCGGTGGGATGCTTCCCTATTTCTCTGGAAGAGCAGAAACACTTTGGGCTCAACTGGGCTCTAGAAGCGCGGATAACAGCGAGTCATCAGTACTCAAAAACCTTCAGAAAAAACCGATCGAGTATTTTAAAATGTTCTACGGCGATACGGTTCTCGGGGGCTCATCCTCGGCTCTTCAATGTGGACTTGATTTCTTTGGCTCTGAGCATGTTGTATTTGCAAGTGACTGCCCCTTTGATCCAGAGGAAGGCCCCATGTTCATTAGGGAGGGCATTCGCTCTATTGATACACTTAATTTGCCCGCTGAAGACGCAAGGCGCATTTATTTTGGTAATGCCTTCAAGTTGCTAGGGTGGGACGAATCCATACTTAACGACGAATAGCCCAGGGCTTTATAGAGATGGTTTAAAAGAAGGCTTATGACTCTTGCCCTAAAACCTACGTCTTAAGAACGCGGGGATATAAGGTACTGAGAATGTTAATTAATCTACTTAGGAAGAACATGCTTAAGAGACCCATTCAATTCGTTGCGTTGCTTGATCAATTTTCAATGAAACTTGTCATTAAACTCTTATTTCTACTGCCAATCCAATTGGCGGCGTTTAGTGCACAAGCCGGCGGAACTTATCCAGATCGGTTGGTCAATATCGTAGTCCCCTTTACCGCAGGCTCTGGAAGCGATATCGTCGCTCGAATTATTCAACCCAAATTGGCTGAACGCTGGAAGCAGGCTGTTGTTGTAGACAACAGACCGGGGGCAAGTGGCAACATAGGAGCCGACTATGTCGCCAAGGCAGCTCCCGATGGTTATACACTTTTGATGGCGATCAACGCTATCACGATGGCACCTAATTTGTACAAGAAACCACCCTTTGACCCAGTCAATGACTTTACACCGGTGATGAAGATGGCGGTTGCTAATTTTTCGATTGTGACCCATCCCCAAGTACCCGCAACTGATTTGAAGTCACTCATTCAGTTGATTAAATCCAGGCCTGGACAATACAACTTCGGTTCCCCCGGAAACGGAACCCCTCACCACTTAGCGATGGAGCTATTTAAGCTCCAATTTGGACTGGATATGCTGCACGTCCCGTATAAAGGTATCAGCGGGGCTACAACAGATTTGTTGGGTGGGCAGGTTCAAGTGATGTTTGCAAGCGTGCACTCAATGCTGCCGTACGTGAGGGCTGGTAAATTAAAAATGCTTGCTGTGACCGGCGCTCAAAGAGAGTCGATATTGCCAAATGTGGCAACGTTTAAGGAACAGGGGGTAGATGTCATGGATACCGTGGACGCTTGGTATGCGATGTTTGCCCCCCCTAAAACGTCTCCTGAAATTGTAGTTAAGTTAGGTAAGGATATTGCTGCTGTCTTGGCGATGCCAGATGTTCAAGAGCAACTCGCAGCCCAAGGGCTTCGCGTACAGCTTAGTACGCCCGAGCAGTTAGCGCAGTTGGTCGCTAGTGATTCGGCGCGTTGGAAAAAAACCATCACTGATGCACACATCACATCGGATTAATTTGCGCATGTCACTTGGATGCAAGAAGTCGCAGGCTTTTAAGTTTGATGCGCCCAAAGAGAGGGTGTACTGGACCAAGACTTTTCAGACGGACAGTTATCTGTGGCCAATGAGCCGGGCAAATCCCTCGCATTAGCCGTGGGGCGAGCGGCGGGTATTGGTAATTGAAATATCTTGCGTCTATCCGTGTACTGTTATTGCGTACAGAATCTACCTATTCAATAACAACTTAGTTTTCTCGTGCAAACACCACGTTGTATGGCGCCCTAAGTATTTTCGTTCAGCTCTTGTGGATAGTGCCGATAAGGCACCACAACGTGTTGTGGAATGCGTATGTCTCGCACGGGACGCTCCCCTGATCGAGTTGGGAAGAATATTTACCGCGTCCAGGCCACTGAATCTTTTTGCATGGATTAATTCATGAGTTAGCCCCCTTCGAAGTGCAGCGCTTTGTGTTGAGGCCGACTTATTTAGATGGATGGTTGTAGATATGGGTGAGAATTTGTATAAGCTGGTGGGGATAGAATCTAGCCTTTGAACGAAATCCAGGATATTCTTTTGAATAAGTTAATTAATAAAATCTTTGCCGTCTTACTGACGGTCGCTTTTGTATCGAGCTTGGCTAGTGCAGAAGAGCTCAAAGTTGGATACATCAACACTGACAAAGTATTTCGCGACTCCAACGCGGCCATTGCTGCTCAGAATAAACTTCAGCAAGAATTCTCAAAACGTGAGAAAGACCTTGTGGATATGGGAAACACATTAAAGTCTGATGCCGAAAAATTTGACCGTGATGCAATGACCATGTCCGAGACGCAACGCAGTATCAAGCAGCGTCAACTCATGGACCAAGACCGTGAGCTCCAGCGCAAGAGACAAGAATTTCAAGAAGACGTAAAAAATCGTAAGAATGAAGAATTCAAGGTGGTTTTGGATAAAGCCAACAAGGTCATCAAGCAAATGGCTGAATCTGAAAAATACGATGTCTTACTGCAACAAGTTGCATACATCAACCCTAAACTGGACGTGACCGATAAAGTCATTAAAGCCTTAAACGCGGCCAAATAATATTTTTCTGCTTCTCAGCAAAAAGAGCGCCTAGAGCGCTCTTTTTGTATAAGAGATTTGATTGTCGGTAAAGCTGATAAGGGAAGTTTCCAAAATGGCATCTAATTTGCTCTATCTTGAGCATTACCGGGTTGCCATTTTTTTGCCGTTATCCGGGCACTCCAACGAGAGAACACCCATGAAAACCGACCTTCAGCCTGCCCCTGCATCAGCGACCTCAAAAGATTCGTCCCATCTGAACCTGAATAAGGGCGACGTTAGGGGCTACGGGGACTCCTTTGATAAAGCTACGCAGTCCTATTGGGATACGTTTTACGGAAAACAAAAAACACAATCCCCACCATCACAATTTGCGGCCTTCATAGCCAGCGAATTCAAAAATCATTCCCTGTTCATAGATATTGGATGCGGAAACGGGCGGGACACTCTCTTTTTCTCATACCTCGGACACGACGTGATAGGCATTGACAAGAGCTCTAGCGCGATCGATTTTTGTAACTCTCAGATGATTTCTTCAAAAGAAAAGTTAAGTGCTTTCATGAGAGGAGACGTGAGTGAATTAGATCTGAATCATCCCCTATTCAAGGCCATCACACATCGGAAAAAGTTAATCTACTCACGTTTCTTTCTTCACGCGATACAAGAACAAAAAGAAGATGAACTGTTTGAATTCATAACGCAGATTTGCCAGCACCCAGAGGACGCCATCGCCCTTGAATTCAGGACCGTGGAAGATGAGTACAACCCCAAAGAAGCCAAAGCCCATTTCAGACGGTTCATCTCACCCGCGGAGTTACAACTCAAACTTGAAACTCAATTCAAACTGCGTATTGAGTACAAGGTACAGGGCTACGGATTGGCCAAATACGGCTCAGAGGACGCCCACGTTTGCAGGATACTGGCGAGCTTCAAGCCTTAATCCAACATAACAGGTCCAAAAACAGAGTCTGTCTAGACTTCTGGCCCATCCATTGATGTGGCAATGTATTGCCGTTGTTCGGCGATTCTTTGCCGCATGAAACTCCCCCATTAGCCATCAGCCATCAGCCATCAGCCATCAGCGCCTTCTATGGAGACAGGGCCAGGGCCATGATCAAGGTCTACGGTTTGGTTATAACAACGCTTTGTGATTCAATGTATCGGCTGGAAAACCTCAAAAGGGTTCAACCGTTACCTCAACTTTGAGCGTGTGCTCCAAACTACCCTGGATCACTCCTCTGACTGGAGAAACGTCCGAGTAGTCTCGTCCCGTTGCAAGGGTTACGTAATCATTTCCAGGCGAATAAAGCCCCATCTTATTATTGGTTGGGTCAAAATCAAACCACACACCTTGCATGGTCTCAAGATCTGTTGGGCAATAAATCGATACCCAGGCGTGGGAGGCGTCCCCTCCAATCAAGCGCGCTTGGCCCGCAGGAGGGAGAGTCAGTAAATAGCCACTGACATAACGCGCCGCTAGACCCATTGATCTGCAACAACCCAGCATCACATGTGCGAAGTCTTGACATACTCCTTTTTTTTGCGCCAACGCCTTTAAAACCGGCGTGTTGACATCGGTACTCTTCGACTCGTAGATAAATTCATGATGAATTCGTTCCATCAAATTTCTAACGGCTCCCAAAAGAGTGCTTTGGGAATTAAAACTGATGGCAGCGTAGTCTTTTAGATCGCTGTGAATGGGGACCATGGGTGAGGCAAACAAGTACTGGACAGCCTCGCTCCATTTCGCCTCAGCTCTGTACTCCAAATGAGCCTGAACTTGCCCCCACTCGATAGGCCAGTCCATCGTTAAGGTATCTTGATTTATAGCGGGCACATTGGTCACAATTTGACTCATCGCAATAATATCAAGAAATTCGTGCGCGCTATTCATCGCAACGTATGTGCTGATGTTGCCAAAAATATCAACCGAGGATCTGCGCTCTCCAGGATAGGGCTCAATATTGAGAGAGTGCGCGATCACCTCTTGATGGATCATATTAGGAGGGGTGAGGTGCAAAATATGATGTGCAGTCGCAACTGCGGGGTCGTAATCGTAACGGGTTCGGTGCGTGATGTTTAACAACATGGATTTAACGAGTGCTTCAAGCACTCAAGCTTTGTTCAGACTCAAGAGTATGAGTAAAGTATTTTTCAGTGATCGCATCATTCAAAGTCCAGGTTGAAATCTTGAAGGCTTCAACCATTTTCTTCAAATTAGTGAACTCACCGTTGGCGTCTAATTGACACAACTTCTCCAGAGACCAGTCCGCTTGATTGGGAACAATAGAGGCCATAGCGGTTAACTCATCGGGCGCGCTACCGGCGAGCTTAGAGAGCCTGCCTTTAAGCGCATTAGATACCCATTCAACTGATCTTGGATTGTCCGCATCTTTGATCAAGAGCATTAAGAGTGGTCCCAGACCTCTAAGCTCTTGGAACTGCGCTTGATATGTGATCGTACTGTCAAAAATCGTAAGCAGTGCGTTAAAGCCCGAAGTATCTTTATCCAAATGATTCAGCGTTTGACACTCAACAGCCATCTCAAGCGCAGTGGTTAGAAATCCAAGACGCTCCAAGTGACGCCCACAGGAGAGGAGCCTCCAACCATCATCGCGGGTCATCCTGTCGCTTTGAGAGCCAGTGATAGCGGCAAGTGAGGCAATGGTTTTATCAAGGGCACCTAAAGCGTATAAAGAGGACCCCTCGGGTAGTTTGTCCCACGATTTAGCGCTTTGCGTAAAATCGCGGCGCGTATTGATAATCAAATTCCAACTCTCCTGAGAGAGCCTGTCTCTGACAGCGTAACTCGCCTGCTCAAGAGCTGACAGATTAAAGCCTACACTGTTGACTCCCTCTCGCTTATCTAAACTATCGATGAGAGTGCGCTCGAATAGGTTTTTAATATTTAAGAGTTTGGGACCAGCAGTCTTTGCTTCTTCAAGAATAGGAATAGACCTCTCCCCTTCCTTTATCTCGGGAGTGGGGACCTCCTCAGGGATCAACCGAAAATCTTTGGCCATCTTCTCTAGCCATAAGAGCAGGGAGGTGGAGGGACGCTCATCCGCTCTGAGGGACTGCAAACAAAGTCGAGCAAGTCGAACGGTATTCTCTGAGCGCTCTGTATATCGGCCCAGCCAATATAAGTTCTCTGCAGCGCGGCTCGTGACCAGGCGCTTCCTGGACTCCAGCACACTCAAATCAAAGTGTCGATTAAGCATCGTGCTGGTATCGCGCTGCTGGGTGGCTTGCACCCAAACATCCGCACTACTTCCGCCCCTTTGGATGGAGGATATCTGCTCACCAGGAGGTGAAATACGCGCCATACCACCGGGCAGGATTCGCCAAGAGTCAACGCCGTCGGAGACCGCAAATACACGCAGCATCATTGAGCGCGGAATAATGCCCGCAGGCATGGTCTCACTCGCATCCATCCACGTCGGCATTTGTGAGAGTGGGAGGTAGGACTGAAGTGTGTACTTGTGGGGATTTTGCTCGATGGTCTTGATCCAGCCAAGGATCTGCTCATCACTGAGGGTTTGGCAAAGCACAGCCTCAAAGTCCTCTTCAGCAATGCTGCTGTGAGCGCCCCCCGTTCCACGCAGGCGCCCCGGATAGGTGGGCTTGATCACACTTTGCTTTAAGTAAGCCTTGGCCTCATTAAACGCGGCCCTCTCCCCGCACCACCATGTTGCTAGAGCTGGTAGCTCCAAAGTCTCGCCCGTAAATGCTTTACTGATGCCCGGCATAAATCCAAGCAAAGCCGGGGACTCTAAAAAACCAGATCCGGGTGCGTTTGCAACCAGCACATTTCCAGCTCGTACAGCTTGTAAGAGTCCAGGAACGCCCAACATGGAATCCGCCCTGAGCTCAAGGGGATCCAAGAACTCATCGTCCAAGCGCTTTAAGATACCGTGCACCGGCTCCAGGCCCCGTAAGGTTTTCAGGTACAGCTTGCTGTCACGCACAGTTAAATCACCGCCCTCTACCAAGGCTAAACCCAAGTAGCGAGCCAGGTAGGCGTGTTCAAAATAAGTTTCACTGTAGGGCCCAGGTGTAAGGAGAACGATATGAGCATCCTTGCCCCCAGGACTGGCAAGCTTGAGACTCTCAATTAAAGTCCTGTAACTCCCCGCCAAACGCTGTATTCCCATGGCATCAAAGGCGTCAGGGAACTGCCTGGAGACCAATATCCGGTTCTCCAGCAAATACCCCAGTCCTGAGGGAGCCTGCGTTCGCTGTGCAACCAGCCACCACTGGCCATCGGGTCCGTGAGCCAGATCAAAAGC
>CAIKNE010000006.1 GCA_903828695.1 uncultured Burkholderiales bacterium | reverse complement strand
CTGCTTTGACACGAAGGCTCAAAACAGTTGATTTTGTAACAAGCGTTATTGAATAGGCTGTGAGAGTCGGTATTTTTCATTGTCGGTTTTAAAGTGTTAACAGCAAGATATGAACTACAAGGTCACCTGATTTAATGATACCCATTTACAGGCAACAAGGGGCTACATGGGACTTTAAAAAACAATGAACAAGGGTAATCCCCTGGTGAGATGGATAGCGCACGCAGGAGTCCCATTTTTTCTCCTAAGCGAGAACGCAAAGATAGGGGTGGGGTATGAATGGGTGGTGAACTTATAAGGCTCTCCACCATTATCGGGGGATGGGCATCTTATTAAACACGATTTATTATTCCATTCCAACCATAGTGTGATGGTTATTCGATGTGGTCCCAACCTGTATTAATCGTCTCACTAGGCACATATTCAGAATAATCAGGTTTCAGAACTGCCCTACACAAATTTGCTTTTTCAAAACATCTTTCTTTGCATTTTCTCGGGTTGAAAAATTAGCAGAGAAATTTGTAGAAATATTTCATGTGGCTTGATATTTGCTCCTAATTTTCTACTTCTAGCAACTAACTTATGAAATCCAAGTCCAACTCAACAAAATCTCCCACTACGCTCAGAATTGTTGTAGTTGTGCCTGACTTGGAGATAGAAGACCCAAACGACGAGCATGCCGTCTCTCAAGCAGAACGATCCAGGGCTTTACGGATTGGTCTGTTGGAGACTGGTTTCAATTTGATAGCATCTCTTCCTGCCGATGTTTTCCTAGCAGACCGTATTAAACAACTCCAACCCGACCTGATTATTGTTGACGCAGAATCAGAGGCCCGAGATGCACTCGAGCACGTTGTCTTCGCAACACGGGACGAACGCAGACCCATAGTTCTATTTACGGATGACAGCGATACCTCTCACGTGCGTGACGCAGTCGCGGTAGGTGTATCAGCCTATATTGTTGATGGATTATCAAGCAAACGCATTCGTCCCATCCTAGATGTCGCTATGGCTCGTTTCGAATACGAGCAAAATCTGCGGCTCGAAAGAGATGATGCGAAAAGCGCGCTCGCAGAGCGCGCGCTCATAGACCGCGCTAAAGCACTTTTAATGGAGCGCCAAGGTCTTAATGAAAACGAGGCGTTCTCCAAACTTCGAAAAGCAGCTATGGACCAAGGCATTAAGCTTAGTGAGGTCGCGAAACGAATGCTTGATATGGCACATTTATTAGGCTAAAGCTCGGGTTTGGCGCCTAAATATGGTGCAAGCTATATAAATTGCACCATTCTCGGGATGTTTTAAAGACAATTCCTAAGACAACTCTGGGCATATCTTTTGCATTGACGTATCTAACGAGCAATATCATGTTCGAGGACAAAGACGTCCGCAAGCTACTTAAGCTATAGGTAGCTCGCGGACGTCTTTTTCGTTTGTACGAGTTTTATTTAAGGAGTTAATGCCATGTCCAATCCTTTGGAGACCCCCATGACCCGCCGAAATATCTTGCAAGCTGCTACAGCAACAGCGCTCACAATCCCTCCCGCCCTAAGAGCCGCTGTATACGCCGCCGGTTCAGATAAGCCGGAGAAGGAGGAGGTCAAAATTGGTTTCATTCCACTCACCGACTGTGCAAGTGTTGTGATGGCATCGGTACTGGGCATTGATAAAAAATACGGCGTCAAAATCGTCCCTAGCAAAGAGTCTAGTTGGGCAAGCGTGCGAGACAAATTAGTCAGCGGTGAGCTTGACTTTGCCCATGCCTTGTACGGTTTGATCTACGGCGTTCATCTTGGAACGTCAGGACCTAAAAAAGACATGGCCGTTTTAATGAGTTTGAACCAAAACGGACAAGGCATCACACTATCAAAAAAACTAGCGGATAAAGGCGCAGTAGACGCCCCAAGCTTGGCAAAGTTAATGGAAGAAGAAAAAAGGGAATATACCTTTGCTCAAACATTTCCAACCGGTACCCACGCCATGTGGCTCTACTACTGGTTAGCCAGTGTGGGTATTAATCCCTTAAAGGATGCTAAGGTCATAACTGTGCCCCCGCCGCAAATGGTTGCCAATATGCGCGTTGGTAATATGGACGGATACTGTGTGGGCGAGCCTTGGGGACACAGGGCGATAGCAGACGGCATTGGAATTACTGCAAGCACCACCCAAGATATCTGGCCCGATCATCCAGAGAAGGTGCTTGGCACTTCAGCTGAGTATGTGAAAAAATACCCCAACACAGCGCGTGCCGTTACAGCGGCAATTTTGGAGGCTAGCAAGTGGATTGATTCTGGTCTACAAAACAAACTCAAGATGGCCGATACCATCGCAGATAAAGCCTACGTCAACACAAGCGTAGACGTTATCAATCAACGCATTTTGGGGCGTTATCAAAACGGTTTGGGCAAAACTTGGGATGATCCCCATTTCATGAAGTTCTACGCTGATGGAAATGTTAATTTCCCCTACCTCTCTGATGGTATGTGGTTTTTAACGCAGCACAAGCGCTGGGGGTTGCTCAAAGAGCACCCAGACTATCTAAAAGTGGCAAAAGAGATTAACCAACTCGATGTTTACAAGGACGCTGCTACGGCCTCTAAAACACCGATTCCAAAAGACGTTATGCGAAGCTCGAAATTAATGGACGGTGTAGTCTGGGACGGTAAAGACCCTAAGAAATACGCTGATAGCTTTAAAGTACATGCTTAAGGTATGGAAATGAACGCATCCTCCAAACAACGGATTACAAACTTTTTAGCGCCCACCCTTGGGTTGGTGTTACTGGTGGGTGTGTGGACCATCGTCTCGCTCACGAGCACCAATAATTTTCCCTCGCCTAGTGCCACATTCATACAAGCTCTGGAGGTCTTCAAAGATCCTTTTTACAGTAACGGGCCAAACGATCAAGGTGTTGGATGGAATGTACTCAGCTCCCTTAGACGCGTAGCGGTGGGATTTGGTTTAGCTGCTTTGGTCGGTATTCCTATGGGTTTTGTAATTGGACGATTTGAATTCATGTCACGCATGTTTAATCCCCTCATTAGTTTGCTGCGTCCTGTCTCCCCCCTAGCTTGGTTACCCATCGGGTTATTGGTGTTCAAGGGCGCAAATCCAGCGGCTATTTGGACCATCTTTATTTGCTCCATCTGGCCTATGATTATTAACACAGCAGTAGGCGTACAACGTGTACCCCATGACTATATGAATGTTGCGCGAGTGCTTAATTTATCAGAGTGGAAGGTGATGCGCGTCATCTTATTTCCTGCAGTTTTACCCTACATGCTAACGGGAGTCCGCTTAGCTGTGGGTACAGCGTGGTTGGTGATTGTAGCGGCGGAAATGCTCACTGGCGGAGTAGGAATAGGCTTTTGGGTTTGGGATGAGTGGAACAACCTTAATGTTAAGAATATCATCATTGCCATTTTCGTCATCGGTATCGTTGGACTCATTTTGGAGTACGCGCTGATCAAAATTGCAACTGCATTTACCTATGAGGAGGTGCAATCATGATTGATGCGATGGGTTCCAAATATTTACAAATTCAAAACGTAGCTCAGACTTTTAAAACAGCAAAGGGTGATTTCCCCGCCTTGCGCGAAATTAATTTAAACGTTGCCAAGGGTGAATTTGTCTCACTGATAGGTCACTCCGGGTGCGGGAAATCTACCTTACTCAATTTAATCGCAGGTTTGACCATGCCCACACAAGGCACCTTAATCTGTGCTAACCGAGAGATAGCGGGACCTGGTCCAGAGCGCGCGGTTGTCTTTCAAAATCATTCGCTCTTGCCTTGGTTGACCTGTTTTGAAAACGTCTACCTCGGTGTTGAGCGCGTATTTGGTCATAGCAGCGTTGTTGATCGACGCGTCAAAGAGAGCAAGACCGAGCTGATTGATAGAACAAATGCTGCACTTGAGATGGTAGGTCTCAGTCACGCTGCACAAAAACGTCCAGGCGAAATATCGGGTGGAATGAAGCAACGTGTGGGAATAGCACGCGCATTGGCCATGCAACCACAGGTTCTTTTGATGGATGAACCCTTTGGCGCACTTGACGCACTCACCAGAGCAAAACTGCAAGACGAATTGCTTGCTATTGTTGCCAATACCAAAAGCACTGTGGTGATGGTGACTCATGACGTTGACGAAGCCGTTCTTTTATCGGACAAGATAGTCATGATGACCAATGGTCCTGCTGCAACGATTGGTGAGGTGCTAGGTATCAGATTACCAAGACCCCGCTCACGCATTAGCTTAGCCGATAACACTGACTACCTTGGCTACCGCAAGGCGGTTATCGATTTCTTGTATACGCGTCAAGCGCATGTGGAGAAAACATGAATAAACTGAAACTGGTAATGGTTGGCAACGGCATGGCTGGTGTGCGCACACTAGAAGAGCTCATTAAACTCACACCAGATCTTTATGAGATCACAGTGTTTGGTCAAGAGCCTCATCCCAATTACAACCGGATCTTACTATCCCCTGTACTCGCGGGGGAGCAAAAGATTGAAGAAATCATACTCAACTCGTACGGATGGTACGCAGACAACAACATCACCTTGCACACAGGCTGGAACGTGACCCAGGTTGACCGAGTCAGGCGCGTTGTTTACGCAGAAAACAAATCGGGCGAGCAGCGCACTGCTTCATACGACAGACTTATTTTGGCAACGGGGTCTAACCCCTTCATCCTCCCCATTGCCGGTAGTGACTTAGAGGGAGTACTCGCTTACAGAGATATAGCAGACACACAGGCAATGATTGAGGCATCACAGAAGTACAAGAATGCGGTTGTGATCGGCGGGGGGTTACTTGGACTAGAAGCAGCCAATGGGCTCATGAAACGCGGCATGTCAGTCACAGTAGTTCACGTAGCCCAATGGCTGATGGAGAGACAACTTGATAAAACAGCGGGTAAATTACTCCAACAGTCCTTAGAAGCAAGAGGCATGCATTTTCGTATAGGCGCACAAACACAGTCGCTCCTCGGCGATGCAAACGGGCGTGTAAAGCAAGTAGTTTTTAAAGACGGTACGCACGCACTAGCTGAACTCGTTGTCATGGCCGTTGGTATTCGCCCCAACACCGCCTTGGCCGAGAAAATGCGTTTGCACTGCGAAAAAGGGATTGTTGTAACGGACACCCTTCAAACCGTCACCGACGCGCGGATATACGCAGTCGGAGAATGCGCAGCGCACAGAGGCATTGCTTACGGATTGGTTGCACCTCTTTTTGAGCAAGCAAAGGTATTAGCAAACCACTTGGCTGAGTACGGAATTGGACGTTATACAGGTTCATTGACCTCAACCAAGCTCAAAGTAACTGGCATCGATTTATTCAGTGCTGGTGACTTTATGGGTAGTTCCGACGGCTCTACTGAGGAGATCATACTGAGTGACCCACATGAAGGAATTTATAAAAAACTAGTTATTCGTAATGATCAACTCGTAGGTGCTTGTCTGTATGGAGACACTGTTGACGGGAGCTGGTATTTCAAACTCCTACGCGAGGCTCGGAGTGTCAGCGATATCCGCGAAAAACTGATGTTTGGTGAGTCAAACATTGGGGACGTTGGTCACGAAGGACACAGTAAAGCGGCCAGCATGTCCGATGAGGCTGAGGTCTGCGGTTGCAACGGTGTAAACAAGGGAACGATTTGCAAAGCAATCAAGGAAAAGGGCTTGTTTACGCTTGAAGAGGTTAGAAAACACACCAAAGCCAGTGCTTCATGTGGCTCGTGCACTGGGTTAGTAGAGCAGATTTTAATGTTCACAGCTGGTGGGGACTACTCGGCAACACCCAAGCTCAAGGCGATTTGTGGCTGCGCGGACAGCAGTCACCAAGACGCAAGGGACGCCATTCGCGAACAAAAGCTTTTAACCAATGAAGCGGTGTTTAAGGCCTTAAACTGGCGCCACCCAACGGGTTGTGCAACCTGCCGTCCAGCAATTAACTATTACCGATTAAGTACTTGGCCAAAGCTTGCAAAAGACGATCCCCAAAGTCGCTTCATTAACGAGCGCAGTCACGCCAATATTCAAAAGGACGGAACCTACAGCGTTATCCCTCGAATGTGGGGGGGCGAGACGACAGCAGACGAACTGCGCCGAATTGCTGATGTGGTTGATAAATACAAGATACCAACCGTAAAAGTAACGGGGGGACAGCGTATTGATTTACTAGGCGTTAAAAAAGAAGATTTGGTCAACGTCTGGAAAGACATCGGCATGCCATCGGGTCATGCTTATGCAAAAGCGCTTAGAACAGTGAAGACCTGCGTTGGGAGCGAATGGTGCCGCATGGGTACACAAGACAGTACGAGCATGGGCAAAGAGTTGGAGCGTTCGATGTGGCGCATGTATGCGCCTCATAAAGTAAAGTTCGCAGTCTCCGGGTGTCCTCGTAACTGCGCTGAAGCCGGTATCAAAGATGTAGGCATCATCGGTGTTGAAAGCGGCTGGGAGATGTACATTGGGGGTAACGGGGGAATTAAAACCGAAGTGGCTCAGTTTTTCACAAAGCTTAAAACGCCCGAACAAGTCCTTGAGTACACCGGAGCCTTTATGCAACTCTACCGCGAAGAGGGTTGGTACTTAGAGCGAACTGTGCACTACATCAACCGCGTGGGATTGGACTATGTCAAGAAGAAAATCCTGGATGATGAAGCGGGTCGTAAAGCATTTTGGGCGCGCTTGCAAAACGCGCTAGAGGGGGAGCCTGATCCGTGGTTTGAATTTGACAAGGCGCAGGTCGACACACGTCAATTTGAGGCGATCAGTGTTTAACTCTATTGCAGATCAATCACTTAAATTGATGCGGACTCTTGGATATGACTGCTAACTACCTAACATTTATAACTCTCGGAATACATCATGGCTGAATGGAAAACAATCTGCAAAGTTGAAGATATCCCTGTCTTAGGCGCTCGTAGAGTTCGAAGAGACAAGGGTTGTGAAGTGGCGGTTTTCCGTACAGCTGAGGGCAAGGTCTTCGCCCTCTTGGATCGTTGCCCTCACAAGGGTGGACCTTTGAGCCAAGGGATAGTTTACGCCGAGAGCGTTGCGTGCCCCTTGCACAATTGGCAAATTGAACTGAAAAGCGGATGCGCCAAAGCACCTGACGTGGGTTGTGCGCAGAGTTTTGCTGTTAACGTCACAAACGGTCAAGTCGCTTTAGATATGCACGAGCTTAAAACGCTTGCGATTGATTGAGTTGAAACCCTGAGCTCGTTCTAAATCCACCTAACACAAAGCTTCATGCAATAACTTATGGACAAGTCATGAAAGAAACCCGTTCTACTTGCCCTTACTGCGGCGTGGGATGCGGTGTCATCATTGAATCAAAGGATAACCAGATCACAGGCGTGCGAGGAGATACGTCCCATCCTGCTAATTTTGGTCGTTTGTGCAGCAAAGGTGCGTCACTACACCTGAGTGCGAGTGCTCCCCTAACCCTTCACACTCGCCTACTCCAACCCATGAGAAGGCTCACTCGAGGTGCGCGGGTCGAGCCTTTAGACTGGGATAGCGCGATGGATTTGGCATGCAAAACTATCGCAAGGATTGTCGCTAGACACGGAAGTGATGCACTGGGCTTTTACGTATCCGGGCAATTACTGACAGAGGAGTATTACGTCTTTAATAAGTTGGTGAAAGGCTTATTAGGAACCAATAATATTGACACCAACTCAAGACTCTGTATGAGCAGCGCAGTAGCTGGCTACAAACTCACTCTGGGCGCTGACGCACCTCCCGCGTGCTATGAGGACTTGATGCACGCTGACTGTTTATTTATCGCAGGTAGCAACGCTGCGTATGCCCATCCCATTTTGTTCAGACGAATCGAGGATGCACGCGCAAAAAATCCAAATTTAAAAATAATCGTTGTCGATCCGCGTTTCACCGATACCGCAAGCAATGCTGACTTGCATTTAGCCATACAACCCGGAACTGATGTGGTGCTTTTTCACGGGATGCTTCACTTGATGCTATCTGAGGGTTGGATCAACCAGGAGTACATCCATGCTCATACTGAGGGGATTGAGAAGCTGCAAGCCCTGGTTAAAGAATATACACCTGAATTGGTCAGTGCTGTGTGCGCGATTTCGTTTGAACAGCTCCTGCAAGCAACCAGGTGGTTTGTTGGTTTGGGTGCGCCCAGACAAGAGAGTCATGGTAGCTTTGTACCTCTCGGACACTCCACTTTGAGCCTGTACTGTCAAGGCTTAAACCAATCAAGCAGTGGCACTGCAAAGAATGCAGCTCTCATAAATCTACACCTTGCAACAGGACAAATCGGTAAACCCGGTGCTGGTCCTTTCTCTCTTACTGGTCAACCCAACGCAATGGGGGGAAGAGAGGTGGGAGGACTTGCCAACTTACTTAGCGCTCATCGCGACTTGAGCAGTGCTGAGCACAGAAAAGAGGTAGCAACGCTTTGGGGCATCGAAGATGTCCCTGCCAAGCCCGGAAAGACAGCCGTTGAAATGTTTGAAGCAGCTGCGGACGGAGAGATCAAAATGCTTTGGATCGCTTGCACCAATCCAGCTCAATCCATGCCTAACCAATCCACAGTTCGCAAAGCCTTCGAGCGGGCTGAATTCGTGGTGGTGCAAGAGGCATTTGCAAACGCAGAGACCTGTCACTTTGCTGATCTTTTGTTGCCCGCAACGAGCTGGGGCGAGAAAGAAGGAACCGTCACCAATAGCGAGCGCAGAATCACCCGGGTCAGAGCAGCAGTAAAGGGACCAGGCGAGGCCCGCCAAGATTGGCAAATTGCTGTTGACCTAGCTAAGCGCTTGATGCAAGAGCCCTTAATTGCAAAGGAGAAGACAGGGTTACACTTCGACTACAAATCTGTTGAGGAGATTTGGTTAGAGCATAGAGAATCTACGAGGGGAAGGGACTTAGATATCACGGGTCTTAGCTACGCTCATTTGGAGCACACGCCGGAGCAGTGGCCCATGCCGAGTGGCGCAACCATGGGGCGGGCTCGACTTTATGAAGACGGTGTATTCCCAACTGAGAGTGGAAGAGCTAAATTCTCTGCACTGCATTATGTACCCACTGCAGAAGTTCGAGAATCGCGTTTCCCCTTTTCGCTCAATACAGGTCGTCTGAGGGACCAGTGGCACGGTATGACACGCACGGGTTTGGTCGGGAAACTCTTTGGACATGTGCCTGAGCCAGTTGTTCAACTCAGTCCCCAGGATATGGTGCGTTTGAAGTTGATTGATGGTGACTTGGTTCACGTGACCAGCAAGCGAGGATCAATTGTCATCCCCGCCCAGGCAAGCGCAGATCAAGGCGCCAACCAAGCCTTTATCGCTATGCACTGGGGAGCGTCTTACTTGAGTGGGCGAGATCATCAAAACAGACCCCTTGCGGGTGTTAATGCATTGACAACCTCTGCGTACTGTCCTACCTCTAAACAGCCAGAGCTCAAGCACGCCGCTGTAAAAGTGCTTAAAGCAGAGTTACCTTGGACACTTTTGGCACTGGCTTGGGTGCCTGAACACACAGCCCAAACTGTCCTACAAAGCCTGCGATCTCTTATGGCTCAATTTGAATTCTCTAGCTGTGTACCCTTTAGCGATACACCAGTTGAAGGCGTCACTCGCAGAGGCGTACTCATGAGAGCGGCTTGCAGTCAAGCACCAGGTATGGATAAAGTCTTAGAGATTGAGAAAATCATACTCACAGACAACGCAGATACGCTACGCTACATGGATGCAAAGCAGAGTCAGTTACGCGTTATGCACTTACTAAGAGACAAATCAGATCCAACGAGTGCCACTCAACCAGGGCTCAAACCAGATTCAACTTTAGAGGCTTTTATTATTGCCGGTGACACCTCCGCAGAGAGTTGGCTTAAGACCTTACTTCAAAACAAACTCTCTACTGCAGCTTACGGACGAAGCTTGCTGATGACTGGTAACAAACCACCTGTTGCTCTGGTGGACGCCGGTAATACTGTTTGCAGTTGTTTGGGCGTTAAAGATTCTTTGATTCAAGCTTATCTTCAAACGTGTAGTGGTGATGCTGAGCAGCGCTTAAGCGCCCTACAAAGTGCACTCAAGTGCGGAACCCAGTGCGGGTCTTGCGTCCCAGAGCTTCGCCGTATGATTGAACCCACACTGAGCCCTGCATGAAGTCCAAACCGCACGTAACCCTCGTCGGAGCAGGCCCTGGGGACCCTGAGCTACTCACCATAAAGGCAGTAAAGGCTATTCAAGCTGCAAGTGTTTTATTGGTTGATGATTTGGTTGGTGATGAAATTACGGCCTACGCATCCCCTCTTGCTCGCGTAATACGTGTGGGTAAACGCGGGGGTTGTAAATCCACTCCTCAAATCTTTATAGAAAGGTTAATGATTCAAGAGGCTTTAGCTGGTGAGCGGGTCGTTCGTCTGAAGGGAGGGGATCCTTTTATCTTCGGTCGCGGTGGTGAGGAGGTGGAGCACTTGCAATCGCAGGGAATTGGCGTCACCATCATCAACGGAATCACTGCAGGTCTTGCCGGTATCACCTCCCTAGGTGTACCTCTGACTCACCGCTTGCATGCTCAGGGAGTACTCTTTGTGACGGGTCATGCTAAAGAAGGAGGAGAGGACGCAATCGACTGGTGCGAGATAGCCCGAATCGCAGCCAAAGCTAAATTGACGATTGTGATTTATATGGGGGTGAGTGAAGTCGAAAATTTAGAGAGAGCGCTCTTAATTGGTCTCAACCCCGACACACCAGTTGCTTTGATACAAAACGTGAGTCTGCCAATACAAAGACACGCACTGTGTACAGTTAAGAATTTGACCCATACCCTGCGTAGCAATGAACTCTCTAGTCCGTGTGTTATCGTTGTAGGTGATGTGCTTTTGGGTCTTTTGCAACTAGAGCAACAAAAAAAGCAGCCACTCAAAACGAAACTCCTCATGCACTAAGTAAAACCAGAGCAGGGGAATTAAACAATAACGTTACTTTCTAGAAATTAACAAAAGAACGTGTTAAATAAAAACATCAATATTCAAGACATCACTTGTGTGATCCTCTCAGGTGGTCGAGCTACCCGCATGAAAGGCTTGGACAAAGGTCTACAACTTTTTAAGGGATTGCCACTTGTTGAGCATGTTTACAACCGTATAAAAGTGCAAGTGGGTACCGTCATCATCAACGCCAATAGAAATTTAGACAAGTACAGAGAAATCTGCACGACCGTTTGTGCTGATGAGAACGAGGACTACGATGGTCCTCTCGCCGGTTTTATGGCGGGCTTAGAACTAGCCCCAACGCCTTATCTACTCACAGTACCCTGCGATGCGCCCTACGTCCCGCATGATTTGGTTGAACGTCTCAAAATTGTTTTAATGCAAAGCCAAGCTCAAATAGCAACTGTAAGAGCGCCAGAAAACGGAGTACTAAGAGCTCAACCCGTTTTCACCCTGATGCGTACCGAGGTAATGGAGAATCTTCAAAAATTTATGACGGGTAAGGATAAAAAGATTCAAACTTGGAGTGCATCTCTCAATCAAGTGTTCGTTGATTTTGACACACCAAGGGATGATCCAGCAGCGTTTTGTAATATCAACTCAACTGAGGAGTTAGAAAGAATCGAAAAATGGATTGCAAAATCTCCCGATTTTGCCCCTAGAGGATTTGTAAATACAACTGTTTAACACTTTTAGTATCTTCTAACCTCTCCCTGTAAATCACTGCGCGACCTGCAAAATTCAAAAGTCAACATGTGTTCCCCGCGGGCTTACCGACATCTGGAGTTTTTAAATACCCCAATCATTGTTGCTCATGGCAGTCTAGAAACTCCTGATTTTCAAAGACAAAGCAGAGACTTTGCTAAAGCAGTCAAGGATATGGGTAAACCAATTGACTATGTGGTTGGTCAAAACTATAACCATTTTGAAATGCCTGAAACCATTGCCAATCCATACGGCATATTAGGGAAATTGGCACTAAAGCAAATGAAGCTTGCTTAGTGTGTCCTTTTAAAGGGCGCCTTGACCAGAGAACCTCTGATTAACAGAAAGCCAGGCTCGTTAAAAAAATTTATAAATCAATGACTTATATCGATAATTACAAAACGTGTAATATTTCATGTAATTGACCAAAAATTGTAAATTACAAATTTTCCAGCACTTTCGTAGATTTTGCACTTGGCCGCGACATTTTAACCGTGAAAGTTCCCAAAGGGAAGCGCCAGTCGAAAGCTTGTCGCAGGATTACGCCAGAAAGTTGCCATCGCGCGATTGATCCAATCGCGCCACCCAAGCGGACCAGAAAAAATTGATACAAGTTTTCCATTTGATGCTTCCTTCCTATCTATAGATGACTCACAAACGCCGAGGGGGATGCTCTGGCTCTGGGTCGTGCAGGTTTGCGCGATGACACCGTGCCGAAGTTAAGAAAACAAACGCCTTCTTCGTGATCGGTTAAATAGAACAAATCACGAATACTTTGCGAGTTCATAGCTTTGCCACTGGTGATACCACTGCCAATGGCGAGTGTTTCAGCCATCAGTAGCATGTTTTGTATGGCGCATCCTAGGGATATGAGTCTTTCGTTTAGTGGTACATGGGGTTCGCTTGGCAAGTCGCTTATGACCGCCATGATTAAACACGGGGCTCTGAAAGCTTTTTCATGAGCAGCATCAATTTGTTCTTGGCTTGCATTCGGGTCTCGATGCTTTAGGGCTTGTACAAAAGCATTGGCAAGATTGGCGCGTTTGTTATGGGGGACAACAATGAAGCGCCAAGGCTGAATGCATTCATGGTCAGGTGCATTGGATGCTGCTCTGAAAATTAAATTCAGTTGTTCTTCATTGGGCCCAGGTTCAACCAGCCGTTTGGGCGCTACGTTTCTTCGCGCTGTCATTTGTAGCAGCAAGTTCTTTGATGCGTCCGGCAGCATATCTTCGCTCATGTGTGTCATTTTCTCTTGTTGGAATTGAATGATTTTGGAAAGGCCTGTTGCAGTGTTTCAACTTGCCCGCATTTGGTGGCTGAATAGCCTGGAAGCTCATGAACAGCATTTTGAAATGAGGCTTCATTGAGAACTTGGATAACCGATTGGATATGTGGCGTGTTGAGGTTTTCTTGGTCGCACACCAAAAAATATCGCTCAGTAGCTAGTGGTATGAAATCAAGTTTGAACCGTCGAGAAGGTGTTTCTACGCCAAGACCCGCATCGGCCATGCCACTGGCCACGTAGGCTGCAACTGCGGCGTGGGTGAATTCACTCTGGTTGAACCCACTGATGCGAGCAGGATCTATCTTGGCTTTCTTTAAAAAGCACTCAAGTAAAAAGAAGGTGCCTGAGCTGGGCTGGCGGTTGATAAACCGCACGCCTGGTTTTGCGAGATCGGTCACCGAATAAATTTCGAGTGGGTTGCCCGCAGCCACCATGAGACCTAGACGACGCGTGGCCACATGAATGATGCGGCTGGTCTTTGGGCTCAGCCATTTGGCGTAATGTGCGAAAGCGACTTGCTCAAATTCGCCTTGTGGAACGTGAAACCCTGCCAATTCGCAATGACCTTCGGCCAGAGAGGCGACTGATTCTTGGCTACCCACGTATTTGCGTTCCACCTTATGGCCGTTTTCAACCAAGGTCTTAATGAGTTTTTCAACCGCAAAGCCATGACTGGCATGCACTTTGAGTGTGTCCTTTTCTGCAGATATCACTTTGGCCAGTTCACCTTCTAGCTCTGAGGCCAAGTACTCAAGTATGGGTGTGAGTCGTGCCGAAATTCGATGCCCTGCCCACACCAATTTTTCTGCGACGGGTGTAAGTGATGAGCCTTTGCCGCGTTCCATCTTGAGCAGTGGCATGTCTAACTGCGCTTCGCCTTGTCGAATCAAGTTCCATGCATGTCGATACGAGCCGCCTGTGAGTTTGCAAGAGCCAGATAAACTGCCGTGTTCTTGTACGTCTCTGAGTAACTCCAGCAATCTATGCGAGAGGTTTTGTCCTTCAGAGACGCTGATGGTCCATTGAGGTTTGATTGAAACTTTATGCATTGAAGTTCTATTGCTTATGTGTATGGCAGCATATTAATTGACTTCTGCTTAAGGGTTTTTCCTCGGAAAAGCATATCAATTATATGTGCCATGATGTTGGGCGTCCTAGACTATTCATGTGCTGTGAAAGCATACGTTATTGATCTTGTTTGATCAATACCTATAACTAAGAAGGAGACGACATGACGACAGACGTTTATGGAGAACACTCGGAAACACATGATCACGGAAGCTTCTTGTCGAAGCAACGAATCATTGCTCACCCGGGTTTTAACCGCTGGCTGGTGCCCCCAGCAGCATTGGCCATTCACCTCTGTATCGGCATGGCCTACGGCTTTTCCGTTTTCTGGTTGCCGTTGTCCAAGGCATTGGGCATCAAAGAGGCAATTAAGTGCGGACCAGAAATTGGTTTCTTCCAAGAGTTGTTCATCACAACTTGTGACTGGAAAATTTCTACGTTAGGTTGGATGTTCACCCTGTTCTTCGTGTTGCTAGGTTCATCTGCTGCTCTTTTGGGTGGGTGGCTAGAGCGCGCTGGTCCTCGCAAAGCGGGTGTTGTTAGCGCCTTTTGCTGGTGCGGCGGCATGTTGATCTCAGCACTAGGTGTCCACACGCATCAGTTTTGGATGATGTTGCTCGGATCCGGGGTGATTGGGGGTATCGGGCTTGGGCTTGGATACATCTCACCGGTCAGCACCTTGATCAAGTGGTTCCCAGACCGTCGCGGTATGGCTACAGGTATGGCCATCATGGGCTTTGGTGGTGGCGCGATGATTGGCTCACCAATGGCCGCGGAACTGATGAAAATTTTTGCCACTGATACGGATGTTGGTGTGACTCAAACATTTATCGTGATGGCTGCTGTCTATTTCGTCTTCATGATGGGTGGTGCATTGTCATATCGTGTGCCTGCTACAGGCTGGAAGCCCAAGAACTGGAATCCACCAGTGGCACATGGTTCGAACGCCCTGATCACTCACGGCCATGTGCACGTCAGCAAGGTCTGGGGCATTCCTCAGTTCTGGTTGTTGTGGATGGTCCTGTGTATGAACGTGTCCGCCGGTATCGGTGTGATCGGTATGGCTAGCCCCATGTTGCAAGAAGTTTTCGGCGGTGCCTTAATTGGTATCGAAGGAAAATTTGGTGAACTCGACAAAGTGCAGTTGACTGCGATCGCTGGTGTTGCTGCGGGCTTTACAGCGTTTTTGAGTTTTTTCAACATCGGTGGTCGTTTTGTTTGGGCTAGCTTCTCAGACAAACTGGGTCGCAAGCTTACTTATATCGTGTTCTTTGTGTTGGGTGGCATCTTGTACGCAAGTATTCCAGCTAGCGCAGGAGCAGGTAGCAAGCTCTTGTTTGTTTCCGCCTTCTGCGTGATTTTGAGTATGTATGGAGGTGGCTTTGCAACGATCCCAGCGTACTTGGCTGACTTGTTCGGCACGCAAATGGTGGGCGCGATCCACGGTCGCTTACTGACCGCTTGGGCTACTGCCGGCATCTTGGGGCCAGTGGTGGTGAACTACATGCGCGACTACCAGTTGGGCTTGGGAATTCCTCGTGAACAGGTCTACAACCAAACCATGTACATCTTGGTGGGCATGCTGGTCATCGGTTTGATTTGTAATTTGTTGGTCAAGCCAGTAGACGACAAGCACTTCATGACTGATGAAGAGTTGGCTCATGAGAAAAAGCTTGCACAAGAGCGTGCAGCTGCGACTGAAGTCGGCACAAGCGATGCAGCGTTCCATAAAAACAAAGCCGCTTTGGTTTGGTTTGCTTGGGCAGCAGTAGGTATCCCATTGGCTTGGGGTGTCTATCGCACAGGTCTGAGCGTCGGTAAGTTTTTTAACTAACTGAATTAAGGGGTGGCGGCTTGCCACCCCTTTTTCATATTGATTCGTAACCCTCCCAATATTGGGTAATGGTGTAAAAAATGAACAACAAATCAGATCAGTATTCATTAATTCAAGAGTTGATTGAATCGCATCAGTCAATGAAGGGGGCGCTGTTGCCACTCTTACATGCGATTCAAGAGAAGATTGGCTTCATTCCATCAGACTCTGTTGGAG
>CAIKNE010000005.1 GCA_903828695.1 uncultured Burkholderiales bacterium | reverse complement strand
GGAGATGAAAAAGCCGAAGGGCATTAAAGCTGCTTGCCACATCATCAGCAAGTAAGGCCCCCACTCTCCGCCTACTTTCAACTATATGTAAGGGGGCAGAGATGGCGCACCGCAACCGCTACGAGTGCACCACCTAAAACTTACAGCGTGCAGCGTGCCCCAATCTATTGCCCTGTTCCCTATCTCTACCAGACCAGACCAGACCAGAGCAAACCCACCCACTCAAATTAAATTCACGATGAATTTTGGGTACGGCGAGGTACAGAGTTATTAAGTTATCGCACTGATAGCGAGTGCAAAATTACCGATCACACAGCCCAATGCCGCAACCCACATCAGTGTCCTAAACGTAGCACGGTCGGTTATGTAGGCAAAGATGTAAAAAAGGCGAAAGCCAATAAACAACAAACAAAGACCGGCCAATAGATCTAACTCGGACTGTGCACCCAGAGCGCAGATCACACTGACGGCAAACAAGGGAAAGGCCTCAAAGCTATTGGCCTGAGCGGCATTTGCTCTAGCTCTAAATCCTGTTTGTACAGATAACCAATGACGCGGATTGTGATTATCAAAATCCTTAAATCCCCATTTTGCAATGGCAGTACAAAGTATAGGCATCAAGCCGGCGATGAGTAGACAAAAATAGGTTATTTTCACTTTTAACGGTCTCCTTAAAATAATATGTATATGATAGAGTTCAGCTTATCTGCAGATGCAATGGGGGGTGCCCCCTTTTTTTAGTAATGCTTATTCCATTGAGGATTTGTCATGTTCAAAATTGTCGTTTTTGATGCTTATGGCACGCTCTTTGACGTTTACTCTGTTTCCAAAATGGCCGAGACTTTGTTTCCTGGGCACGGTCAGGAACTCTCACTCATGTGGAGAGACAAACAAATTGAGTACTCAAGGCTCATCTCCATGAGTGACCCCCACAATCCTAACGGCAGCAGGCATTATCAGTCCTTTTGGGATATCACCCGCTTGGCGCTCAATTACTCCTGTCAACGCTTAAAGCTCGAACTGACCTCACACGCCCAAAAAGAGTTACTAGACCAATACGCAGAGCTTAAAGCATTTCCCGAGAATTTGGGGGTTCTGCATGATCTGCAAAAGAGGGGCTATAGGTCAGCGATCCTCTCCAATGGAAGTCCCGAAATGTTAGCGACTGCGGTCAGAAGTGCGGGGATGACAACACTCATAGATAAGGTCATTTCGGTGGACTCGGTCAGACAATTTAAGACCTCCCCAGAGAGTTACGGCCTGGTATTACAAAATTATGCAGTCGATAAGCGCGAGGTACTTTTTGTATCTAGTAACTCTTGGGACGCTTTGGGGGCAACTTGGTTTGGATTCAGAAGCTTTTGGATAAACCGCCAAGACCTACCATTTGAGACACTTGGACCCAAGCCCTCGCACACGGGGCGCTCACTTGAGGATGTGCTGTCCTTAGTTAAAGGTTAAGCCCAAGCGCACAAGATCCTAAGGTCGCTATAGAAGCTTTGGAGCTGTGTGGCCAAGGGCCCACTCCGTGCCCAGCGCAATCTCAGCTAGACGAGCGTCGAGCCCTGCACTAGCAGACAACATCAAACCCATCGGTAACTCGTCTTCAATCTGCATCGGCAAAGAGAAAGCACAGCCATCAAGGAAGTTAATGGCAAAAGTGTTCCGCAGTAAGAGTCGGTTAACCCTAAAAAACTCTTCATCCGAATCCATTAAAGGCTGCGTCTTAGGCGCCTGCATCGGGACCGTTGGACTGATCAGTGCGTCAAAGGGGGCCAGCACGCGAGAAGTTCTCTTGATCCAGTCTTGTCTGTTGTCCAATAATTTGATGTAATCAGCCGCAGAAACCCCTTTCCCAAGCATCATGCGCTGGAGCACGCGGTGATCCATTTGATGGGATTCATGGTCTACAAACTCTTTACAAGCCGCATAGGACTCAATCGGAGAGAGTCCACCAGGCGCATTGATTTGAGCAATTTCATTTAACTCGCTCAGTTCAATCTCAGTAATCACCGCACCCTTGCCTGACAAAAGACTCAAGGTCCGCTCAAAAGCCTTTGCAACCGCAGGTTCTAAATCATCTTGCATCATGGTTTTAGAGATTGCAAACCTTGCACCCTTTAGGTCTCTGGCTTTAACGTCAAGGCGAGCCCCCGACAATACGGCGTCTATGCTTAAACAGTCGCTCACACTGGTGGTCATAGCGCACACTGTATCCAAGGACCTCGACAACTCAACGGCCCCTTGGGTTGGTACTCTGTTCATCGTGCTTTTAAAGCCGACAAGACCGCAAAGCGCAGCTGGAATTCGAATGGATCCACCAGTATCCGAGCCAATAGCGGCAACACTTAAACCCAGTGCCACGCTAACAGCTGCCCCCGAACTAGAGCCCCCTGGAATTCGGTGATTAACAGGATCACACGGGTTTTGAGGGGTCCCCAAATGCGGATTAATTCCAACCCCCGAAAAAGCAAACTCGCTCATGTTGGTCTTACCCACAATCGCCATCCCAGATTCTCTTATGCGCTTGACGATCAAAGCGTCAGAGTTTGCAGGCTTGCATCCCCTTCGCACTAAAGAGCCTGAGGTCGTCACCTCACCACTCACATCGTACAAATCTTTAATCGAAATGGGTAGACCAGCAAGATACGGCAAAGTAACGCCCGCTTTTAATTGCGCGTCGGCGTGGTGCGCAACGGCGAGAGCGGATGGGTGGTAAGTTTTAGTAAAAACGTGCGCCGCATTCTCTTTTTGAGCCTCCTGCAAGCACTGCTCAATCAAAGCAGAATAGCTTAGCGCTCCGGCGTGGATTTTATTGACAAGTTGATCTATGCTTAAACGGCGAGGCGCTGGGTTGTGATTATTCATGTTCAAATTTTAGGTATATAAGATTGATGCGAGCGGCTAGCTCAAAATCTTTCTCACTCAATCCGCCCACATCGTGAGTACTTAACTTAATCGTCACTTTGTTGTAAACGTTCATCCACTCTGGGTGATGGTTGAGTTGCTCAGCGACAAGCGCTACGCAGGTCATGAATCCAAAAGCCTCAGCGAAATCTTTAAATACAAAAATGCGCGTGATGTGATCGGGCTCTTCAGCGAAAGACCAAGTGGGTAATGCACTTAAATGTTTATTAAAAATCGCCTCAGTTGAATTTAATTTGACCATGATAAGAAGCCATACAGCTAATCCGATTAAAAATGAAGTTTAAATCATATTTTCACTAAAGATCCTAGAATACGTTTGCAGCGTATTAAAAAGGACGGGCTCCTGCTCTTATTCCACACAATGGCAATTGATCAAAACTACACCACCGCATCCCTGCCCCCCGCTCTCACACTTTATTATGATGGGAACTGCCCCCTATGCAAGGCGGAGATGATTTATCTGAGCGCAAGGGACACAGAGGGAAGACTTGGATTCATGGATGTGCGCCAAACCGAAGCGCTTGACACTTTAAGCGGCGTGACTTGCCAGAGCGCACTGGCCAACATACACGCCGTAACGCCGGGTGGACAAATACTCATTGGTGTCCAAGCGTTTCAGCTCGCCTACGGACTCGTAGGTCTAAAACGACTTTCTTGGTTCCTGGGCATTCGTGCACTGCAACCCGCCTTTGGCCTGTGCTACAGACTTTTTGCGACCCACCGCTATACCCTCTCCAAGGTGTTTGGTGGACTGGCGATGAGGCTCGTCAAAATAATTACAAAGCGAGATCGTCTTTAGACATATCAATCACCTATTTTGTACGACCTGCTCCGCGCGGGACTAAACCAAAAAACGGATTGACCCCTTAGGCGTTTGCAGATACGTTCAACATGATTTTGCCAATATGCTGGGATGACTCCATCAGTGCGTGGGCCTTAGAGGCTTCAATTAAGTCAAATACTTTGTACACGACAGGCGCAACAGCCTTAGATTCCAAAAGAGGCCAAACACGCTCTTTGAGTTCGTTGGCAATTTGTGCTTTGTCCTGAGCTGTGCGAGGACGCAGTGTAGAACCTGTGTATGTCAAACGCTTAGACATGAGTTGAATCCAGTCCACCTCCACTTTGGAGGGCTGTAGGAAGGCAATTTGCACCAGCCTACCGTCAAGCGCTAGAGATTTGATATTGCGCTGAATATAACTTCCACCAACCATATCCAGAATCAAATTCACCCCCATTTTTTGGGTGTTCTCCGCTACTTCTTCAACAAAGTCTTTTGTCCTGTAATTGATGGCTACATCCGCCCCGACCTTCAGACATGCGCTGACTTTGTCCTCAGTACCGACCGTACAAAATACCTTGGCACCAAAAGCTTTCGCAAGTTGAATCGCTGTCAGCCCTATTCCAGAAGACCCCCCGTGAACAAGAAAATTCTCGCCAGCATTTAACCGTCCACGCTGAAAAACGTTGGTCCAAACAGTGAAATAATTTTCCGGCAACGCAGCCGCTTCTAGCATCGATAGGCCTTTGGGAACTGGGAGTACTTGTCCACTGGGAACACTCACAAACTCTGCGTAACCGCCCCCGTTACAAAGTGCACAAACCAGGTCTCCGACCTTAAAATTCGCAACACCCGCACCCAACTCTACGACCTCCCCTGAGACCTCAAGACCCATAATTTTGGAGGCGTCCGCAGGAGGCGGATATTTCCCCAATCGCTGGGACACGTCGGGTCGGTTGACGCCCGCATACACCACCTTGATCAGCACCTCACCGGCTTTGACCAAAGGCACTGGACCTTGCGCACTAACCAAAACCTCAGGGCCACCACCCAAACCGTGATCCATGTATTGCATTTCAGTTGTCATTTGTAAAACCAGTCAAAAAATTAATTAGCAATTGCAAAATCAAGGGAGTTTGCGTACTCCAAGACAGATTAACAATACGGCCAGAATCTGTGAAAAACTCGTTTAATTAGGCTTCAACGCATGAAATTCTCAACATAGTCAGCCCCAAGTCCAACGCTCTCAAAATGAGCCCGGTACTTATCTATTCTGGAAAAAACATCATCATACCCGAGTGAGTTACCTTGGGGGTCAACATACATTAAAGACCCGTGAACCGTAAAAAGAGTCACCATATCCTTGCAATCATCAGGAACAATTAAGGTATGCGTCTCCCCTGGAGGCTCAAACACATAACTACCCTCCTCTGCCACCCAGTCATGCTCAAGGTAGAGCCATTTGCCCCTAATCACGTAGGCATGAACTTGTCCGGAGTGACGGTGACGTTGCAACAATCCCGATCGCGTCACTCTCAGCAAATGTACATAGTACCCCCCCGTCACATTCAGATGAATGGGGCGAGAGGTGATTCCAGGAGCAATGGTAGCCCACATTTTGGGGTCATCGGTCATTAAGTCTTTAACCACCATGTCCGGCCTCATCCCCCAAGGTTGGGGCTTTTGGTAAGGCATTCGGTCTTCTAAAACAGCGGTCAAGACCTTCGTGTTTAAAGGTTCATTCAATTTGCGTCCCCTATCAAAATACCTTGCGGTATCCAATCGTAAATCCACCTGGCAATACACTTGCCGTCCAAGACTGCGTCAAATTGTGAGCGTGCAGACCAGAGAACACACCCAATGCAGCGCCGCCCAGAACATCGGACTGCCAGTGTGCCTGAGATTTAAGTCGGGCCAAGCCGTCATACATAGGAAGCAGTGCGAGCAACCAGACTTCTGGGTTTTGTTGACCGTATTCGGCAATAAACGGTGTGACGACGGAGGTGATGTGGGTCACCTCCCCGCTTGGGAAGCTTGCATTTCCCGAGGGCTGAAACCAATTGTTGGGGTTATTTCCGTCTATGGGGCGTTGACGTCTAAAGACGTCTTTTAAAACGGTTGCAGAAACGTCCCCCATCAACATGGAATCAATTGATTTCCAATAAGTCTGTCCAAGGCGTGTATCACTGCCTTCCCATAGGGCGCCGCCGATGACCAGCGCAGCAGATCCGAACTCTAGACTGGTCTGGTACTTTCTTGCCCAAATACCCGATTGATCAAGAGGCACCTCATGATCCATCCCCAGCAACCCAGCACCACCCCAAGCAGTGGTTGTTAGCGCGCACGCGCTCAGCAGAAATAAGTTCAGTACGGTTTTAATTGATTTTGATAGCATTTTGAAAGCAAATGGATTGCAAATAAATAACATTCTGAGCTGAGGTATAGGAGATCATAGGTTCTAGAAGTTTGGAGAGATCTGGCGGTTTAATCGCTCACTACCCACAGTCCTACTTGCCAAAGTGGTTAAGGCCTTTGGCTTGCTGATAAGATCTGAGCCACCCCAGGCTCGCCGAGGTCCCACCCTTTTCTGCGCCTCTTAAGGGGTTGTATTCACACCCTATCCACCCCGTCCAAGAAGCGGCTTCACCGAGCTCATCAATGAGATCAAATAGGAAGGGATAATTCAACTCACCCGTATCTGGCTCATGACGCTTGGGTACCCCCGCTATTTGAAAGTGACCCACTCGCCCGCTTGGCAAGTACTCTTTAATTTTAGTTGCCAAATCACCTTCTACGTTTTGAGCGTGAAACAAATCCATTTGAACCTTCAAATTCTTGCACCCAAGCTCTTGGATGATTTGGTGCGCATCGCACTGTTTATTCAAAAAGAAATAGGGAATATCGCGTGTATTGATAGGCTCTATTAAAACGTCTCGCCCAACCTTTAACGCCTGTTCGCAGGCCCAGGACAAATTCTCCAAATAGCACTCTCGCATGTGTTTGATGGTGTGTACAGCGTCGCTGCTCGTTTGCAAGGGCACAGAGAGCTCTGAGGGTCTTTCTAAACTCTGCCTGTCCGGCTGCGGAATCAGTCCTGCCATAACGTGAATTCTGGGACACTCCAAGACTTGAGCATATTCAAGCGCTAGCATAAAGCCTTGTTTGAATTCATCCCTGTAAGGGGGCAATGAGCTCAGTCCTCTTTGCCCACTGCTCCAAGCCTGTTCAATCGACTCAGGGGTTACGCCTCCTGGCGGGGCGTTCATCAGCACCTGTGTTAAACCGTTTGCTTTTAAACGCTGAGCCAACTCACTCGCAGGCCACGCATAGGGAAACAAATACTCAACCGCCTTAAAGCCGTCTTGAGCAGCCAACTCAAATCGGTCCAAAAAAGGAGCCTCTGTGTACATCATGGACAAATTCGCAGCAAAATTAGGCATTCATTTCTCTCAAAATTATTGATCAACTGATAGGTCTTATACCTCTTACACACAAAACAAACTACCAAACGGCTTTAAAAACATCCCTCAGTTCTTGAATTTGAGCGTTGTCCAAACAAGAGCTATGAGGCTGCGTTAAGAAAGAAAGCTTGGCCGATTCCTCCAACTCCTCTAGTGCTGCCATGGCCTGGGCGGGTGTATCGTGCCAGACCAAGGGGCCTAAAGCGCTCAGCATCACCGAGCGAATGGGAGTACCCCGTGTTGCATAGTCCTCAATCACCTGGCTCACCAAAGAAGGAACATTAGAGTCACCAGGACGCTTGTAAGGGATCAATGGTACATGCCCTACTTTCATCACAAAGTACGGGGTGATGGGAGCTAAGAGCTCCTTGTAAACACGGGTAGTGCTGGCGTCTTGTGCGTCTAAGAATGTGCCCGACGTCTTGTGCACAGTCAAAGCAACACAATAGGTGCTGTGTGTATGGATAACGCAAGAAGTGCTAGGATAACTCTTCAAAGATGCTTGAACGATAGCTTGGTGTAGCCCCAGTGTCTTGCTGGGCCTGTCCCCGCTAATATGGTTGCCGTTATGATCCACTTTACTAATGTGATTGGGATCCAAAAAACCCAACACCGCATCTGTGGGCGTGATCAAAAATCCGTCCTGTATTTTGACGCTTATGTTGCCTGCACTAGAGTGCACTAAACCCCGCTCAAACAGACTTCGTCCAACGCGGCATATCTCCTGCCTAGCTAATTTTTCATCCATAGAATTTATTAAACTGTTTGCTGATCAAGCACTGACCAAGCGTAGCTGAAGAAATCTTCACGCCCAAAATTTCCAGACTTCAGGGCCAAGTGCAAACTGCTCGGAGTCCTTGCAAAGCACCAAGGAACGCCGGGATCAATTTGAGGGCCAATTTGTAACTGAGTGATTTTGAGAGACTGAACACATACCCCGGAGGTCTCGCCTCCAGCGACCAAGAGTTGACCAACGCCCATTTGAATCAACGCACGCGCAAGCTCCCCCATGGCTTTCTCAACGAGCTCTCCGGCTTGTCCAACACTCAACTCCCTTTGAACAGATCTCACCTGTTCGGGCGCTGAGGTTGAATAAATCAGAACCGGACCTTCACTTTTGGTAAATTCTGACCTCGCCCATTGCACCGCTTGATCTAAATAACTCCAATCTCTAGATAACTCCATGGGATCGAGTGCAAAGAAGGGGTGCCCTTGTTTCTTAAAATGCTCAACTTGTTTTAGAGTCATCTCAGAGCAACTCCCCGACAATATGGCTCTGTGACCATAAGGACTGGGCAAATGAGTTTGTGAAAGACTCGGTTTGAGACCAAAGTTTTGAGGGAGTCCAATCGCCAAGCCCGAACCTGCTGTGACGAGGGGTAAGTCTTTAACGGCCAACCCCAACTCCACTAAATCAGTGTTGCTGAGTGCATCAACGACAGCTGCCTTTATACCCTGACGCGTTAACTCAGTGATACGTTCTTTAATGGCTACAGACCCCTTTGAGACGACCTTGTAGTCAATAAGTCCAACTGGATCTGGGTACTGCGCTTGCATTAGTCTGACCAGGTTGGAGTCGCTCATCGGAGTCAGGGGATGGTTACGCATCGATGAGTCAGACAATAGGACATCACCTACGAACAAATGCCCTTTGAAAATCGTGCGCCCATTGTCTGGAAATGCAGGGGTCACAACTGTAAAAGAAGCAGACATTGCCTGCATAAGTGCATGCGTGACAGGTCCGATATTGCCCTGATCCGTACTGTCAAAGGTAGAACAGTATTTGAAGTAAATCTGATGTGCCCCACATTTTTTCAACCAAGCAAGCGCTTTAAGGGATTGCTCAACAGCCACTTCAGGTGCTATGGTTCTGGACTTCAATGCGATCACAACTGCATCGACATCAATTTCTAGATCTCCCTCGGGTACACCAACCGTTTGGATAACGCGCATCCCGGCTCGAACCAAATTGTTGGCCAGATCCGTAGCACCCGTAAAATCATCTGCTATACAGCCCAGTAAAATTGGTTTCATGTTTTATTCTTTTTGAAAAATCAGAATTAGATAGAGGTATAGGGTCTGGCGTGACTATAGGCTTGACTCTAGGCTTGACTCTGGGCTTTACTCTAGACTTTATCTTTTGGTTGGGGCAACTCAATTCCCGGAAATATTTTAATAACCGCACTGTCATCCTCTTTCGCAAAACCAGCGGTCGAGGCCTGCATGAACATTTGATGGGCTGTACTCGATAAAGGCAAAGGGAATTTAGTGGTCCTTGCCATATCTAGTACCAGACCCAAATCTTTTACAAAAATATCAACCGCAGACAACGGTGTGTAATCGCTTGCGAGTACATGGGGCATACGGTTCTCGAACATCCAACTATTTCCCGCACTATTCGTAATCACCTCGTAAAGCGAGTTAGGATCCACCCCCTCTCGAATACCAAGGGCCATCGCCTCCGCTGCAGCGGCAATGTGCACACCTGCCAGCAATTGATTAATCACTTTTACTTTACTCCCCGCACCCGCCTTGTCTCCCAAGCGGTAAACCTTCGCAGCCATAGCGTTCAGCACATCATTGCACAACTCATAAGCCTTAGCGCTTCCTGCGGTCATCATCGTGATTTGACCTAAATTAGCTTTTGCTGCTCCACCTGAGATGGGAGCGTCCAAATAAAGGATTCCCGTCTCAGCAAGTCTTTGCTCAAGCGCAACTGACCAAGCGGGGGTAACGGTTGAGCACATCACAAAGACACTGCCTTTTTGGAGGGACTGGGCTGCGCCTTGCGCACCAAAGAGTACTTGTTCAGTTTGGTCCGCGTTCACCACAACGCTGATGACGACATTACAGAGTTTAGCCAAATCCTGAGGGGTTTGGTGGGCAACGCCGCCATTTTCTGCAAATGCTTTTGCAGCTTCGTGCCTGACATCGCAAACATGGACCTCAAATCCCCCCCTCCTCAAAGACTCAGCCATTCCGCGCCCCATTGCGCCCAGTCCAATCAGACCCACGACAGTTTGGTGAGGATTTTGCATGTATCGAATTCCTTTATTTGTTCAAGACTACCAATTATTTCGGTGTTTTCCCGTGAATGACAGCAGATCGCAGAAAATCAAAATCAACGCCTTGATCTGCTTGCGTGACGGATTGTAAAAATAGCTTCTTGTAACCGCGCTCTGCAACAGGCTCATGCACCGGATTGTCCAGACCTCTTTTTTTAAGTTCTTCATCGCTGATGAGTAAAGTGATCTCTCTGTTTTTTACACTCAGTCTAATTCGGTCACCACTCCTCACGTGTGCCAGTGGACCACCTACAGCGGACTCAGGCGTCACGTGTAAGACGATGGTGCCAAAGGCTGTGCCACTCATCCGTCCGTCTGAAATACGGACCATGTCTTTGACGCCCATACGTGCTAATTTTTGGGGAATCGGTAGATATCCAGCCTCAGGCATCCCTGGTGCGCCTTTGGGTCCAATATTCTTTAAGACGAGCACATCCGAGGGAGTTACGTCCAAATCCTCACGATCAATGCGAGTGGTCATATCCTGCATATTCTCAAACACCACTGCCCGCCCCTCGTGCTCCATGAGTTCTGGGTTTGCAGCGGACTGTTTAATAACAGCACCGCCTGGAGCTAAGTTGCCCTTTAGCACGGCGATAGCGCCTTGTGGGTAAATGGGATTTGCAAAACTGCGAATCACATCTTGTGTAAAACCAGGACCGTTGAGTTCAATTTGCTCACCCAAAGTGCGCCCCATTACGGTCATCGCATTTAGCTTTAACAAAGGCTTTAACTCTCTTAGCAACGTAGCCATACCGCCCGCACGGTGAAAGTCCTCCATATAGTGAGACCCAGAGGGCTTTAGATCCAGGAGCACAGGCGTGTCACGCCCCATTTTGTCCAGCGCTTGCATATCGATCTCTAAACCTACACGCCCAGCAATCGCCGCTAAGTGGACTATACCGTTGGTTGACCCACCAATGGCCAGCAAAACTCTTATGGCATTTTCAAGCGAATCCGCATTGATGATTTTGTCGATTGTTAATTGGTTTTGAGCAATTTTTACGGCTTGAGCCCCGGTCTCCTCAGCAACCCTAATCCTGTCCGCTGTTACCGCGGGGGGGGAGGCGCCGCCGGGTACGGTCATACCAAGAGCCTCTGCAACACAAGCCATGGTACTGGCAGTTCCCATCACCGAGCATGTCCCAACACTTGCAACCAGTTGGTTGTTGACCAAAGATATTTCCTGCTCGTCAATCTCACCAGCCCTGAACTTACCCCAATACCTCCTGCAGTCCGTACACGCCCCGACTCTCTCGTTTTGGTGCGAACCCGTTAGCATCGATCCCGTAATCAATTGAATCGATGGGATACCCGCGGAGGCAGCGCCCATGAGCTGGGCTGGAACGGTTTTATCGCAGCCCCCGATGAGCACAATCGAGTCCATGGGTTGAGCTCGTATCATCTCCTCCGTATCCATGGACATCAAATTGCGCATAAACATACTTGTTGGCTGTGCAAAACTCTCACCAATTGAGATGGTCGGGAAATCCATAGGCAACCCACCCGCCAACATCACACCCCGCTTAACGGCTTCTATCAGTTGTGGGGCGTTTCCGTGACACGGGTTGTACGAACTAGCCGTGTTGGCAATACCAACCACTACTCGATCTAAAGCTTTATCAGAGTAACCAGCTCCTTTGATGAACGCTTTTCGAAGAAAAAGAGAGAAACCGGTGTCCCCATAATTCGTAAGTCCCTTACGCAGACCACTGGAGGGTATGGAGGGCTGGGTTGTTTTTTTATCAGTCATGAAAGTAATTGTATTTGAATGTTAGCCAAAGGGAGGTGGCCACAGCTCACTCCACCTTAGCACCCGATTCTTTAACGGCCTTATATACATTGGGCGCATCAGCCTTTAATTCGCTATCAAAGGCCTCGATCGATTTAGAGGTGTAAACATCCATACCTTGGAACGCAAAGCGTTCTTTAATGCCGTTGTGCTGAAGGCCCTTGGAGACTGCGTCAAAAACCTTTTTCATCACCTCGGTTGAAGTACCCTTGGGTGCGTACAAACCGAACGAGAAATTGGTGTCATACCCTACAAGGCCGCTCTCAAGGGCACCAGGGATTGCGGGTATCGCTGGTGAGGCCTTGGCTGTCGTAACAGATAGTGGCCTGAGCATTCCAGCTTTGATAAATCCGAGCACCGTGGGTGGTGTTGCAAACATCACTTGTGTATCCCCAGCCATGGTTGACTGCGCTGCAGCGCCGCCCCCTTTGAACTGAATGGTTGAGAACTTGACGCCTGCACTGGACTCGAACAAAGCTGCTGCCAAGTGGGGAGTAGATCCATTGCCAGAGGCGGCGCTGAAGAGTTGTTGAGGATGTAATTTGGCAAAATCAATCAACTCCTTAAGAGTCTTGAAGGGGGTTTTAGGATTCACGCAAATAATCATCGACCCAACAGCCAGGCTCGTGATGGGTAAAAGTTCCTTGTCGGGATCAAAGCCAAGCTTAGGAAAAAGAGCTTTGATTAGGGCGTGGGGGCCGAGGACGGCGAAGCTATACCCATCTGCGGGTAACTTAGACAAAAGCTCCGCAGCAATCGAGCCACCAGCGCCAGGCTTGTTGTCAACCAACACCGCAACACCAAGTTCTTTGGATAACTCGTCTGCAGTGACTCGCGTCACAAAGTCTGCAGAACCACCGGGTGGGTAACCTACAAGCAGTTTAATGGGTTTATCTGGATAACTGGTTTGAGCACAAACTGACTGCAACAGAAAAAGCATAGCACAAAAGAAGACACGAGAATTACAGGCTCTAGCCCTGCGGGGATTGCAATGGGGGGGGTTCAACACTTTTTATACTCCTTTAAATACAGGGGTCCGTTTCTGTGCAAACGCATTTCTTCCCTCCTTGTAGTCTTCGCTGGAATAGCACTCTTTGACCATTGCCCTTGCGGTCGTTAAATCTTTTTCTGGTGAATCTAGAAGTGCTTGACGAATTGCAAATTTTGCTGCTGCCATTGTGAGCGGTGCATTTTCAGACACCATCTGCGCGTACGCCATGGTCTTCGCGCGTAACTCACCAACAGGGTGCACTTGACTCACAAACCCCATGTGTAGTGCGTTGTGAGCGTCAAACCTTCTTGCCGAGAAAAAGATGTCCGCAGTGTTTGATGCACCCAAGATATCCATAAAACGCTTGACACCGATTGGATCGTAACCAAGTCCTAAACGCGCAGCAGGCATTCTGAACTGCGCATCTTCTGCGCAGATGCGAACATCACAAGAGGACGCGAACCCTAGCCCCCCCCCAAAGCAGTAACCGCGAATGCTAGCAATCACGGGTTTAGAGCAAATAATGGGGGCTGCATACGCCGCACTGACACAAGCGTTGTACTGAGCCTGAGCGTCTTCTGTTCCTCGCAAATTATCAAACTGAGTAATGTCAGCACCCGAGATGAAGGCTTTTTCACCGTCCCCCGATATCACGATCACCCTGACCTCGGGGTCTTTGTCAAACTCTTGGAGCGCACCAGGAATGGCGTGCCACATATCCATGGTCATTGCGTTCATTTTTTCTGGATTGGAGATGATAATTTCTGCGATAGCTCCGTTTTTTCGGGTAATGACTTTTGACATGGTGTGTTTGAACTTGATTAAGTTGGTAAGGTTGGTGAAAATTTAAAAAGAGGACAGCAACTAAGCAGTAAGAATTAAACGACGCCTTGTGCAAAGTAGTTCTCGATCGCCTGCTCGCCCAGTCCAAGCTCAATGAGTACCTCGCGCGTGTGCGCGCCCCTAATGGGCGATGCGGTCTTTAAGTTTGCTGGGGTTCGGGACAACTTAACAGGCTGATTGAGCAAGTGCAACTCCCCAAGCTCAGGATGATTCACGGGTGCACTCGCCCCCAGGTGTTGAACCTGTGGATCGGCAAACACTTGGTCCATGGTGTAAATGGGACCACACGGGACACCGCCAGCAGTAAGCATTTTCATCCATTCATCAGTGGACTTGGTGGAGGTGGTTTTATTGATCTCCAAGTTCAGCCGAGCTCGACCTTTGGAGCGTCCGGGACCCGTTTTAAACTCACTGTCCTCAAGTAAATCATCTCGCTTAATGCAAGCACAAAACTTCTCCCACATCCCCAAACCTGAGACTGCGATATTGATGTAGCCGTCCTTTGTTTGATAAGCTGAGGTCGGCATAAAAGTAGGATGGTCATTGCCCATTTGCTTTGCCACCTCACCGGACATGGTGTAACGAGCAGCTTGAAAGTCTAGCAATGCAAGTCCTGCTTGCAAGAGATTGGACTGAACCCATTGCCCCTCCCCGCTGACCTCTCGCTCCAGTAAAGCGGTTAAAACCCCCATAGCAGCTAAAAAACCAGCCGCCACATCGGCCACTGCAGCACCCACACGCATGGGGCCCTCACCAGGATTGCCGGTGACGGACATGAGTCCGGATAAACCCTGCGCAAGTTGATCAAAACCAGGGAGTTTTTCGTAGGGTCCGTCTTGCCCAAAGCCTGAAATACTCACCAAGATAATTTTTGGGTTGACGAGCTTTAGGGCCTCATAGTCAATACCCAGGCGGTACTTGACGTCAGGCCTGTAATTTTCAACAACTACATCGGCTGTTTTAACCAACTCCTTAAAAATCGAGAGCCCCTGTGGGGACTTCAAATTAAGAGTCATTGAGCGTTTGTTGCGGTGAAGATTTTGAAAGTCCGAGCTCTCCCTAGGGCCTGCTAAGTCCTCAGGATTCACGTTTTCTATCTTAATGACGTCTGCCCCAAAATCAGCCAATTGGCGAACACACGCGGGACCAGCCCGGACTCGGGATAAATCCAAGACCCTAAAGCGGGACAGTGCAGAGGAAGCAGATATTTTCGTCATGTTGAGAGTCGCAGCAATGGACCCGAAAGGGTTGTTTAAAACATCATACGTTTATACTCTAAAGCGGGTGACTGACTTCTCAATGAAAACCCACAAATTCACACAAGGCTTTTGACAATGGAAGATTTAGATTTTTGGAACTGGGTCATATTGGCTGTTGTGTTAACGCCCTTTATTTTTGGATTTGCACTGGTAGGGCTTCAAAGAAAGGTACTGGTGCGCCACCCAGCCTCAGGTATTGTTAAAAACGGCTATGTAGGTTGGTCCTGGAGCTACTTGGTGTTTGGTTGGTTTGTACCGGTGTACCGAGGAGAAATAGCCGTCGGTTTGTTTCACTTCGTGCTGACTTGCTTCACGTTTGGCTTGTTCCAAATCATCATGTCTTTTTTGTATAACAAACAGTACATGACCAGACTACTAACCGAGGGTTGGGTGCTCGCAGATAGCGAGGAAAACAATACCTACGCTATGGACAAACTCAACATAGTGCGCTTTAACCCTCATCCCTAACGAAGTTTAACAATCGTCCCCTATAGGGACTGTAATCGAACAAGGGGCCTTTCAGCATGGACTGAGTCAAGGTGAAACCATTGTTTTTCATAAACTTACAAAATTCAGAGCTGTTGCCCCGGTTGGGATCAACGATTAAGACCTGCGAACTGGGAAGCGCATGCAGTTGTATAAACTGAGCTAAATTGGCGGGATACATACGGTCATATAAGACATCACTCCCAATAATTAAGGAGAACCGCCCCAGGTTTGGATTGTCCCTAAACCAGTGACCTACAGCGTACTTCATAGAGGGCAAATCGTTTAGGGCTAGGTTGTGCTTTAGAAACGCCTCCGTTAGGGGATGGCAGTCGCTTGCAGTGATATCGCCAAGCCTTCTATGGATTACTAGACTTGCAAGGGCTAAGCCGCATCCAATCTCTAATATTGGACCTATGGGTAAAACCCACTTTTGCATCAAGTTCGCGAGTTTTTGCTCAGAAGGCCAGACCAGACCAAAAAGGGGCCACTGCGCAGAGGAGATACCCAAGGCCTCTGCGATTCCTTCATCATCTGAGAATTGCATACGGTCAAGCAAGGAGCGAATTTCAAGTGTTTTACCACCATCGACCTCGACACTCTCAACCTTAATTTTGTAGCTTGTCTGCTCACCCTCAGGGTGAGACATTAATAAGTTTTTCGCTTTGGCGCATGCCCAGACGAGGGTCCCTTACCGGCAATGTGTCTAAATGTAATACGACCCTTCGTCATATCGTAGGGAGAGAGCTCAAGGGTTACTTTATCGCCGGCCAAAATTCTAATGTGGTGCATTCTCATCTTGCCCGCTGTATAAGCAATTAGTCCATGACCGTTATCTAACATCACACGGTACCTAGAGTCAGGCAAAACTTCGTTAACCACTCCGTTCATCTCCAACATTTCTTCTTTTGCCATATCCCGCTCCTTTGGGGCCAAGAGGACTTATTCCATCTTGACCAGATCCTGTAAATGATTTGCAAATTGCAAACCGCAATAATGCTTGCTGAAAAAAATAGGGGAGGAAGTTCTTTGGACCGATCCCCCCGTGGGCGAAGCTCAAGAGGGCAAAGATGGTGAGAGGGAGATAACTTGGTCCACAAAAGGCCGGTAAAATTAATTTACCAGCAGTGGGTTAAGCACAGGTCAACCGAACAACAACAACACGACTTGAATATCGAAGCCGTTACTATGCCAGTATTTGGGGCATATAGCAACTAAATCAGCAGTTTAATGATAAATATAAGTTAAAAAGTGGCAAATACAAGGGCTAAATCCAAAATTTAGCCCTTGTTAATTGCCCCCTGCCTAAAGATCTGCGTTTAAGGCTTTGAGAATTCACTTTTGATGGGAATGTATATCTCACCGCCAGCAGTCTTAAATTCCTGCGACTTAATAGCCATTCCTTGGTCTAACGCCTCGCCTTCACTCAAACCGTTTTGTGCAGCAAATTCACGAACTTCTTGCGTGATTTTCATGGAGCAAAACTTAGGACCGCACATGGAACAAAAGTGCGCTTCCTTGCTTGAATCTTTGGGGAGCGTTTCGTCATGAAAATCCTTTGCGGTATCCGGATCCAAGCTCAAATTGAACTGGTCGTGCCATCTGAATTCAAAACGTGCTTTGGAGATAGCCTCATCCCTTGCGCGGACTCCGGGGTGCCCTTTGGCAACGTTGGCAGCATGCGCGGCGATCTTATACGCAATGATGCCTTGTTTGACATCGTCTCGGTCCGGGAGTCCAAGGTGCTCCTTGGGGGTGACATAACAAAGCATCGAAGTTCCCATCCAACCAATCATGGCCGCGCCAATGGCGGATGCGATGTGATCGTAACCAGGAGCAATATCGATGGTCAAGGGGCCAAGTGTATAAAAAGGAGCTTCGTGACAATGCTTTAGTTGCTCATCCATATTCGCTTGGATCATATGCATTGGCACATGCCCCGGCCCCTCGATCATGGTTTGCACATCATGTTTCCAGGCAACTTGTGTGAGCTCTCCCAGCGTTCTAAGCTCTGCGAACTGAGCTTCATCGTTGGCGTCTGCGCCCGAGCCAGGCCTTAAGGCGTCGCCAAGGGAGAAACTAACATCATAAGATTTCATGATGTCACAGATATCTTCAAAGTGCGTATACAGGAAACTCTCTTTGTGATGCGTGATACACCATTTAGCCATGATGGATCCACCTCTTGAGACAATACCCGTCCTACGCCCCGCGGTGAGGTGAATCATGTGCAAACGAAGTCCAGCGTGGATGGTGAAATAGTCCACGCCTTGTTCAGCTTGTTCGATCAGCGTGTCCCTAAAGATCTCCCAAGTGAGATCTTCAGCGACGCCGCCGACCTTCTCAAGCGCTTGGTAAATAGGCACCGTCCCAATGGGTACGGGACTGTTACGAACGATCCAGTCGCGTGTGGTGTGGATGTTCTTACCTGTTGACAAATCCATCACCGTGTCTGCACCCCAGCGAATGGACCAAACGAGTTTTTCAACCTCCTCCTCTATGGAGGAGGTAACGGCTGAGTTACCGATATTGGCGTTGATCTTCACAAGAAAATTACGCCCAATAGCCATGGGCTCAATCTCTGGGTGGTTGATGTTGGCAGGAATAATGGCCCGTCCCCGTGCGACCTCATCTCTGACGAATTCAGGCGTTATGATTGCAGGAATAATGGCCCCCATGGGGTTGCCTTTAAGCCGAGCCTCTCGCTCAGGGTTACTCAGATAATCTTGCATCCATTCGCGTTTTCCGTTTTCTCTGATAGCGACGTACTCCATCTCTGGGGTGATGATGCCCCGTCTTGCATAGTGCATCTGGGTCACGTTGTTGCCAGAGCGAGCCCGCAGTGGCTTTCTTTGAAGTTTCAACGCATCTTTTCGCAAAGCCTCAATCCGCTGAGTCTCACGCTCCTCGTTTTTTACGCCGTCGTCTAAAACATGCAGTAAGCGGCCATCATAGGACTCCGTATCACCCCTTGATTCAATCCAAGGTGTTCGCACGGTCGGCAGACCCGCTCTAACGTCGATCATTGCGCTCGGATCGGTGTAAGGACCTGAGGTGTCGTACAAATGGGCCTGATCTCCATTGGTGAGTTGAACCTCACGAATAGGAACCAAAATATCTTTTTGACTCCCCTCTAAATAAATCTTTTTAGAAGCGGGAAAGGGCTCACGAGTGAGGGACAGTAATTGTTGAAATTTATCAGGTGCGTTCATCAGAGTCTCCATCTATATTACGGACTCCGGTGATCTCATTCAGTTGCCGCTCGGTTTGAAAACCGGACCTAACAACAGACGGTGAGTAGACCTCTCCTTACGCCGGTGTGAACCGGATCAAGTTTTCGGGTTTGGTATGTCCATCTCAGCACGCACTATGCGTACACCCCGGAGTGTCTGACCATTGTAGTTGTTTGATAGGAATCGCACTCAGACGTATCCATAAAGTCGCTCCATCACACAATATGAATACTAAGGGATTAATTAAGTTAATTCTAAAAATGCCTACTCTATAGCCAACGCAAATAGTCTACCCATCCCCATGAATTGGGCTGTAATAACCTTAAGAATCGCTTAAAGATATGTGAAAATATTGGGTAGATAAAGGTACGCGTAAAACTGACCTCAACATCGAAACATTTGCTGATTGGTGGACGTTTCTTGGTTTGGACTCAGCACTTTTAAAACATCACCACTCTCCCCTTTGATAATGAGTTCTGCTCTGAATTCCTCTAGCCTTCAAACAACTCCGTCAACGCCCCTGGCTTTGGGGGAGGCTTTGGGTCGTTGTCAAACGGTTCGACAAAAAATCTATACCTTCTTACTTGATCCAGAAGTGGAAGGCAACAAGCATCAACAAGTTGACGGTTGGATTAGTTTTCTGATCATCATCAATCTCTTTGCATTAGTGGTGGAGCGCATACCGGCCATTTTTCAAGCGCACGAACAACTCTTTCATGTCTTTGATGTTTTCTCTGTCATTGTCTTCACCATAGAATATCTGATGCGTTTGTACCTTGCACCCGAGGACAAAGAATTCAAAAACAAATGGTCAGCACGCGGGGCTTATGTATTAAGTCCCTTTGCCGTTATTGATTTCTTAGCTGTTGCGCCGTTTTATTTTCAAGCATTCCTACCCATAGACCTGAGAGTACTCAGATTCCTCAGGTTACTCAGGATGCTCAAGCTCTTTAGAGTACTGATCCCTGCTTATCATGAGTTCATGGCGCTCAATGCAAAGCGAACTTTTCGCCAAAAAATGTATTCAATAGTTTTTCCCAGCGAATACGGCGGTGCAATACACGACATGTTTGAGAGTCTAATTGCCTGGTGGGTGGTTATCTCAGTGATTGCAGTAGTCTTTGAGTCTGTTGAATCTATTCACTATGTGCTGAGCACTCAGTTTCTGATTATTGATTCAATTGCAGTTGGTTTATTTACGGTCGAGTACTTTCTCAAGCTGTATACATGCGTTGAGGATCCAGTATTTAAGAAATGGTTTTCAGGTCGAGTCAAGCACTCACTTAAATTTTCATCAATTATCGATCTCCTAGCGATCGCACCCTTTTTCTTAGAACTTTTCTTGCACCACTTATTCGATCTTCGTTTCCTGCGGGTTTTTAGGCTGATGAGGCTGTTGAAGATCACAAAGCAAAACAACTCCACCGCAGTGCTCAAGCGCGTATTTACGCGAGAAACTCCCATTTTGGCGGCCGCTCTTTTTGTCATGATGTTGATGGTCGTGCTAGCGGCTAGCTTGGCTTATTTAATGGAGCACGACAGTCAGCCCGACAAATACGAGAACATTCCCAGCGCCGTTTACTGGGCCGTCGTCACCCTAAGCTCAGTTGGATATGGGGACCTAACACCCGTCACGCCAATTGGGCGAATCATGACTATTTTGATGGCGGTCATTGGGGTCGGCATATTTGCAATACCATCGGCTTTGCTTGCATCATCTTTCTCAGATGAGCTACATTCAGACAAAAACAACCTTGGCATAGCTCTTTACAACAGACTCAAACAAGGCCTGCCTATTGACCTTAAGAACGAGTTTGTAATCAATGAGGGCAAGCGTCTGAACCTCTCGCCCGAGCAACTTAAAGGCGTCATTGACAAAGTTTTATACGAATTCAATATGTCTGAGAATCTAATTCCTCAACCACTTCGTCAAATCGCAAACAACACCGATCAGGCACTTGAGCATTACGTTAAAAAATTATCAAGAATTCGTCAACTGGGTATCTTAATTCAACACCAGCCAGCGGAGACAATGCAAAAACTCACCGAGCTTTTAAGCCCCAGCGAAGCAGAGCTTTGGAAGCAGATCCAAGGCTCACCTCAGTTTTTAAAGACGTAGAGCCAATCAGTCACCTTTAACATCCCTAAATTCTCTTAATTACGAATACCTCCAAACCCCATGAGCGCTCAAATTACCACCCATACTCCTACTTTCGCAACTGCCCCTCAAATAGAAATATCCGATTTAGAAGAAATCAAAGCACTTGGTTACAAAACCATTATTTGCAACCGCCCTGACGGTGAAGGCGGCCCTGATCAACCTAGCTCCCTAGAAGTTAAGGCACAGGCCGAGAAACTAGGCTTAGAATTTCACAGCATACCCTTTACAAGTGGACAACTCACAGAAGGATTGGTCAAAGAATTCGCACAGGTTATTGAACATGCAAAGGGCCCAGTGCTTGCCTATTGTCGAAGTGGCGCCAGATCAACACAGATCTGGAGCCTGGGCCAGTAATCTACCGAGCAACTCTAAGGTCCTCAGTAGTTCAACCGAGCCGTGTCCCCTACTCGTTGGGGGGCACTTTTAGCCGTCAACCCTCAGTGATCTCCCAAGTACTTTCTTCGCCAAAAGAATACCACTGAGCCAAGGCTAATAATCCCCATAATCGCGATCGTCCAAAATAGACCATTTTCAGAATGAATGTAGGGAAAGTTCTCAAAGTTCATACCAAAAAAACCGGTGATCAAGTTAAGGGGCAAAAAGATTGCCGTTAGCACCGTCAGCGTTCTCATAATGTCGTTGGTTCGGTTACTTTGCGCATTAAAGTGCATCTCGACAGCTGTCTCTGCACTTTGCTCTAATCGCCTTACATGATGCACGACACGTTCAATGTGCTCTAACACATCCCTACTTCTTAGCTTTAAGAGTTCTAACTCCTTTGGGGTACTCTCAAACTCCTTACCCGAGGTGTTTAAAGAGTCAATCCAGTCTTGAATAGCGGAACGTTGGTCTTCGCTAATTTCGTCCAGCATATGCAGTGATAACCTTGCATCCAATAGCGTACTCCAATTTTTGAAGCGAGTTCTTGGATTTAATAATTCACTTTGCCAGTGATCCAACTCTCTCGTCAACTCTCGCCTCAAATTCAAATATCCATCCACCATCTGACTGACAATGCGAAGCATTAAATCAGAGGGATTATGAGGCAATCTGTTGACAGGGGACCCAGCACTGGGGGAGACAGTCTGTACTGAATTAATGAGTCGAGTTGCAAAGCTATCCCGAACAGAGCAATCGGTTGGATGAACCGTAATCAAAATTCCAGACATCACCAAAAATGCGATTGGACTGGTATCGATCTTACGCAAAACAGAGGGACCGCCCCTTTGGCTCGGGGTATGCAAGACCGCCCCAGGATCACTTAGATCCGTTTCGGTTTGCCCTGAGGCAAGGCGTCTAAAAACAAGTAAATCGTAATCCGAGGAGAAGTCAAAATGCGAGGGCAATTGATTATTCAACATATCGGTGATATGAAGATCTACAATCTGCACCTGACACAATCGCTCAAGCGTTTCTTGAACCGACTGTTGCAGTACCTCAAACTCACGCCTGGCAAATGCCATCCACAAGTACCCCTCAGCGGGCAGGGACTCAGGAAGAACGTCACTTTCTTGGACCGAATTTTGTGTTATCTTAAATACTCTCATCTTGACATCTTACACAATCTCTGTGAAACCTTTATAACATGCGCGTACTGATAGTTGAAGATGACTCCGCCCTAAGGCTTGGCCTGAAACGCACCCTATTGGCCGAGGGCTGGCAAGTCGATACGGTTGAGAACGGAGACCTTGCCTTATCGGCTACGCTGACTGAATCCTATGATATCGCTGTTTTAGACTTAAGCCTTCCAAAGATGGACGGCATCTCAGTCCTAAAACAATGGCGCTCTAAAGGACTCAAACACGCTGTCTTGATACTTACAGCACGAGATGAATTGCAAGACAGGATTTTAGGCCTCAACAGCGGCGGCGATGACTACTTAACAAAGCCCTTTGAGCCTCCTGAGCTGATAGCCAGAATTCGTGCCATCGTCAGAAGAAGAACGGGAAATATGAACCCAATACTTCGGTTGGGTGAACTCGCGTTTAACACTGAGAGTCGTGAACTATTTCACAACGAGCAGCGCATCCTAGTAACCCCCCGAGAGGCAACACTGCTTGAGCTTTTGATGGGCGCTTGTGGGCAAGCAGTTCCAAAGGGCAGGATCGTTTCTGCAATGTCTAGTTGGGACACAAACTTTACAGCCAATGCTGTCGAAATTTATATCCTCAAGTTAAGACGTAAGCTCGCCAATAAGGGGGTTGCAATTACCACCGTTCGAGGAACGGGCTACGCGCTGGAGGAATCATCATGAATATCTTCCAACCCGAGAGCCTTCGAAGAAATCTTGTACTCACCTTCATTTGGCTGTGGGTTGCATCAGCACTTGCAGCAACTTTGGTAGCTTTTTGGCTAGCGGGTCGCTCTGCTCAAATCTCCTTTGACAGGATATTAAAGGATGATGCCTTAGCTCTTGCTACACAACTGGACTGGGATCCCCTGGGCCCCGTGTTTGCGGCAGATACACACACAGCGGATTATTTGATTTTCGATTCACTCTCCCCGTCCAGATTCATGGTGATCAATCAGAACGGTAAAAAACTAATCGGTAACGCACTCCTCACCCTGCCCCCAAGCGCTGATCAACAAAAAGCCGGTGTCCCCCTATTTTTTGATTCCGATACAGACAACGGTAGCCTTCGCGTGGTTGCGATCAGAATGGAGAACAAACAAAGTCGCGGCTACGCTTGGGTCGTTGTTGGTGAATCGCAGGCAAAAAGAAATCAAATCTCAAAAGAGTTAGCTGCAGCTATTTTTCTACCCGCAATCGGATTGGCTGTTTTTATTGTTCCGTTGCTGTTTGCAGGGATTCGCTACGGTCTTGCTCCGGCCAATGCAATCAATAACGCCGTATCCCTGCGCGGCATAGATGATCTTTCAGCTATTCCCTTATCTCAAGTCCCCGTTGAGCTGAGGGGGCTGATTAGCCATATCAACGATTTATTGCAGCGCTTGCAAGAGGCAATCGCACACGAAAGAAGATTTATCTCCGACGCAGCACATCAACTCAGGACCCCCTTGGCCGGTATCAAGCTCTTGGTTGACGATTTGATGCGAACCACTCAAGCAAGTCCAAGCGCCCCCCCTGATCAAGAGGTACTTAGTGAACTTAGTAAGGCTTCAGCCCGGGTGACTCAATTGGTTAAACAATTACTGACGCTTGCCAGATCCGAGGGCGTCAACAGCATAGAAATGTCTGCAATAGAACTAGGATCTTTTGTTAACGACATCAAAAACCAATGGGAGCCAATTTTTAGCAAAAGTTCTAAGGAATTTAATTTAACCCTAGATCCCATTGCTCTTGGCGAAATTCAATTCAAAACCAATGCAACTTTGCTCAAAGAAATATTAACGAATTTAATTGATAACGCCTTTAACTACGGCGGAATGACCGTAAACTTTGAGCTCAACTTGCATGAGCAGAGTGTTCTTTTTAAAGTTCGTGATAGCGGAGAAGGTGTTTGGGCTGGTGATATTGAAAAAATGCTCACCCCATTTTGGCGCGGACAGGACCACTCCCAACACGGTGTGGGGTTGGGCTTACCTATCGCTCAAAAAACTTGTTCACTATTAGGCGGCACCCTGAGCATACAAGTCAGACCCGAGGTCGAGGGCACTCAGGTTACAGTGAAACTGCCGCTCTAACATAAGCACAGGGATAGCTGTATGGTCAAGACAGCATTGATGATCTTGGCTTCGGTCATCAACTAGGGTTGAGATGCTGTAGCTTTGGTACTAGGTTGACCAGGTTGACTAGGTTGCTGAGGTGCTTCTTTTCCTGTCTTGATAGGCCAACCACTCTCCAACAATACCACGTCTAAACGCCATCACGCAAATGACAAATATAGCACCAATGATCACAGTGACCCATGAGCCAACTCTATCAGACAGTAGGTTTTGAAGCGCCACCACAATTGCGGAGCCAAGGACAGGGCCAAAAAATGTTCCTGCTCCCCCCAACATGGTCATCAAAATAACCTCACCCGAAGTTGATTGAAGTACATCGGAGAGCGTTGCAAACCCAAGTACTAGTGTTTTAAGGGAACCTGCAAGGCCAGCCAAAGTGCTGGAGAGCACGAAGACAAGCAATTTTTGATGGTCTGCGAAATATCCCAAAGATTCAGCGCGCGGTTCATTTTCCCGAATCGCTTTCAAAATCTGACCAAAAGGTGAGTGAACAATGCGTTGGATCAATAGGAATATCAATACAAACACAATCACAACGAAATAATACATTGATAGGTCATCTGTCAAGGATATCAACCCAAAGAGATCACCACGGGGAACACCTTGTATACCGTTTTCACCGCCCGTAAAGGGAGCTTGTAAACAGACAAAGTAAACCAATTGCGCAAGAGCTAAGGTGATCATTGCAAAATAAATACCTGAGCGCCTAATGGCAATTAGACCAATGAGAAGACCTAATAAGGTTGATGCAAGGGCTCCGACCAGTAATGCCCCAGCTGTAGACCAAGCATTTGCAGTCAGTAACCAAGCGGTAACGTATGAGGACACGCCAAAATAGGCCGCATGACCAAATGAAAGCATTCCAGAGTAACCCAGCATCAAGTTAAATGCACATGCAAATATTGCATAGCAAATGATGGTCATAAGAAAGATCGGATACACACCTACCCAGGGTGCTAGCAAGGCTAACAACAACAAGAGGACATAAAAAATATTGGTACGTGAGATTTGCATTTTCTACTCTTTACCAAATAAACCAGCAGGACGCCAGCACAAAACAATTGCCATAATAAGGAAAACAACGATATTAGATGCCTCTGGGTATAAAACCTTGGTGAATCCTTCGATGATCCCTAAGCCCACTCCGCTCAAAATAGAGCCCATGATGGAGCCCATGCCACCAATAACGACCACAGCAAAAACCACAATGACTAGTGACGAGCCCATCAGTGGGGAAACTTGGATCACAGGAGCCGAGAGCACTCCAGCAAGCGCGGCCAATGCAACACCACCTGCGTAGGTAAACATCACGATGATAGGCACGTTGATACCAAATGCTTGAACGAGTTTGGGGTTCTCTGTTGCTGCTCGCAAAGTTGCTCCCAACCGAGTCCGCTCAATCAGGTACCAAGTGAAAAAGCAAATGGTTAGGGAGGAGACAATCACCCACACTCTGTAAATGGGTAAATTCATAAAGCCTACATCCATAGTCCCTTGTAAGAGTTCGGGCACAGGGTAGGTTTGTCCAGAGGAGCCGAAGACCTCTCTAAGCACTCCCTCAGCAATTAAGGAAAGACCGAACGTTAAAAGCAAACCGTAGAGCGGATCAACTTTATAAAGATGCCTTAAAAATAACCGTTCTAAGATGATCCCAATAAGTCCAATGGCCAATGGGGACAAAAGTAACGCCCACCAATAACCCAGTCCGAATACGTCTAGAAGAACCCAAGTTGCATAGGCACCCAACATGTAGAAAGCGCCGTGCGCAAAATTAACAACTCCTAGGAGTCCAAATATAACTGCCAGTCCTAGGCTCAGCATGGCATAAAAAGAGCCATTCACCAGTCCCAACAATAGTTGACCCAATATGACTTGAACAGGTATTCCAAAAATATCAGTCATATTGAGTCAGCATCAGCAAATAAGAGTTGTTAAAAGAGGACATGTATCAAAGATTATTTTTTGACAAAGGGGCATGTTGAGTCAGACAAAGGACCGTATGCCTCCTCACCTTTAACCTTCTTCACTAACTTGTAGTAATCCCATGGGTACTGGGATTCCTGAGGTGTTTTTACTTGCATAACGTACATATCGTGCACCAAGACTCCATCGGCACGGATGTAAGCATCCTTGGCAAAGAAGTCATTGATCTTCATTTTCTTCAACTCAGCCATTACTTTGTCAGAATCAGTGGTACCGGCAGCTTTCACCGCCTTCAAATAATTCATAGTCGCTGAGTAATACGCTGCCTGAGTCATCGTCGGCTCTTTCTTCATCTTAGCAAAGTAGCGTTTGGAGAAAGCACGAGTCTCATCGTTCATATCCCAGTACCAACCTGTTGTCAGGTATAGACCCTGGGCGGTTTTTAAACCCAGACTATGAATGTCACTAATGAAGGCTAACAAAGCCGCTGGCTTCATTGTTTTAGTGATTCCAAATTCGTTAGCAGCTTTCAATGAGTTTGTGAAGTCACCGCCCGCATTAGACAAACCTAACACCTGTGCCTTAGATCCCTGTGCTTGGAGTAGGAAAGATGAGAAATCAGTCGCTGATAATGGCACTCTGACTGAGCCAAGCGATTTGCCACCGTTCTCAGTCAGCACTTTAGTCGCAGCATTTTGAAGTTGCGTGCCAAAAGCATAGTCAGCTGTTAAGAAATACCAAGTCTTCCCACCGTTCTCGGTAATTACTTTCGCAGTTCCGTTGGCAAGTGAAGTTGTGTCGTAACCATAATGAACGGTATAGGGTGTGCAGTCTGCGTTGGTCAAAGATGAGCCTGCAGCTCCAACGGCGATAAAGGGAACCTTTTTCTCGCCTGCTACTTTAGCCATTGCCAAGCTAACACCAGTATTAGCTCCACCTAGCAGCATATTCAACTCATTCTTATCTGCCCACTCTCTAAACTTACTAGATCCAACATCTGGCTTATTTTGGTGATCAGCGCTGATAAAGGTGATCTTCTTACCTAAAACAGTTCCTCCAAAATCCTCAATCGCCATTTTGACAAGCTCTACGCCGCCTTGGCCGATGACGTCTGCGTAGACACCGGACATATCGTCGATATCGCCAATAACGACTTCGTTACCAGCTTGGGACATGAGAGGAGATACAAGAGCAACTCCGAGTGCAATATTAAGGGCTTTTTTAATAAACTTCATAGCAAATTCATCCTTCAATTAAATAAATCAAAAAAAATCAATCAAACAAAACTAAAACTGAACCGAAATTAAACACCTAAGAATTCATGCAACATTGCCATCTTGGAGGGCAACTCTGCATGACTAAACTGTTGAACAATTTGGCCATGCTCCATCACATAAAAGCGATCGGCCAAGGGCGCTGCAAATCTGAAATTTTGTTCGACCAAAATAATCGTAAAACCTGCTTGTTTAAGCGTCGCAATCATCACGCCAAGTTTTTGAACAATAACGGGCGCAAGTCCCTCAGAAATCTCATCAAGCAAGAGAAGCCTGGCGCCTGTTCTTAAAATTCTAGCCACTGCAAGCATTTGCTGCTCTCCACCAGAGAGCCTGGTTCCAGGACTATCAGCGCGCTCTTTTAAGTTGCTAAACATTGCGTAAATCTCACTCACCGACATACCACCGTCAGTCCCCTTAATTTTCGGAGGCAGAATCAAATTTTCATACGTCGTCAGGGATGAGAAAATGCCTCGCTCCTCGGGACAGTAACCCAACCCGAGTCTAGCGATTTGATGCGCACTGAGGGCGATACTCTCTACCCCGTTTACTTTGATAGAGCCGGTACGAGTGCCCGTGAGACCCATGATGGCTCTGAGTGTAGTCGTACGACCAGAACCATTTCTGCCCAAAAGCGTCACGACCTCCCCCTTATTGACGCTTAGATCAACGCCGTGAAGGATATGAGATTCACCGTACCAGGCCTGCAAATTCTCGATTTTCAGCAACTCTGTAGAGGAGGTACTTTTCATATATTCTTTTTTGAAATTAGTTCTATTTGGGATGTTTACGAGGCAACTTAATGAGCCCCTACGAGCTCGTTATCCGTTGAGCCCATGTAAGCCTCAATGACCAAAGGATTTTTGGAAACATCCCGATAAGTACCGTCTGCGATTACAGTACCTCTTTGAAGGACAGTGATTCTGTCCGCAATGGATGACACCACATTCATATTGTGTTCAACCATTAATACCGTTCTGCCCGCTGCAACTTTCTTAATCAACTGGGTCACTCGGTCAACATCCTCATGCCCCATCCCTTGGGTAGGCTCATCCAAGAGCATCAACTCAGGCTCTAAAGCAAGAGTAGTTGCTAATTCAAGGGCTCTCTTACGGCCGTAGGGAAGATTAACAGCAAGTTCATCTGCAAAATTATGCAAATCAACAGAATCTAAAAGCTCTAGCGCTCTGGAGTGTAGATGGTGAAGGGATTTCTCAGATTGCCAAAAATTAAAGCCAACATTTTGCTTTTGTTGCAAAGCAACTCTAACATTTTCGAGCACACTCATATGTGGAAAAACTGCTGAAATTTGAAAAGAGCGAACAATCCCTCGCCTTGCAATTTGCGCTGGCTTTTCATGGGTTATGTTGACTCCTTTGAAGAAAACGTTACCCCGGGTTGGAACCAGAAAATTGGTCAGTAGGTTAAAAAGCGTTGTTTTGCCCGCCCCATTGGGACCAATTAAAGCATGAATGGATCCGCGAGTGACGTTCAAACTCACATCATTCACAGCTACAAAGCCTTTAAACTCTTTGGTGAGACTTTGAATGTCAAGCAATATTTCTTGTGACAACCACAACTCCTAACTCATTAAAAAAAAGATTACCCCCCATCGAGTCGCAACCTGATATGGGGCAAGTGTAACCATTTCAGTAACAATATAGCTCAGGCTATAGGGATACTACGAATAAGAATATAAGAATAGTTGGTCATCCATAACGCCCCATTTATGGGGCATAAAAATGCATTTCATCGGATGAAATTACACCAAATCGGCAGATCCTACCAAGTAGTCACGTTTCCCGATTTGAACACCGTTGTGGCGCAAAATGTTATAGGCCGTGGTAACGTGAAAATACACATTTGGCAACGCCCAAAAACTTACATAGTCCTGGGCTCGCATAGTTTTAGTCGCCTCCTTGCCCACAGGGAAGGTGATTTCCTTATCCTCAAGTCCATCAAGAGCGTGTGCCGGTGCGCTTCGAATCCAGTTTAATGTCTTTTGAATTCTCTCCTGCAGGTCCTCTAAGGTGACCTCCGAATCAGCAAACTTGGGGGCCTCAAGGCCTGAAACGCGAGCAACGCATAACTTTGCTGCATCACAAGCAATTAGAATTTGATTTTTCAAGGGCAACATATCTGGAGCGAACCTAAAATCCACCAACACCTTTGAGTCATACCCTCTTGTTTTCGCGTCTAATTGCGCTTTTTCAATTAAGTGGGAGAGATTTCCCAAAATATTCAAAAAGGCAGGAATGCTGGTGCTAGACAAAGTAGTTGACATGATACAAATCCGGTTTAGTTTTTTAACCTTCGCAGTATAGTCGCAACCGAAGTCACGCAACCTTGACAAAACTACGCAAAAACTAAAAGGCTTAGCTTATTGGATCCATGCCTACTCTCCCACTCGGGTCAGGACTAGGGTAAACAATTAACAATAAACCCGATAAAACTAGGTAATATGGGTTACTGGAAGATTTACCTTAATCTGGTAACTAACTTGACGAATTTATAACTTTTTCTATAGGGAAAAACATGATCAAAGGTTTCAAAAAGAGCTCAATGGTTGCAATGATGCTTTCAGCCAGTCTTGGCTTCGCAGCAGACGACATCAAAATTGGCGTGACAGGCCCATACACGGGCGGATCATCCTCAATGGGTGTGAGTATGCGTGAAGGTGTAAAAATCGCCATTGAAGAAATCAATAAAAACGGCGGCGTATTAGGAGCAAAATTAGTTGCCGTTGAGCGCGATGACGAAGCCAAAAACGAGCGTGGTGTTCAAATCGCCGAAGAGTTGATTAACAAAGAGAAAGTAGTCGCAACTGTTGGCTTCATCAACACCGGAGTAGCACTTGCTTCTCAGCGCCTGTATGAAGAGGCCAAGATCCCAGTCATGAACAACGTAGCAACGGGTTCTATAGTTACCAAACAATTTTTACCACCAGAGTTTCCAGACAACTATATCTTCCGAAACTCTGCCAATGACTCTATACAAGCTCCAATGATTGTTGAAGAAGCCATTACAAGACGCAAATTCACCAAAGTTGCAATTTTGGCTGACTCTACTAACTACGGACAATTGGGTAAGGACGACTTAACTAAAGCCTTAGCAGCTAAAAATATCACGCCTGTAGCTGTTGAAAAGTTCAACATTAAAGACGTTGACATGACAGCTCAACTCTTAAAAGCTAAAGAAGCCGGAGCTGAAGTTATTTTGACTTACGGTATTGGTCCTGAATTGGCTCAAATCGCCAATGGCATGACAAAACTAGGCTGGAAAGTACCAATGATTGGAAGCTGGACACTATCCATGTCCAACTTCATTGATAACGCTGGACCTGGCGGTGAAGGAGCTCGCATGCCAGAGACCTTTATTCAAGAGCCGAACACGCAAAAGCGTAAAGCATTTATTGATGCTTACCTCAAAAATGTGAAGCCAAAGAACGGTCGTATTGAGTCCCCCGTTTCAGCTGCACAAGCTTATGATTCAATCTATCTGCTAGCTGCTGCTATCAAACAGGCAGGCTCCACAGACGGTAAGAAGATCAAAGATGCTCTTGAGAACCTTCAAGACAAAGTCGAAGGTGTGGTTACTGTCTATAACAAACCATTCAATAAAGATGACCATGAAGCCATTACTTTGAATATTCCAGTCTTTGGTGAAGTCAAGGGCGGTAAAGTTGTATACGCGTATGAAGAGGACCGTAAAAAAGGTGCTGATCTTCGCGTTAAGCAACCGAAGAAATAAAGACTCATCGGGCTAAATTTGGGCTCCAAAGCCCAATATTTCTTCTAAAATAGCACCAAACCTCTCAAAGAGGATTGGTGCTTTTTTTATTATTCAGAAAAAATTAATATTATGGAAATCTTACTGCAACTCATTTATAGCGGCATCGCTTTAGGGATGATCTATGCAGTCATCGCCTTTGGTTATCAACTGACTTTTGCCACATCCGACACACTCAATTTTGGACAAGGTGATGCATTAATGCTTGGAGCCTTGGTTGGCCTAACCTTAGTGGATGTCATGCAAATCAACTATTGGCTTGCACTCCCCATAGTTGGGGTGTTTGGACTCATTCAGGGCGCTTTTGTAGAGCGCATAGGCGTTCGCCCAGCGATAAAAATTAAGAGTGAGTTTGGTTGGATCATGTCAACCATTGCCTTGGGTATTATCTTTAAAAACGTTGCAGAAAATATCTGGGGACGTGATGACCTTCGCTTCCCCTCCCCATTACCAGAAGCTCCCATGAAAGTGCTAGGCGCTAACGTGCTTCCAATGGAAATACTGGTTATAGCTGGGGCTATTTTGATGATGGTTGCCGTTGAATTTTTCAACCGAAAGACCATTTACGGAAAAGCTGTAGTTGCGACTTTCAATGACCGTGACGCCGCAAAATTAATGGGTATCAACACTGGGCTTGTGATTACTTTCTCTTACGCATTGTCCTCAATGAGCGCTGCTTTTGCAGGTGTTTTAATTGCCCCCTTGACCCTCACAGGGGCAACTATGGGCTCTGTTCTTGGGCTTAAGGCTTTTGCAGTTGCGATCATCGGGGGATTAACCAGTGGTATGGGCATCATCATTGGTGGAATCATTTTAGGGATTGCGGAGACAACGACAGGGTTCTACTTGTCAACTGGGTATAAAGATGTTCCGGGGTTGGTTTTACTACTTCTAGTACTGGCAGTTAAGCCTGCTGGTTTGTTTGGTAAATCAGCCATTAAGAAAGTTTAATCATGTCAAATAAGAATAATTGGATCTTTGCGCTGATTGGTTTTGCGGCCCTGGTCATGGTGCCACTCGTTAACCACAATCCTTACTACATCCATCTGATCGAGACGATCATGATCTACTCCATATTACTGTTTGGATTAGACATTGTTGTGGGATATACCGGCCAAGTCTCACTGGGCCATTCAGGGCTATTTGGAATTGGGGCTTACACAGTAGGCGTTTTATTCCTAAAGTTTTCTGCCCCTATTTGGCTCATATTGCCAATGGGTATCCTTATCACTGCGCTCTTCGGTGCAGTCCTAGCTCTGCCAGCACTCAGAGTATCGGGACCTTATTTGGCAATGGTAACCTTGGCCTTTGGTACGATTATTCAAATCTTGATCAATGAGATGACCTTCATGACGGAGGGTCCGATGGGCATCAAGATTTCCAAAGCCACAATTGGGAGCTACAAATTAGATGACCAAGCCTATTACTGGGTCGTTTGCTTTTTCCTAGCCGTATCGCTTTTGGTTGTTCACAGAATTCTTAAATCACAATTAGGTCGCGCTTTTGAAGCTTTGAGAGGCAGCCCCATTGCATCAGACTGTATGGGTGTTTCTGTCTACAAATACAAAGTTTTAGCATTCGTCATCAGTGCAGGATTTGCTGGACTTGCAGGTAGCCTGTATGCCTATTCAGAACAGTACATCTCCCCAAACACCTATAACTTTGAATTAACAGTTTTGTTCCTACTTGCGACGATCATGGGGGGGCGCAAGACTCGCTCAGGATCCATCCTTGGAGCTGCAATTATTGTTTTACTACCCAAGTTGCTTGATGATTTGGGTACATTTCAGATCGTATCCTCTACCCTTGCTGCAGCAATATTCATTGGTGCAGTCATAGCGGTTAGTAGAAAGAGGACCTCAATTCAATCCACTTTAGTACCGGTGATAGGTACTTGCTCACTCGCAGCCTTCTCCTTTGTATTGACAAACATCACAGACTGGAGATTGTCTATTTTTGGATTAATGATTTTGTTTGTTGTCTATTATTTGCAAGACGGTATTATTGGCTTTTTCAAAACTGCATTCAAACGCAATCACAAAACAGAGTCTATAGATTTAGACACCTCAAGCCATGCTATGAACGGCATAAATCACCATCAAAGCACCTCAGCAACAAAGAATATTTTGGAAGCAGAAAATATTTTGATGCAATTTGGTGGTCTAAAGGCTATCAATGACGTGAGCTTAACCGTTGAGCGCGGAACTATTCACGGCTTAATCGGTCCCAACGGTTCGGGTAAGAGCACCATGATGAATGTGCTTACAGGCATTTATCATCCAACTGCAGGACAAATTGATTTTGAGGGCAAAACCATCATCGGACGAACCTCCTCTGAAATTGCATTATCAGGAATAGCAAGAACCTTTCAAAACGTCCAACTCTTTGGCGAGATGACTGCCCTACAAAACGTTTTGGTGGGTTTGCATCACACATTCGAAAGCAATTTACTTGATATTGCACTGCACACGCCTCGTTACTCCCACGAAGAAAAAACAGCAAATCAAAAGGCCTACGGCTTATTACAGTTTGTTGGACTTGCGGACCTGGCGTTTGAGGAGGCAAGAAATTTACCCTACGGGCGCCAACGCCTCTTAGAAATTGCTCGCGCTCTAGCCCTAGACCCACAACTTTTGCTACTTGACGAACCCGCTGCAGGACTTACCTCCCCGGACATCAAGGAGTTGGTCAACATCATTCGCAAAATCAAAGAAAGTGGAATAACTGTAATCTTGATTGAACATCATATGGATATGGTGATGAGCATTTGCGACCGAGTTAGTGTTTTGGATTTTGGACAAAAAATTGCTGACGGAAAGCCTGCTGACATTCAAGCAGACCCCCGAGTCGTTGAAGCTTATTTGGGCGCAACACCGGCCTAAATCTATAAGTGTCAATTAGAAATTTTTAAATCCCACAACCGATTAATACGAGAGCACATTTAGCATGTTAAACATTGAGAACTTACAAGCCGGATATGGGAAGGTCCTCGTCCTTCAAGGCATATCTATCAACGTACCCAAAGGCAAAGTAGTGACCCTCATCGGCTCCAACGGGGCTGGTAAAACGACCACGATGAGGGCAATTTCAGGAATGATCAAGCCCACCGCAGGTACTATTACCCTGAACGGTAAAAGCATCCAAGGTCTTGAGTCCAATCAGATCGCTAAATTAGGGCTTGCGCACTCTCCAGAGGGACGACGCGTTTTCTCGACCATGAGCGTAACCGATAACTTACTCCTGGGTGCGTTTCCCAGACTAACAGGAAGTCGCCCCAAAGGGGATGTAAAAGGCGACTTGGAACGTGCAATGGAATTGTTCCCAAGGCTTCAAGAGCGCCGCAACCAACTGGCGGGGACTTTATCGGGTGGTGAGCAACAAATGTTAGCAATGGCTCGCGCTGTTATGCTCAACCCAGAAGTGGTTCTCTTAGATGAGCCCTCAATGGGACTTGCGCCTATTTTGGTAGAAGAAGTTTTCAAAATCATACAACGCCTCAAAAGCGAAGGGGTCACCATGCTGCTGGTGGAGCAGTTTGCTGCGGCTGCTTTAAACGTAGCTGATTATGGGTATGTGCTTGAAAACGGGAAAATTTCAGTGCATGGTGAAGCCGAGCAACTGAAAAATGATCCCGCCGTCAAGGCCGCCTACTTGGGCACTGGTTCACATCACTAAGATTAACTGCTGGCACAAGGCGTTGCTCATCAGCCCCCTTTTTCCATCCATGGAGATTTTTAAATCATGCTGAATGAATCCAACGCTCGTCGCGACGTATTAAAGAAAGTTGTCCAAAGCGCGCTCTCACTAGACGCACTAGGCAAGGGATTATTAGGTGGACTGACTGGAATGAGTGCCTTGACCAGTCAAGCCGCTCCCGCGGCTTGGCCCAGTAAACAAATTCACTTTATTGTTCCCTTCTCCGCGGGAGGCGCAAACGATTTGATTGGACGGGCTGGGGGTGAAGGTGCAGCTAAGTATCTAAAACAAATCATAATAATCGATAACAAACCCGGCGGTGGGACCACATTAGGCGCGGACTTTGTCTCAAAAAGTCCACCGGATGGATACACGTTTTTAATTAGCGCCTCAGGCGTCATTACAAACAGCTTGATCAAAAAATCAATGCCCTATAAAGACACTGATCTTGTACCTGTTGCGATGATTGCCCTTGCACCCTCGATCATCATCGTTCCCGAGAGCTCGCCTTACATGAGCCTAAAAGATTTGGTTCAAAAGTCGCAAACGCCAAATGGTCTCAATTTTTCCACCGCAGGTTCAGGCAGTACACCCCACTTTGTCGCAGAACTTCTTAATCTCAAACACAACGCAAACTTTAAAGTGGTTCCATTTAAGAGCGGATCTGAATCTTTAAATGCAGTTATTGGCGCGCAAGTTGATGCAACATCTGAGGCAAGTAATATTGTTTTGCCACACCTAAAAAGTGGCCGTATTCGCGCCCTTGCAACCACTTGGACACAACGTTTAACGGCACTCCCAGAGCTCAAAACGGCTGTCGAGCAGGGTTTTACAGAATTAAAAATGGCCCACTGGGCTGGAGTCCATGCACCTAAAGGTACTCCGGAAGCTATCCTCGATGCTATGGCCAAAGCCATTGATGCGGGAATGAAAGATGAAGCAACCGCAAGCCGCTTGCGCACAGGGGGAATCGAGCCAGTTGGAGGAACTAGAGAGAGTTTTAGCCAGTTTATAAATGCTGAGCGGACGAAATTAGCTATGGTGATTAAACAGTCCAATATGGTTGAAGACTAATTTTTGATGCATCATTTTGTGACTAACAACACCAACAGTTTAAGTTTCCAACCAACGCTCTGGTCAATTCAGACGCTAGTCGTAACTCTGAGTTTCTGATATTTCTAAAAACCTTTGGGTTAAGTAGTTAGCAATGGGTCTGTATATAACAATACAAACTACAGCGACCGGATAGGCAAGTAACCAAAGTTGAGTCCATTGCCCAAAAAATTGATCTCCGTAACCCTGCCTAATTAGGGTAATGATCCCAGTCAGGGTGAGCGATGTGAAAAAGCCCATAAACACCGCAAATACGACAATAGGTTTTGCAAACATTAGTTAAAGCATAATGCCCGGCGCATTAGCTCACAGCAGGCAGCATCAATCATTGGAGAAGATATTAACGGATGCATCTAAATTATCCAGCACCATGCCGCAACCTCTGGCGACACAACCCAGGGGGTCCTCAGCGATTAGAACGGGCAGGCCTGTCTCCTCTTGCACTAAACGGTCTAAGCCCCTTAATAAGGCTCCTCCCCCAGTCATCATCACTCCCCGCTCAGAAATATCTGCTCCTAATTCTGGAGGGGTATTCTCCAACGCTAATTTAATGGCTGAAACCAGTTCATTCACCGGATCCGTCAAAGCCTCCATAATCTCGGACGAGGTGATCGTGAAGCTTTGGGGCATGCCCTGATTTAAGTTACGCCCATTAACTTCCATTTCAAGTATCTCTAGGCCTGGATATGCCATACCAATCTTGATCTTTAAGGCCTCTGCCGTTTGATCCCCAATCAAGATTCCGTAATTACGTCTGACGTAAGTGACGATAGCTTCGTCAAATTTATCGCCGCCAACTCTTACGCCGGATTTATAGACCATGCCTCCTAAGGAGATCACACCAATCTCGGTCGTCCCACCACCAATATCGACCACCATAGAACCCACTGCTTCGGATATGTTGATTCCAGCACCGATAGCAGCAGCGAGGGGTTCTTCCAAGAGAAAAACTTGCGAAGCACCAGCACCAAGAGCGGACTCTCTGATAGCCCTTCGCTCGACTTGGGTGGATCCACATGGCACACAAATCACAATGCGAGGACTGGGGCGAAGCAGCGAGTTTTTATATATTTTTTTGATGAAATATTTGATCATCAATTCTGTGACCGTAAAGTCCGCTATGACCCCGTCCTTCATCGGGCGGATAGCCTCCAGTCCAGTTGGTACGCGCCCGATCATTGCCTTTGCCTCATTACCCACCGCTAAAACTGTGCGCTTAGCCCTAAATCCACCTTCGTTTTTAACGACAACTACCGAGGGCTCATCCAAAATCACACCTTGACCAGAAACATAGATCAACGTGTTCGCGGTTCCTAAATCAATCGCCATATCTTTAGAAAGAATTTTTACAAATTTTTCTAACATTGAAGGTCCCTTTGTATGAATTGCGTACTCAGCAGATAATAAAATTTGTCAAATTCTAACTGTTTATGAGGCTATAGATTTGAGGGGTAAGGCTGTTTTGTAACGAACTTGCTTTAATGCAAAACTCGATCGTATTTTTTCAATTCCAGGAATGGGGGTAAGACGCTCCAAAATGAACCGCTCAAGGGCAGCAATATCGGCCACAGCGACGCGAATCAAATAGTCGCTATCACCAGTCATCAAATAACACTCCATCACCTCCTCGTGCTTACAAATGCTAGCTTCAAAGTCAGAAAGTGCAAGCTTGGATTGCTCCTTTAAGCTGATTGATATAAAAACATTCAGTCCTAGCCCTAGTTTGTGCGGATCAGATAAAGCTACGTAACGCTTAATGACCCCTTCGCTCTCTAATGCTTTAACGCGCATCAGGCACGGAGAAGCTGATAGGTGAACCCTCTTTGCCAACTCCACGTTGGTCAAAGAGCTGTCCTCTTGAAGCTGTTCAAGGATTTTCAAATCAACCGCATCTAAATTCATTTAATTCTTCATTTTTTAAAATATAAAGAATTTTATACTTCAAACGATCTAATTCAGGGCATAAAAAGCATATTATTCGACAATATATCGTATAGAGTTACCTTATGAATACACCAAATTACATACCGTCCTTTTTGCCGCATCATCCAGAGCTGAATACGGACAACGATCCGGGTGAAACCCACGAATGGCTGGAGGCATTTACTTCACTCCTGAAGTCTCAAGGCACTGATAGGGCACATTACATCCTTGACGCCTTGCATACTCTGTCTTCAAAATTAGGCGTTAAGTGGTCTCCCAACTTAGTGACCCACTACATCAACACTATTACTGTTGAGGAACAACCCTCCTTCCCTGGCGACTTAGCGATCGAGGAAAAGTTGGGTTCGCTGATGCGCTGGAATGCATTAGCAATGGTTGCGAGGGCCAACGCTGCATACGGAGAATTAGGCGGTCACATCTCAAGCTATGCTAGCGCTGCAGATTTATTTGAGGTTGGATTTAATCATTTCTTCAAGGGCAGAAATGACTCTCAGGTGGGTGACTTAATTTTCTATCAACCCCACAGCGCACCCGGCGTTTATGCAAGGGCTTTTTTGGAGGGCAGATTGAATGCAAATGATCTGTCTAGTTACAGACAAGAGATCACTGCACCCTCAAGAGGTGCCCGGGGTTTAAGCTCTTATCCTCACCCGTGGCTGATGCCCGATTTTTGGCAATTTCCAACGGGCTCGATGGGTATAGGTCCCATCAGCTCCATTTACCATGCACGCTTTATGCGTTACTTGACTCACAGAAAATTACTCGACTGCACGGGCAGAAAAGTATGGGGAGTATTTGGCGACGGCGAGATGGATGAGCCCGAGAGCATGAGTGCGCTAACACTCGCCTCTCGCGAGCGCTTGGATAATCTGATTTGGGTGGTCAATTGCAACCTGCAAAGACTGGATGGCCCCGTAAGGGGAAACGGGCGAATCATTGACGAGCTAGAGCAACTCTTTGTAGGCGCCGGATGGAAAGTCATTAAACTTATTTGGGGTAGTGACTGGGATGGGCTTTTTGCTCGAGATGCGAACGCTGCGCTCATAAGAGCATTTTCCAATACGGTTGATGGACAAATGCAAACTTTTGCAGCCAAAGACGGTAGATTCAACAGAGATCATTTTTTTGGCCAGAACCCAGAACTAGCCCAACTAGCACAGGGCATGACGGATGAACAAATTGACAGGCTCAAAAGAGGCGGTCATGATTTGGTGAAGATTTACGCAGCTTACGCACAAGCCGCAAAACATAGCGGACAACCTGTTGTTATCTTGGCCCACACCAAGAAAGGCTACGGCATGGGTAGCGCCGGTCAAGGCAAGATGACCACCCACAGCCAAAAGAAACTCGATGAAGCTGCCCTCATAGAATTTAGGAACCGCTTTAACCTTCCTATGACGGATCAACAAGTCATTGACTTAGAGTTTTACAAACCTGAGGAAAACTCTGCAGAAATGCTGTACCTACACTCAAAGCGCGCAGCACTTGGAGGATATATACCTCAAAGGGTCAGTGACGCCCCTGCACTAAATATTCCAAAGATTGAGTCCTACGCCGCTTTTGCGGTCGATGCAAACGGAAAGGAAATGTCAACCACGATGGCGTTTGTTAGGTTACTTGGCAATTTACTGAAAGAGCCAACACTGGGCCCACGCATCGTACCCATCGTAGCAGATGAGGCCAGAACTTTTGGTATGGCCAACTTATTCAAACAGGTTGGAATTTACTCAAGCGTTGGTCAGCGATATGAACCTGAAGATATTGGGTCTGTACTCAGTTATAGAGAGGCCTTGGATGGTCAAATCTTAGAGGAAGGAATCAGCGAAGCTGGAGCCATAGCGAGTTGGACTGCAGCAGCCACTAGTTACAGCGTCCACGGGCTACCGATGTTGCCGTTCTACATTTACTACTCAATGTTTGGATTTCAAAGAGTGGGGGATGCGATTTGGGCGGCAGCTGATCAAAGGTCTAGAGGATTTTTGTTAGGCGCTACATCTGGAAGAACCACTTTGGGCGGTGAAGGCCTACAACACCAAGACGGATCGAGCCACTTAATAGCGGCAACTATTCCAAACTGTAAAGCTTACGATCCAGCCTATGCCTATGAAATGGCAACCATCATTGATTACGGTATGCATGAGATGATGGAATTACAAAAGGATGTTTTCTATTATGTAACGCTCATGAACGAAAATTACGAACAACCGAGCCTTCAACATATTAACACTGAGCACATCATCAAAGGTTGCTATAAATTCTCTAGTACCGATCAGTCTGAAAAATCCAAGAGTAAATCCAAAGTAAAACGGGTAACCTTGATGGGCTCTGGAGCCATCATGACGGAGGTCGTAAAAGCTCAGAAAATTTTAAAAGATAAAGGAATCGAATCGGACATTTATAGCGTCACCAGTTGGAGTGAGCTGGCAAGGGATGGCTTAGAGTTTGAAAAGTTAGCCATCAAGGGGCAGGAATCAGACCGAAGACCTTTCATTGAAACACAACTCATGCAAAGCTCAGGCCCTATCGTTGCCGCGAGCGACTACGTAAGAGCCTTGCCCGAGACCATCAGGGCCTACCTGCCCTTAGGGCGTAAATACGTTTGTTTGGGCACAGATGGATTTGGGCGAAGTGATACGAGATCTGCACTCAGGGAGTTTTTCCAGGTCGATGCTGCGCATATTGCTGAAGCTGCTTTATACGCACTCCAATAGAAACTTATTGATTGAAAAATGAATTACTTCTATTACATTTTAAAAAAAGAAAAACCTATCAAAATAAAATGCTTTAATAGGGTATTGGGTAAAATTTAACATACGTGTATAAAATGTGATTAATGCATAAGACTCAGCTTTTACCCACGAATATCAACTTTCGCTCATTCAAGCTGATCACTCAGTTAATGTTGCTGACATTTACATTGCCCGCAGCCGTTGCCCAAAACAAATTCGAAGGACTCTATGAGCAAGTAGGAATTGGTTTTAGCAAAACCAATCTGAATATATCTAGTACACCACTTAGTCTCGCCAGTGGGCAACAAATTGCAACTATAACGCCCTCCATCAGCGACAGTACTAGTCTAAGCGGCGTTATAACTGGCGGCTATTTAAAAGCTATTAATGACGATTTTCTGATTGGCGTAAGCTTGGATGTCCACCCGGTTAAATCTTCAAACAACAACTACGGACTCTTTATTTCTGCACCCGCGTCCACGAGCATTAGCGGAAAATTACAAAACAAAGGTAACTACTCCATTAGCTTAACACCGGCTTGGGTTATGACGCCCAACTCCCTGGCTTACCTAAAATTAGGCTATGTTTGGGGAACGGTAGAGAAAAGTTATACGGTTACACCGCCCACGCCAGCACCCGTGACGAACGTCAATCAAGGTATAACCCTCAGAGGTTCAGAAATAGGTCTAGGATTTAGAAGTTTAATTTCAAATCAGTTTTATGCATTCAGCGAGTTTAATTTCGTGAACAAAACAGACAACAACCAGTCTAACTCCATAACACTATCTGGCCGCCAGGCCAATTATTCTGTAAGCTCAGGCGGTAGTTATTACAACGCATTAGTCGGAATAGGCTACTGTTTTTAGCCGTTTTCTACGCATCGCCCTCACCGCGCCTGTGCTACGTCCTAATCTAAGAACTGCAGCACCCTGTCCATAAATAATTCATGTGCCTCTAAGTGCGGTACGTGTCCGACATTTGAGACCGGAACAAGCGTTGCATGAGGAATAATTGATGCTACATCTGATCCAAGCTTCACAAAATCACCCATCGACTTTACGGCCTCAGGCGGTGCAAAACGTTTGCCAAAAACTGTATGATCTAGTTGCCCAATGATCAACAAGGTGGGCGCTTCGATCAAAGGGAAATCGGAAACCACTGGGCGCTCTGCAATCATTTGGAAAGTTCGAGCAGATGTCATCGAAAACCGTTCATAGTCAGGGCCGTTTTTAATGCGCACATAGTTTTCTACAAATCTGTCAAATTGTGGTTGCCAATTGGGAAAGTAACTGTGCATAAACTTACGATAACTTGCTTCAGTTTGTGCCATTTCTAGCTTTAAAAGAACTTCGTTGGACTGAGCGGGTATTGCTTTGCTGTAATCCTCCAACCCGATCGGATTTTCCAGTACAAGCTTGCGAACAGTTTTTGGGTAAAGCCTTACAAAACGAACACCGACCATTCCGCCCATGGAGTTAGCAATGACATTAACCTCCCTGACATGGAGATGCTTGAGTAACTGAAATGTATTTGCACAGAGATCATCAAAATGATACGCTACTTCGGGTTTAGAAGACTTTCCAAAACCAATTTGATCTGGCGCAATTACACGGTAACCAGCCTGCGTTAGATCCTTTATTGTTGAACCCCAGTAATCACTTGAAAAGTTTTTACCGTGAAAGAGAATCACGCTCCCTCTTGGTTTTCCAACAGGCATGACATCCATATAAGCCATTTTTACCGCAACACCACTAAGCTGTGTATCAAAAAAATGAACGGGATAGGGATACTCCAACTGCGTAAGATTAAGATCAAGCGCAGACGACTTGGCATACACCTCTACTTCCAACTCTTGGACCCCAGGGGCTGACTGAGCAGCCTGGTTGGACACTACCTGTGCTATCGACATTTTTGAAACACAAAAAATAAAACTTACAAAAATAACAATTGACTTAAAACGAATCATGAATGCGTCCTGGAGTAAAAGAAGAAGGAGAAGTGATCCTCTAAGCAGAGTCCTTTTGGGAGTGAGTGTACTTCGGGCGGATTTAACCAAAAGCCTAGACCTAATTAAAGGAGCTCCAACATTAGATATTTAGGACCTTAAAAAAATTTGGTCGCCCAACAGCACAATCAAGCTTGAAGATTTAAAAAACCACCAGAGGATTGCATGCTTTTCATGTTGGTTTCAAAATTTTGCAAAAATGAAATCAGTGAAGAAGACCCACCGCTACCCCCTTGGGAAGCAATCAATGTGTCGTAGCTGCTTTGCAAATCTGATACGTGAGGATCTTTTGAACTTGTGTTTGATGTTGCCGTGCTATTACCTGCTGCGCTAGCACTTGTGTTCAGTCCTGAAGCCGCATTGGGATCCTTGGCCAATTGCTGTATCAACGATTGAAGTCCACTAGACATTTGATTGGAGCTTGAAGTGCCATAAGGATTTGTTTTAGAGAGCACACTAGAGGCGGCGTTTGAAGAACCACTTGAATTTTTTGATTGCAACGTGGTAAGTAAATTATTTAAAAAATTGTCCATATTCTGAGCAATTTCTTGTGCTTGGCTAACCATTCCAGTTGGGGATGGAGAAGATAAACCCGCAAGAGTCGTTGCGTTCCCAGAGTCGACACCGCTAAGGGAGAGTGCACTGAATAAGGAATCGTTCAATCCGGAACTGGTAGATGAGTTGCTAGTGTCACCGAACAAAGGATTACTGATGCTAGATTGACCTTGCAGAGTTTGTAAAGCACTCGTAATTTGTTGCGCTTGAACGAGGTGACCGCCGTTTAAGGCGTCTCCTAATTTGCCCATCAAGGTTTGCGTAGAGGCATCAGAATTGACACTTGAAGCACTCTGAGACAAAGCTGAGAAGATATTCTTTGCCCCGGATAAATCACCTCCGTTCAAAGCCGAGCCCAGGGACTGTAAATTGGCATTACTGGCTACTGAACTGCTAAAAGCTACATTTTGGCTATGTAGATTAGTATTTAAGGAACTGATACTCATTGTGTAAACCGCACTTAAAGGCGTTGGAATGATTGATACGCCAATACATGCATAAAACGTGCCTTTAGGAAACCGACATCTCCTAGGACTCCAACTGCAGATTTCAAGCCAAGCGTAG
>CAIKNE010000004.1 GCA_903828695.1 uncultured Burkholderiales bacterium | reverse complement strand
TGGAGTTATTTAGACCTCCGCTCAAACGATGCGGCCTTGAATACATTTAGCTTTTTATGCATGCTTTATATGGCGGCCTTTTCAATACTCTCTGTTAGAGAAAGATTGTATTTTTGGAGCACCAAGCCGGGAAACATTTTATTGATTTCATTTGCATTTGAAATTGTTGTTGGAACTGGATTAGTCAGTTATGGGCTTAGTGGCATGGAAGCATTGCCCTGGTTACAAACTTTAGGAATTTTTATATATTCGATGATTTCCTGCCTTTTCGTAAATGATTTTATAAAACACTGGATTATTAAAAAATTCAATTTAACAAATGGCCCGACCAGAGAGCAAGTGTAACTTTTTAGAAAGATTTGATCACGGTTTGACCTAATGAGCAGCGAATAGGTTTAATTGCGTAAAATCAGTAAAACTTAAAAAAAGGGGGCAATATGTGTCGCTGGGTCGCCTATGCCGGGAATAAGATTTATCTTGAGAATCTTTTATTTTTACAAAAGAACTCGCTCATCTCTCAAAGCCTAAAAGCCACTAAATCTATGCTGATCACCAACGGGGACGGGTTTGGTGTTGCCTGGTACGGAGACAGGAAATCGCCAGGACTATTTAAAGATGTTTTGCCAGCCTGGAATGATGACAATCTTAAAGAGCTAAGTAAACACATAAAAAGTGATCTTTTTTTCGCGCACGTGCGCGCCGCTACTGGGACTAGCGTGTCCAGGATGAACTGCCACCCCTATGCGTATGAGAATTGGGCTTTCATGCATAACGGCCATATTGGTGACTGGCATTTGCACAGGCGAGAGATTGAGTCGCATATTTCTAAAGAGTTTTACGCCTATCGGCACGGCACAACTGATAGCGAAGCGCTGTTTTTACTAGCGCTGACGATGGGCTTGATGGATGACCCTGTAAAGGGGATGAGTCTTGCTATTGAGAAAATCAAAAAAATTCTGTATGACCATCAATCTACCGATCCACTCAGGATATCGGCCGCTTTAAGTGACGGCAAATCCATCTGGGCTTATCGGTATTCGACAGATAATAATTCGCCAAGTCTTTTCTACGGCACTCCCGATACACATGAGAAACACGTCAAACCCGGCGCCGTGAGTACCATTGCTTCAGAACCATTTGATGATGATTTGGACCATTGGCACGAAGTTGACGAATCCAGCTACATAACCTGGGTTGATGGCCTGGTAACGTCCCAACCACTCACAATTGCTTAGAGCGATCTCAAAAACTTAGATGCAGTGAACTTTTTAATGGCCTACGCAAGGGCTGGCCTCTCCAACTCGTCATTGAGGGCTTTTCATCGTGCCGCACATCATTAACAGATCACTGGCGCTCGGTCCATATTTACTGGCGCACATGGACTTTAATTGATCGAATTCTGATTTAAGACAATAAATATTGATTTCTATATCCTTAATGCTATCCAACCAACAGATTCAAGTTTACATAAGGCCTATACTCTGCCTGTTTATATAAACAGATAGGAATGTATGAAAACCAATCATGTCGTCATTTGGATCGACCACAAGGAAGCACACGTCAATTATTTTGATTCCACAAAAAACGAATTGATCAAAAACGAGTCAACACATACTCACTTGCACCACAAGGCAAATGAGATCGGAAGCGGCAAAGCACCCGAAGACCATCAATTTTTTCACAAAATTATTTCTGCAGTCGCCGATGTAAGCGAGATATTAATTATCGGACCTGGATCTGCTAAGGGTGAATTACTCAAACACGCTGCTGTTCACGACCCCATTGTGGCTAAAAAGATTGTTGGCATTGAAACTGTAGATCATCCAACGGATGGTCAAATCACAGCTTATGCAAAAACTTATTTCAAGCGTGTCGATAAATTAAAAGGCAATTAAGCAGGCCTACTTTTACGGATCTCGTCAGCGTCGATGAGTTCAATTGCATGCAAGCATTCATCAACGCCTGACTTTGCTCCCACCTGACATTGATTATATTTACCTCATCGGCCTAAGCCTTATCAAGCTTCGCTTAGCATGACTTTTGCTCAGTACAAGCCGTATTTTTTAAGCGCTTGTCCCCCTCTATTTCTGACGCTCATCAAGAAGCATCAAGGGCTTGTATTCAGTTTAGCCACCCAATCGGCCTTAATTTGTTGGAGTGGGCTTACCCAGTCGCCCCAGGTAGGTTGGCGATATAAAGACACATTGGCGTACCAAGGAGAGTCGCGTCGATTAAGCATCCACCGCCAATCTGGACTGAAGGGCAACAAAATCCAAACCTCCTTACCTAACGCTGCTGCGAGATGGGCAACACTTGTATCGACACAAATAACCAAGTCTAGGTTAGCACACAAGGCTGCTGTTTCAGAGAAATCGGATAGATACTCAGAGCAATCTAAATAGTCACTATTCTGATCAAATAAAGCTTCTTCCGCTTGTGTCATCTCTTTTTGTAAACTGACGCACCGAATCCCCCTTGGTATGCAATTTTGAAAGTGCTCAAAGGGGATACTTCGATATTTGTCGTTGGCATGAGAAGCACTCCCCCGCCAAACTATCCCAACTTTTGGCGCCCCCAAAGCGGTGAGCCGAATCTGCCAATTCTTCATCTTCACAGGATCTGCATAAAGATAGGAGGACTTGTCGAAGGCTTCTTCTTTGTCCAACTTCAAGGCAAGGGGGAGGCTCATCAATGGGCAAGCATAATCGTGTTCAGGAACCAGATCGTCCATGCTCAGCAATAGCTTCACACCTTTAATTTGTTTGAATAGTTCTTGCAACGGGCTTTGAACCATCAAGTAAACAATTGCTCCTTGGCTCACAATAATGGCTACGAATCTTACAAACTGGATACTATCCCCGACTCCTTGCTCTGAATAGAGTAAAACTCGTTTACCCCGTATGTCCTGATCACCCCGCCATTCTTGTTGCGCAGTAGTTTGGCGAACAGATCGATAGCGCTGTAAATTTAGAGCTTCTGCGTTTTCTCTCTCCCATCTGGCCTCGTATCCTAGCCAACCTTGACTGAACGCTCCAAGTGTCAAATTAAGCAGGGATTTATTCCACAAAGCTTTAGGGTGCTTAGGTTCAATTTCAAGCGCACGATCATAGGCTGCGCCCGCAGCATCCCAATAGGCAAAGTCTTTTAGTAGATTACCTTTATTGACATAAACATCAGGGTACATGCAGTCAAGTCGAATACTCATGTCGTAGTCATTGATTGCATCTTGCCAACATTCAATTTTCTTGTAAACATTAGCTCTATTGTTGTAGGCCTTTGAATGAAGAGGATTGATTAACAAAACTTGGTTCAAGTATTTAAGCGCCCTTGTCCATTCAGAGCAACTCTCAAGCAAATTGGCGAAATTAAGCAAAGCCTCCCAGTAATCTGGTTTTAAGGCGATGGCTGTTTCGTAACTCTGTTTTGCAGCGCTCCAATCGCGCTGATCTTTATAAACATTAGCAAGGTTGTAGTGAGCTTGTGGGAAATCCTTCTTGATCTCAAGCGCAGTAATGTATCTTTTTACTGCCCCCGGCAAGTCTCCAACCTCGTGCTCGGCTAATCCCAGATTAACCAAACAAGCCACGCTACGAGGGGCTATTTTTAGCGCAGCCCGCATCAACTCCACCCCCTTGTTCGCATTTTTAGTCTGATAAGCGATGAGTCCCGACAAATGCAGGGCTTCGAAATTATGAGCGTCAATTGCCAACACACCCTCATATATCGCCAAAGCCTCTTGGAACGCGCCCTTTTGATGTAAGTCAACAGCACTGTGCAGTAAGTTCTGTATCCTCAGGGCTGTCTTGGAGCCGCCGCCTTTGGAGGTTTTAGTTGTTGGTTTGTTGTATATCGGGCGCATTCAATTAAAGTGGGGCAGGTAGAGTATTTGGCGATTACTGTAGCTTTTTTTTCTGATTTTTCTGTAAACTACAGCATCCACTATATATTAACTTTGGTTTATTTAAGGTCTTCTTTATGAGTATTCAAACTGTTGGAATTATTGGCGCGGGAACCATGGGAAATGGTATCGCTCAGGCGTGCGCGGTATGTGGGATCGATGTCATTATGGTTGACATTAAACAGGAGGCTCTGGACAAAGGCGTCAGCACTGTTTCTTCAAGTTTAGATCGTTTAATTAAAAAAGAGTTGCTTACAGCGGACAAAAAAAATGCAGCTCTTGCAAGAATCAAAACATCCACAAATTTTGAGACACTGAAAGACGCTCACCTCGTCATTGAAGCCGCCACAGAGAACTATGATCTTAAAGTTAAGATTCTCAAACAAGTTGATGCGTTACTCCCGCCCGAAGTCATTATTGCTTCGAACACATCATCTATCTCGATTACTCAACTAGCCTCCACAACAAGTCGACCTGATAGGTTTGTGGGTATGCATTTCTTCAACCCAGTGCCGATGATGGCGCTGGTTGAGATCATCCGCGGTCTAGACACCAGTGACACCACGCACTCCAAAGTGGAAGAACTTGCCAATGCACTTGGCAAATCCCCGATCACTGTTAAAAATGCACCAGGCTTTGTGGTCAACCGCATACTGGTGCCCATGATCAATGAGGCCTTGTTTGTATTGGCCGAAGGCCTAGCTTCCCCTGAAGACATTGATCAGGGAATGAAGCTTGGCTGTAATCATCCCATTGGTCCTTTGGCGTTAGCCGATCTAATAGGACTGGATGTTTGCCTAGCCGTCATGGAGGTCTACCTCAAAGAATACGGGGACAGCAAATACCGCCCATGCCCACTGTTAAAAGAATTGGTTTCAGCGGGCCGTCTGGGCAGAAAAACCAAGCACGGTATCTACGACTACAACAAATAAGAACTAGAACTGCCGATCAGGCATGGTGATACGCATGCCTTGCATTTCCTCTGTGATTCTTATTTGACAAGCGAGACGACTGTTGTCCTCTCTTGGGGCGGCAACGAAATCTAACATTTGCAACTCCTCATTGCTCGCTTCCAGGAGTGACCCCTGAGGTGCCTGTTCAACATAGCAGTGACAGGTGCCGCAGGCACAGTTGCCCCCGCATTCACCCACAAATCCGTCCAGGCCTGCTGCTTGTGCGCACTCTAATAATGTCTGGCCTTCCTCTGCACTGAGCTCTTCTTCTGCGCCGTTAGGCTGGGTTACGAAAATGGTGATGGACAAGGGATTTTCTCCAAACTTTAATACGGTAAGTAATAACTCAATGCATTTTAATTGGCTTCTCTGAATTTTTCGTTCGTTACCGCTGAAATTGCTTGAATGAATATTGTTCAGCCCAATATTGATCCAAGAGTCATCAGCACCGATAATTCAAGCTTTATCAAGCACTACCAAGAATCCCATTCAATTAAATATGTCTGCCCCACAAACACCCAACACCCCCCTTTCCTCGCGCCTTAACAAACGTATGGCAGCGCTTGGACTTTGCTCGCGCAGACAAGCTGATGAGTGGATAGAAAAGGGATGGGTCAAGGTCAATGGATACACCGCAGAGCTTGGGCTGCAAGTGACTGAGGCAGATACTATTGAGATTGATCAAGGTGCAAAGCAGCAGCAAGAACGCCAGGTGACCATTATTTTGCACAAACCCGTAGGCTTCGTCAGCGGACAAGCAGAGGACGGGCACACACCGGCTATTACCCTGATCTCTGCGCAAACACACTGGACGGGCGACACGAGTTCAACCCGGTTTGTACCCACTCAGCTCAGAAACTTAGCACCTGCTGGAAGGCTTGACATTGACTCCGTTGGTTTACTGGTATTGACCCAAGACGGACGCATTGCTAGACAACTCATCGGCGAGGACCACTCCATGGAGAAAGAGTACTTGGTCAGGGTCGAATACCAAGGCATTACGGATAATGTGTCCGCACACTTTCCGGCTGAAAAGCTTCAGACTCTAAGGCACGGATTATTCCTTGACGGACAAGCGCTTTTACCGGCACAGGTTGATTGGCAAAACCCCGAACAACTTCGTTTCATCCTCACTGAGGGAAAGAAGCGCCAAATTAGGCGTATGTGTGAACAAGTCGGACTCCACGTAGTTGGGCTCAAGAGGATCCGAATCGGCAACATTGTGCTGGGCAGGCTCCCAGTAGGTGAGTGGCGCTATCTAAGCCCATCCGAGCGCTTTTAATCAGAGCTTTGGCCTTGACCTATGAGCCCGGTCCTATGGCTTGACTTGCTTCCAGCGAAAGTGATTCTTTCTTCTTAATTCGCTTTTTAAACTCGTCTTAAAACGAGTCGGGGGACTTGAAAACGTCTTCACAGCCCCCATCTCGAAACCATTACTTTTATCAACCGTTAAGTCCCAAAATGAGCAAACAAACCCATGCCTTTCAAGCCGAAGTAGCACAGCTGCTTCATTTGGTTACCCATTCTTTGTATTCAAACAAAGAGATTTTCCTGCGTGAGTTGGTCTCCAACGCCTCGGATGCCTGTGACAAATTGAGGTACGAAGCGCTCAATAATGCTGCACTCTTTGAAGATCAGCCTAATTTAGATATTCGCATCAGTTTTGATAAAACTGCAAAAACAATCACCATCGCCGACTCTGGTATCGGAATGAGCGAACAAGAAGCAATCGATCATTTGGGAACTATTGCAAAGAGTGGAACAAAAGACTTTGTTGGCAAACTCAGTGATGATCAAAAAACGCAGGCCAAGGACACCGGCTCCCTCATCGGACAATTTGGAGTTGGTTTTTATTCTGGCTATATAGTCTCCGAGCGAATTACAGTTGAAACGCGTCGAGCAGGCGCAAAGGCAGAGGACGGCGTACGTTGGTCTAGTACAGGCACGGGAGAGTTTGAAGTTGAGAAAATCACTCTCCCCAAACGCGGCACAAGTGTCATATTGCACCTAAGGGATGACGCAGACGAATACCTCAGCGCCTGGAAGATCAAATCCATCGTCTCCAAGTATTCAGACCACATCTCACTTCCCATACTCATGCTCAAAGAGGAGTGGAAAGAGGGCAAGGACGACCAACCAGGCGAGATGGTCGTTACGGATGAATGGGAGACCGTTAATAAAGCCAACGCCCTTTGGTCTAGGCCTAAGAAGGACATCACCGCTGAGGAGTACTCTGATTTTTACAAAGCCATCAGCCATGACTATGAAGCCCCTTTGTCTTGGAGTCACAACAAGGTAGAGGGCTCAACTGAATACACACAATTACTCTATGTTCCTGGGAAAGCCCCTTTTGACTTATGGAACAGGGACAAGAAAGCAGGGATTAAGCTTTACGTGAAACGTGTTTTCATCATGGATGATGCGGATGCGCTCATGCCCTCGTATCTGAGATTTGTGAAGGGTATCGTGGATTCTGCGGATCTCCCATTAAATGTTAGTCGCGAATTGCTACAAGAGAGCCGAGATGTCAAAGCAATAAGAGAGGGCAACACGCGTCGTATCCTCTCCATGCTTGAAGACCTAGCCAAACACAATACACCCGCCGAGGATGCAGCTCCTGAGGACAAAGAAGGCGCTGGTAAGTACACTACTTTTTACAATGAGTTTGGTGCGGTTCTTAAAGAAGGACTGGGCGAGGATTTTGCGAACAAGGACAAAATCGCACATTTGCTGCGCTTTGCGAGCTCTACGACCGACAAGGTTTCCGTCTCCTTTGCAGACTACAAAGCACGCATGAAGCCGGAACAAGAAGCGATTTATTACATCACCGCAGATACCTTGGCCGCGGCTAAGAACAGTCCTCAGCTCGAAGTATTCCGCAAGAAAGGAATTGAAGTTCTGTTGATGACAGACCGTGTGGATGAGTGGGCACTCGGGTTTTTAAATGAATTTGACTCAACCCCTTTGCAAAGCGTTGCGAAGGGTGCAGTAGATCTTGGTAAGCTTCAAAATGAAGAAGAGAAGAAAGCCCAAGAGGCAGCTGAGGAGACCTTCAAGCCTATTCTCGCCAAACTCAAAGAGGCTTTAAAAAGCAAGGCTGATGACGTTCGCGTGACCTCCCGCTTGGTGGACTCCCCGGCGTGTTTGGTCGTCAAAGACCAGGGCATGTCTCTTCAAATGTCAAGAATGCTTAAACAAGCAGGTCAAGCTGCTCCAGAGGTTAAGCCCATACTGGAAGTCAACCCAGAGCACCGACTTGTCAAAAAACTCACAAGTGATGAGGCGGGTATACACTTTAATGATTTGGCGCACATCTTATTTGATCAAGCATTATTAGCCGAGGGTGGCTTGCCTGAGGATCCTGCTGAATATGTTAAACGCGTAAATGCTCTCTTGGTCTAGATTGATCAGTTCGGTATTGTTCAGCAAAACGGCTGTTGACTCTTAAGGTTACAGCCGTTTTTTTACATTACAACACCCTATACGGCATGGGTACTAGTCCAATTTGCCCATGTGCTTGACCAATTCAGCCATTTTTTTAGCGTCACTCTGAACGTAGCGCTCAAACTCTGGGGTATCTAAGAACTGCAATGGGCTGCCGGCGCTGGCAATATTCTCACGTACGCGTGGGTCTGCTGCCACAGCCTTTGCAGAAGCTCTAATTCTCTGGGCAATGGGTTCTGGCACCCCCGACGGAATAAACAAGCCCGACCACTGTGCGTATTGCACATTAATGCCCTCCTCCGCGAGGGTGTGAACTTCGGGCAATAATTCAAGACGCGAATTACCCCACTGCGCCAACGCCCTCAATTTACCTGCTTTGATATTTTGCAATACGGTTGCAGGCCCTGAGGCTACGGCCTCAATTTGCCCACTCAGCAAACTGACCAAGGCAGGACCAGCGCCTGTAAACGGAACATGGGTAAAGCTCGCCCCCGAGCCCATCTCCAGCATCACCATCGGTACATGCATAGTCCCGTAATTACCAGAGGTACCGTAATTGATTGCGCGAGGCCGCTTCTTGGCATCGTCTAAGAATTCTTTCAAGTTTTTCCACGGCGCGTCTGCCCTCACCACTAAAACGGTGGGGTCTGCAGTAAACCGAGCTATCGGTCTTAAATCAGCGAGCGCAAACATTGGATTGCGACCCACAATCAAATCTGCCTCTGGAATGACAGTCACTGAGGATAGGGACAAGAGAAGCGTATATCCATCCGCTTTAGCGCGGGCGACGTATCCCATACCAATCCCGCCCCCGGCACCGGCTCTGTTTTCTACAAGCACGGGTTGCCCTAAATCACGACTCAAAGCTTCTGCCACAGGCCTAGCCACTATGTCGGCCACTCCTCCTGGTGGAAAGGGCACTACGAGTGTTATGGGCTTGTTAGGGTAGTTTTGTTGCCCATAAGCCAAACCACCGAACACTGCAAAAACCAATCCCAAGACACAACTAACAGGGAATACACACTTTAATGATTTCTTTAAAGCGTTTGTCCATATTCTTGTGTCGCTTTTTTTACCATTTTGCATTTTTTGTCTCTCCACTTACCCAGACGAATGAGGGTTAAATCGTTTTGTTTTTTATTTCAACTGCTTATATGCGATTTTTTGATCCATCCAAATCAAACCATTAAAGGCGGATCATCCATTGCCTCGATTTGATCATTGAGTGTATCAATTTGTGTTTGCCAGTAATCGGGACTCCAAAACCAAGGAAAGTTAATCACAAAGGACGGATCATCCGCACGTTTTGCAAGCCAAGCACTGTAATGAATTAATCGAAGTGTTCTAAGTGGCTCAATCAACTTTAATTCACGTGTATCAAACTCGCGCATACTGGTGTACCCATCGAGCAAGACAGACAGCTGAAAACCTCTTTCTCGCCTATCCCCACTTTGCAGCATCCAAAGATCCTGTACCGCTGGCCCCATACGCGCATCATCCAAGTCCACAAAATGTGGCCCACCGTCCACCATTTCCAGTGGTGTCCACAGTATATTTCCCGGATGGCAATCCCCGTGTAATCGCAAGTACTGATAGGGTTCTTGCATCTCGTGTCCAACTTTTTCAAGCGCAATATCGCAAACCTGTAACCATCTATCCCTGAACTGAGCAGGAATGCACTCTAATCCCATCAATAATTTTTGAGACTCGGTACCCATAGTTTGCACATCTACTCGTTCTCTTCCCACAAACTCCGTGCGCTCACCCACACTATGAATGCGTGCTAAATACCGTCCCAACCAACTAATGACTTCTACATCATCTAATTCAGGCGCACGTCCGCCTTTTTTAGGGGAAACACTGAACAAGAAGTTAACCTCACCTGCGATCCCCAATTCATGGGTGCTATGTACAGTAGCGCCGTTGAACTCAATAGGGGCAACGACGGGTATTTCTTCTTGCTTGAGCTCGAGTGCAAATGCGTGTTCTTCTTTAATTTGCTCAATACTCCATCTACCTGGCCTATAAAACTTCGCTACGACTCCCTCACCGTTGTCGAGCATAGCCAAGTAAACCCTATTTTCATATGAGCTTAGTGCACTAAGTCTTCCGTCCAATACCAAACCCAAAGCCCCTAGCGCATCAAGAATTACATCCGGGGTTAGGGTCTCATAGGCATGCAATACTCAAACCCCCCAGACTATGGGTTGACCATCCGCGTGGCAAGTTTTAATCATTTCCAGAAACGGGATGACCCTTTGTTTAATCGTTACTGGATCTACGGAGTCGTTGGAATCCCTACCACTAAACTTGTTTTCCACGCCGTCTCGGCTTTTTTGATGCTCCTCAGGTGCGGCGTGCTCTCCCACCCCATGTTCGTGTATTACTTTCTCTAAAACCGCAATGGCTTTATCCATATCAGCAACTTCTATGATGCCCTGGGCTTGCGCCTCCTTCCCAATGAGTGACAAAACCAGTTTGCCACCCTCTTCCAGCATGATCAAATCGCTATGTGTTTTAGACTTGAATTTAAATAGCATTTATTTTCTCCTTGTTGATGAGTGGTTTGTTCGTTGATCTATCAATCGATCTAGTATTTTCAAAATACAAGCATTAAAAGCAGTTGCTTGTTCATATTGAACCCAGTGACCTGCATTAGGAATTATGTTGAACTCACGCAGATCACAGTCCTTCAACCTCTCCCTTACCTCGTCGATCCGCCCCTTATACAAAGCGTCTAGTTCCCCCCAAATTGCAAACACAGGACAACTCCAATCCTTTTGCAACCGCAGCATTGCATCGCCCCTTGCGATTCGCCTCCTTTTGAGGCGGTCTCTGGCTATATTTTTTTGCTGCAACTCAAGGGTTTCTGAGTTGATCATATCCTCATTCGCGATCATCATTACTTTTAAATTGTGGCGAACTACAACTTGCACCTCCAATTCTTTCATATCCGACCTTAAACCGCGCAGCGCAAGGGGCGTCCCTGTTAAGCCAAGGGCAGGCACACCTACCAATATAAGGGATCGAACGATACTTCTGTCTGTTGCAGCTATAAATCCTGCTAGTAGGCCTCCAAATGAGAATCCAATGACATCTAATGCTTCGCCTTCAGCGATTACCCGCATGCCCTCTATGACATAGGGAACGAGATCATCTACATCGCTGGCTTGGGGGGGCAATTGAGAGTCCCCAAATCCGGGTATATCTAGCGCCCAAACCTCACGGGCCGCACTGAGCTCTGTAATATTTCGCAACCAGTGAGTCCAACTCCCACTACCTCCGTGAAGCAAGACCAGCTTATCCTTCGCACCTTTGTTCCATACATGCCAAACTTGTAAGACGCCTTGGACTTGCACCTCAATACGGGTACCGAGACTTTCTACTGAAAAGATTGAATCTGTAGTTTCATTTTTCACTAAACTTGAGTCTCCAGACAAAACGCCCACTTTTATAAATAAAAGTGGGCGTTGATGTTGGTTGCGCGAGCAAGATTTGAACTTGCGACCTTTGGGTTATGAGCCCAACGAGCTACCAGGCTGCTCCATCGCGCGTCAGATCTTCTATTGTAACCGGTATTTAGATTTTATGCTTCAGTATTTGGTACTTCTTCAGATATATCTGGACGATCTACCAATTCAACCAAAGCCATTGGTGCATTGTCACCTACTCTAAATCCCATTTTCAAAATTCTTGTGTAGCCACCTGGACGAGTTTGGTAACGTGGTCCGAGCTCTGCAAAAAGTTTCACTACGTTTTCACGACTTCGCAGGCGGTTAAAGGCTAAGCGCTTGTTTGCCAAGGTTGGCTCTTTGGCCAGCGTGATCATAGGCTCAACGACGCGGCGAAGTTCTTTAGCTTTTGGAACCGTTGTTTTGATTGCTTCGTGCTCGATGAGAGAATTCATCATGTTACGCAGCATTGCCAAGCGGTGTTCGCTTGTTCTATTGAGTTTTCTTAGTCCGTGTCCGTGACGCATGTTATTTCCTTTTCTTTATATTCCCCTTGCCGTATGAGGTACAAGGGGTGGACTGAATTGATTCAAAACACCTCAGTGCTCTTCGCGTTTTAGATAATTGAATTAACGCTTATCTAGGCCTGCTGGAGGCCAGTTTTCCAACTTCATACCTAAAGTGAGACCACGTGAAGCCAGAACTTCTTTGATTTCATTCAAAGATTTTCTTCCTAGATTAGGTGTCTTAAGTAATTCATTCTCAGTTCTTTGAATCAAATCGCCGATGTAGAAAATGTTTTCTGCTTTTAAACAGTTTGCGGACCTTACGGTCAACTCTAACTCATCTACAGGACGCAACAAGATCGGGTCGAACTGCTGTGCATTTCTAGGCGAAGGTGAGTCAAATGCAGCCAACTCACTACCTTCGAGTTGCGCAAATACTGCTAATTGCTCAACCAAAATCTTTGCTGAAGCGCGAACTGCATCTTCAGCCGTAATCGCTCCGTTGGTTTCAATCTCTATGACCAAGCGGTCCAAATCTGTTCTTTGCTCAACACGTGCGTTTTCTACGCTGTAACTCACGCGCTTCACAGGAGAGAAAGAGGCATCAAGAACGATGCGTCCAATAGATTTATTAGGCTCGTCCCCATATCTGCGGACAGTTCCTGGGACGTACCCACGACCTTGTTCAATCTTGAGTTGAATGTCGATCTTTCCGCCGTGGGAAAGATTCGCAATGACGTGCTCAGGATTGATGATTTCTACGTCGTGTGGTGTCTGGATATCAGATGCTACAACAGGGCCCTCACCCTCTTTGCGCAGGCTTAAGGTGACTTCGTCACGATTGTGTAATTTGAATACAACACCTTTCAAATTCAAAAGGATATTGACAACATCTTCTTGTACGCCGTCAATGGATGAGTACTCATGCAATACGCCTGCAATGGTGACCTCAGTCACTGCATGTCCAACCATAGAGGACAATAATACGCGACGGATTGCATTGCCTAAAGTATGACCATAACCACGCTCAAAAGGCTCTAGTGTCACCAAAGCTCGGTTGTGACCTAATTGCTCTACGTTAATCGTTTTTGGTTTCAACAAGTTTGTTTGCATTCTTTTTTTCCTATCAACACCCCCGGCTCGTTACACCGGTAAGGCGGAAATTTTTACCCCAAATTACTTCTAATTTGGGAGCTTTGAAGGCTAACGTACGCCTCAATTAACGCGAATACAGCTCGACAATCAATGATTCATTAACATCTGCTGCAAATTCATCACGGTCAGGAACCTTCTTAAAGACTCCTTCAGACTTGTCAACATTAACTTCAACCCATGCTGGCATGCCAATTTGTGTCGCTAATTGCAAGGCTTCTAAAACACGACCTTGTTTTTTAGATTTTTCGCGAACAGCAACAACATCTCCAGTCTTAACCAAGTAAGACGGGATATTGACTTGTTGACCGTTTACTGTAATGGCTTTGTGTGACACCAATTGACGCGCTTCTGCACGGGTGGAACCAAACCCCATACGGTAGACAACGTTATCAAGTCTTGATTCAAGCAGGAATAACAGATTTGCACCTGTATTTCCTTTTTGACGATCTGCCATCGCAAAATAACGACGGAACTGACGCTCAAGTACGCCGTACATCCGTTTTACTTTTTGCTTTTCACGGAGTTGCAAACCGAAATCAGAGGTTCTTTGACCTGAAGTGCGGCCGTGCTGGCCTGGCTTGCTGTCGAATTTAGCTTTATCACTTATAGAACGTCTAGCGCTCTTGAGGAAAAGATCTGTGCCTTCACGGCGTGAGAGTTTGGCCTTTGGGCCTAGGTAACGTGCCACTTGAACATCCTTTAAATCATCTTCTTGCACATAAAGTGCAAGGAGCTATTGGTGATTTACCAATAGCGGTGGGCTTTTAAAAAAATTAAATGCGTCTACGCTTTTGAGGGCGACAACCATTGTGGGGAACTGGGGTGACATCAGCAATAGAAGTGATGCGGATACCCAGTGCAGCGAGTGCTCTGACTGATGATTCGCGACCAGGACCAGGTCCTTTGATCTCGACATCTAAATTTTTGATCCCTTGGTCCATTGCTGCACGCCCAGCAACTTCAGAAGCTACCTGAGCTGCAAAAGGAGTTGATTTACGTGAACCTTTGAAACCTTGACCACCGGAAGATGCCCATGACAATGAATTGCCTTGACGATCTGTGATGGTGATGATCGTGTTATTAAAAGAAGCATGTACGTGTGCTATGCCGTCAGCAACGTTCTTACGAACTTTCTTGCGGACACGTTGTGCTGCGGAATTGGAGGGTGCTTTAGCCATAGTTATGCCTCAATTATTTCTTCAGTGCTGCAGCGGCCTTACGGGGGCCTTTGCGCGTACGTGCATTTGTACGGGTACGTTGTCCCCGCATTGGTAGACCTCTACGGTGACGAAAACCGCGATAACAACCAATGTCCATCAAACGTTTGATGTTCATTGTTATTTCACGACGTAAGTCACCTTCAATGGTCAGAACACCAATTTGGTCACGAATTTTCTCTAAATCAGAGTCAGTTAAGTCTTTGATTTTCTTGGAGTAGGCAATGCCACACATCTCGCAAATTTTGCGAGCGCGTGTGCGACCAATGCCATAAATCGCAGTCAAGCCTATTTCAGCATGCTTGTGCGGGGGAATGTTAATACCAGCGATACGTGCCATGTTATTCCTCTATTGTCCTATTCAGAGTTAGCCTTGACGCTGTTTGTGGCGTGGATCAGTACAAATGATTCTCACGACACCTTTGCGACGAATTACCTTGCAGTTGCGGCACAACTTTTTGACCGAAGCCGAAACTCTCATATCTTTCTCCTAAAAACTCTTTTGCATTTAATCTCTCAATTTAATTCAAGAGATCCATTTACACCTAAACCAACCTACGCTTACTTTGCTCGGAACACTATTCGTGCCCTTGTCAAATCGTAAGGCGTCATCTCTACCGTTACCTTATCTCCTGGCAGTATGCGAATGTAGTGCATTCGCATCTTGCCGGATATATGGCCTAAGACCACATGTCCATTTTCCAACTTGACCCTAAAAGTCGCGTTGGGGAGATTCTCAACAATCTCACCCTGCATCTGAATGACATCGTCCTTCGCCATTCCTTTTAAGCACCTAATGCAGACTTAAAATTCGCTTTCTTCAGTAGCGATTCATACTGTTGGCTCATCAAGTAGTTTTGTACTTGAGCCATAAAATCCATTGTGACAACGACAATAATCATGAGAGACGTACCTCCAAAATAGAAGGGCACGTTATATTTCAAGATTAAGAACTCGGGCAACAAACAAACAAAAGTAATGTACACAGCCCCAGCCAATGTCAACCTTATCAAAATCTTGTCAATGTACTTAGCCGTTTGATCTCCAGGTCTGATACCCGGAATGAAAGCGCCTGATTTCTTTAAATTGTCAGCCGTCTCCCTGCTATTGAAAACAAGAGCAGTGTAGAAAAAACAGAAAAACACAATGGCTGCAGCGTAAAGCAACACATAAATAGGCTGTCCTGGCGATAAAGCAGAAGCAATATCTTTTAACCAACGCATTCCATCACCTGTGCTAAACCAGCTTACGACAGTGGTCGGCAACAAAATAATAGAAGATGCGAATATAGGGGGAATTACACCCGACATATTCAGCTTCAAAGGCAGATGAGAGGACTGCCCCCCATAGACCTTGTTCCCAACCTGTCTTCTTGCGTAGTTAACCAAAATCTTACGTTGACCGCGCTCTACAAACACAACAAAATACGTTACTGCGCCGACAACCAATACAACAAACAAGGCCACGATGATGCTCATTGCGCCCGTGCGAACCAACTCGAGTAAGCCACCAATGGAATTGGGCAATCCTGCAGCAATACCTGAGAAAATCAGTATAGAGATACCGTTACCCAAGCCACGCTCAGTAATTTGCTCACCAAGCCACATGAGAAACATTGTTCCTGACGTAAGACTCACCATAGCAGTGACTCGAAACCCGAACCCAGGCGACAAAACCAAACCAGCAGATGACTCTAACGCCATTGCGATACCCATAGACTGGAATAAAGCCAATCCAAGAGTCCCGTACCTTGTGTACTGAGTAATCTTGCGACGTCCGGACTCACCTTCTTTTTTCAACTGCTCGAAACTAGGCACTACATAACCTAACAACTGCATAATGATTGATGCAGAGATATAGGGCATGATTCCCAAAGCAAAAACGGTAAATCTAGACAATGCTCCACCAGAGAACATATTGAAGAGACTTAGTATTCCGCCTTGTCTACCGCTAAAGAGTTGCTGCAACTGAGCTGGATCAATGCCAGGAACAGGAATATGAGCACCCAAACGATAAACAACCAATGCCAACAACAAGAAGACCAGACGGCGACGCAAGTCTCCGTACTTATCTGTTTTTCCTGTTGTTGCGCTGGTTACCACGAATTTTTATCCTAATTAAGCGATTGATCCGCCAGCTGCTTCAATAGCAGCTTTTGCACCTGCGGTTGCACCGATACCGTTTAATTTAACAGCACGGGTGATTTCACCTGTTTTGATCACTTTTACAACCTTAGCCATCTCACCAACCAAGCCAGCTTGTTTCAACGCCAAAACATCTATATCAACCAACTCTAAAGCAGACAGTGCTGTAAGCGTTACTTCGGCATTGAATTTCAGCAAATGCGATTTAAAGCCACGCTTTGGCAAACGTCTTTGAAGCGGCATTTGACCACCTTCAAAACCAACTTTGTGGTAACCACCTGCACGAGACTTTTGTCCTTTGTGCCCACGTCCAGCCGTTTTACCGAGCCCAGAACCGATACCACGCCCTACTCTTCTACGATTGGGACGTGAACCATCTGCGGGTTTAATGTCATTGAGTTCCATGCTAAACCTTTAAAGCACTTTGACCAGATAACTGATCTTGTTGATCATTCCGCGAACCGCGGGTGAGTCTTGTAACTCACTGACGCTACCGATTTTGCGAAGTCCTAGACCACGCACTGTTGCGCGGTGAGATTCTCTTGTACCAATTGGGCTACGAACCAATTGAACTTTTACAGTTTGAGCTGTTGTCATTTAGTGCCCCTCATTAAACGAAGAGTTCTTCGACAGATTTGCCGCGCTTAGCAGCAACTTCAGAAGGTGTTGTTGAGTTGATCAACGCATCAAGAGTTGCTCGAACCATGTTGTATGGGTTTGAGGAACCATGACTCTTAGCCACAATATCCGTAATCCCCATCACTTCGAACACTGCGCGCATTGGACCACCCGCAATAATTCCTGTTCCCTTAGGAGCAGGAGCCATCATTACGTTAGCTGCACCGTGATGTCCCGTTACGTTGTGGAAAATTGTGCCGTTTTTCAATGAGATTTTGTGCATGTTGCGGCGCGCTTCTTCCATCGCCTTTTGGACAGCTGCAGGCACTTCTTTTGATTTGCCTTTGCCCATACCAACTCTGCCGTCTCCATCGCCAACTACAGTGAGAGCAGCGAAGGCCAAAATACGCCCCCCCTTAACCACTTTAGTCACGCGATTTACCGCAATCATTTTTTCGCGCAAACCGTCATCACGACTGTCGTCTTGCACCTTAGCTTGAACTTTTGCCATGTTTTACCTATCCAATCTGCTTAAAACTGCAAGCCTGCTTCACGAGCTGCATTGGCCAAAGCCTTTACACGTCCGTGATATGCATATCCAGCGCGGTCAAAGGCAACCTTTTCCACGCCAACTGCTTTTGCTTTTTCAGCGATACGCTTGCCAACCATTTCAGCCGCAGTCGCATTGCCACCCTTACCCGATCCACCCAAAGTTTTTTTGATATCAGCTTCAGCAGTAGATGCTGTTGCCAAAACCTTGGATCCATCGCCAGAGATAACACTGGCGTAGATGTGCAGATTGGTTCTGTTTACAGTCAGGCGTGCTACGCCTTGTGTAGCTATTCTGATTCTTGTTTGACGAGCCCTGCGAAGACGCTGCTCTTTCTTGCTTATCATGTTGCAGCCCCTTATTTCTTCTTGGTCTCTTTGATCGTAATCGTCTCATCCGAATAACGGATTCCCTTGCCCTTATAGGGCTCAGGAGGACGAACCGAGCGAATTTCTGCAGCAATTTGACCAACGCGCTGACGATCAGCACCTTTGATCAAAATCTCAGTTGGCGCAGGCGTTTCCACCTTGATGCCAGCTGGCATTTCAATATTCACAGGATGTGAGTAACCAACCGTTAAGTTGAGCTTTGTACCTTGAGCTTGAGCTTTGTAACCCACGCCAACCAAGTTAAGCTTTTTCTCAAAGCCTTTGGTAACGCCAACAACCATGTTGTTAACGAGTTGGCGCATAGTTCCACTCATTGCATTGGCTTCACGCGACTCATCAGAAGGAGCAAAGCTGAGCTTTCCGCCTTCATTGTTAATTTTTACCAAAGAATTGGCATGCATTGTCAAAGTACCACCGGTACCCTTGACACTGATTACGTCTTCTTTAATCGATACATCCACTCCCTGAGGAATGGCTACAGGCATTTTTGCTACTCTGGACATTGTGTTTCTCCTGCCTTTATGCGACGTAACACAAAACTTCGCCACCCACGCCAGTGGCGCGCGCCTTACGGTCGGTCATAACGCCCTTTGGCGTTGTAACTATTGCCACACCAAGGCCATTCTTAACCTGTGGAATAGCATCTCTACCTTTGTAAACGCGAAGACCCGGGCGACTGACGCGCTCGATGCGCTCAATCACTGGGCGACCGGCGTAATATTTAAGAGAGATTTCAAGCTGAGCTTTACCGTCATCACTTTTAACATTAAATCCGTCAATGTAGCCTTCTTCTTTCAAGACTTGAACGATTGCGATCTTCACTTTGGAAGAAGGAACCGATACGGTTGGTTTTGCCACCATTTGCGCATTTCTGATGCGTGTTAACAAATCGGCAATTGGATCACTCATACTCATGTGGAATCTCCTTGCCTATTACCAACTAGCTTTGGTGACACCGGGAATGGTGCCCTCAAAGGCCATTTCGCGAACCTTGGAACGTCCAAGTCCAAATTGACGGTACGTCCCGCGTGGGCGCCCCGTAATTGCACAACGATTACGTTGACGCGTGGGATTGGAATTGCGAGGCAGCTTTTGCAACTCAAGGCGCGCAGCTGCGCGCTCTTCGTCACTTCGCTTTGCATCAGTTGAAATGGTTTTGAGTTCCGCGTATTTCTTAGCGTACTTCGCCACCAACTTATCTCTTTTGAGCTCGCGCTCTATTAATGCTACTTTAGCCACGTACCACCTCAGTTCTTAAACGGGAAACGGAAGGCAGATAAAAGTGCTTTGCACTCATCATCAGACTTGGCCGTTGTGGTGATGCTGATATTGAGACCGCGCAAGGCATCAACCTTGTCATACTCAATTTCAGGGAAAATGATCTGCTCTTTAACGCCGATGTTGTAGTTGCCTCTTCCATCAAACGCACGCCCAGATACACCGCGAAAATCTCTAACGCGCGGCAATGCTACGGTTACGAAACGATCTAAGAATTCATACATTCTTACCCCGCGAAGAGTAACCATGCATCCGATGGCCTGGCCTTCACGGATTTTGAAACCTGCAATCGCTTTGCGAGACTTTGTAACGACAGGCTTTTGACCAGAGATTTTTGTCAAATCACTAACCGCATGCTCCATTACTTTCTTATCCGCAACAGCCTCGCTAACACCCATGTTAAGAGTGATTTTTGTAAGCCTAGGGACTTGCATTGGAGACTTATAACCAAATTTCTCAATGAGTAGCGGAACTACTTTTTCTTTGTATTGTTCTTGAAGTCGTGCCATGATTACGCCACCTTAATTTCTTCGCCAGACGATTTGAAGACACGTATCTTCTTACCATCAGCCAAAAGCTTAATTCCGACGCGATCAGCCTTGCCAGTTGCAGCGTTATATATTGCAACATTAGACTGATGAATCGGCATAGTCTTATCAACGATACCACCCGAAGTTCCCGCCATGGGGTTCGGCTTGGTATGCTTTTTAACCAAATTGATGCCTTCTACAACGAGATGACTCTCATCTTTACGAAGAGACACTGTGCCACGCTTGCCTTTATCTCGGCCAGCAATGACGATAACTTCGTCGCCTTTGCGGATCTTATTCATGACCAGGTCCTTACAAAACTTCAGGGGCCAAGGATACGATCTTCATGAAGCGCTCGTTACGCAGTTCACGCGTAACGGGGCCAAAGATGCGAGTACCAATAGGCTCTAATTTGTTATTGAGCAACACGGCTGCATTACCGTCGAACTTAATCAAGGAACCGTCGCCACGACGAATTCCCTTAGCGGTACGCACAACAACTGCACTGTAAACTTCGCCTTTTTTGACGCGTCCACGAGGCGCAGCCTCCTTGATGCTGACTTTAATAATGTCGCCGACACTTGCATAACGACGCTTGGATCCGCCCAGCACTTTAATGCATAAGACAGATTTGGCGCCAGTGTTATCAGCGACCTCTAATCGAGATTCAGTTTGGATCATTTTTCTTATTCCCAACTTGCATCAACTGTTCCCACCCAACCGGGTAAGCTTCGTCGATCAGTCTTGGTCCCGTCATTAATGCACCGAACCACTCGGTACACCTTTGTTTGGGTTAGAACGACTACGCAAAAATTGCGCAGAGCCTGCTATTATGGCACACATTCCTAGACTTTGCAACATTGCCCCAACAAATTTAACCTTTAAACCCGTAAAAACCGGTTTTTATTTCGGGACAAGTTTCAATATGGCAACAATTCTCACACCTCTTTCGCTATTAAATACAAACATTAGTATTACTTTTAAATCCAAAATATATACAAACTAATTCATAAGTCAAACAAAATTCTTTTTCAACTATTTTGAATATTCCATGAAGACTACTCTGCCAACCTCATCCGAAACAATTACTTTCATTGGCGGGGGCAATATGGCCAGCGCCTTGATTAAAGGGCTCATTGGTGGTGGATTTTCGCCTGACCAAATCCTTGTAATTGAGCCCTCCGATCAAGCAAGAACTCGCCTTTCCCAGGACTTCTCTATCCACTGCATTGAGGACCCACATAGCGACAGCGCATGGCAAAAAAGTCCCTTGTTTGTTTGGGCTATTAAGCCCCAACAAATGAAAGAGGTTTGCGAGTCGCTTGCACCCCGTTGCTCTAGCGCGCTGCATCTGAGCGTGGCGGCTGGCATATCCAGCTCTAGCTTGTCTAAGTGGTTAAGAACAGAGCGCGTTGTTCGTGCGATGCCAAACACCCCGGCTCTGATTGGCCTTGGCCAAACTGGACTATTTGCTCGCCCAAGTGTTAGTCAAATAGAGCGCGAACAAGTAGAGCGTCTAATCCAAGGAACCGGCCAATGCATTTGGCTTGCGGATGAAACTCTTTTAGATGCAGTGACGGCTATATCAGGGTCCGGACCCGCATACGTTTTCTACTTTCTAGAAGCGCTATCTCAGGTGGGAATTGAGCTTGGACTTAGTCCAGTTGATTCAAAGCAATTGGCGATTGGAACTTTTTTTGGGGCAAGCCAATTGGCTCTGCAAAGTCAGGAAGCTCTGTCAACACTACGCGAACGAGTGACCTCTAAGGGGGGCACGACAGAGGCAGCACTCCTTCACATGCAGAAATGCAACATCGCCGAAGGATTTAAAGAGTCCGTCAAACGAGCCCAGGAGAAAGCACTTGAGCTTGGTAATAATTACGGCAAATAACTCAATTTAAACTGAGACTTTTATAATCAGTTTGGTTTATGAGACAATTTAGACATCGAATTCTTTTCTTGGACTTTACTAATATGAATAAACTTTTGATTACGCTTTTAAGCGCTGCCGCCCTATCAACCCCCCTGTTGAGCTCAGCACAAACTGCTGCTCCTGCAACTCCAGCAGCACCAGCAGCTCCTAGCATGACGCCTAGCGCAGCCCCAGCTACAGACGCAACGCCTGCAAAGCCTGCCAAAAAAACTAAAAAGCATAAAAAGCATAAATCTAAAAAAGCCAAGGCTCAGTAAGCTTGGAACTCACAAAAAAAACACCGCCTTTTTAGCCGGTGTTTTTTTTATCCAGTCCAAATTTCTAGCTTATAAGTAACTGAGCACAACACCTATAAATAGAGTTGCACCCAGCCAGTGATTAAGTCTAAAAGCTTTAAAACAGCCTGCTCGTTCGCGTCCACGTATTAAAAAATAATGGGCGCACGCTTGCGCTGTAGCTAGCCCTGCGCAAGCATCGATAAAGATACTCGGACGAGTTAAGCCGACCAAGTACCACCAAGAGACGATATACACCGCATAAAACATCATCACGCTTGCTACATCGTATTTGGCCAGTGTGATGGCAGAGGTTTTGATGCCAATTCTCAAATCATCGTCCCTATCCACCATTGCGTATTCGGTATCGTATGCAAGCACCCAAAACAAGTTACTAGCCAATAGGCTCCACCCATAAGTAGGAACAGCCTCTAGCGCATGGATAGCAGTTAAGTTTTCGCCGTTGATCGCTGCAAACGCCATCGGAATGCCGAAACTAAAAGCAAGGCCAAGAACGGCCTGGGGCATGGAGACGAATCGCTTAGCAAACGGATACGCAATGGATACTAAAAGCGCAGCAAAAGACCACACCACACACACAGAGTTGGTGCTCAAAACAAGTAAGAAGGCAATTGAAGCGATAACAGCGCCTAAAAAAATCGCCTCCTTCACACCCACTTTCCCGCTCGTCACGGGTCTATTGGCAGTGCGCTTGACGTGCCGATCAAACTCCTTGTCAGCGACATCATTGATACAACACCCAGCACTCCTCATTAAGAAGGTGCCAAAAACAAAAACAGTTACAAGGTGCAGTCCTGGAAAGCCCCCTTTTGCAATCCACAAAGCGCTCAGGGAGGGCCAAAGGAGTAGGAGCCAACCTGCAGGTCGATCCCACCGAATTAAGTCCAGATACAACCCGAGTCTTTTTAGGATTGATTTAAAAGGAGTTTCTTGCATGAGCTCAGTTTTGACTAGGACAGGAGGGTTACGCCTTGTAAATCGCATGCATAAATTGCATTTCTAAGCGCAGCTATTGCCTCGTAGCGCGTAAAGCTTTTGCGCCATGCGAGCACAACCCGCCTAGAGGGCGGGGCACTGCCCTCGTCAACGACGGGGATATAACGGACATAGGTTTCTTCAAAGTTGGGATTTCGATTTGAGTTCAAAGCCAAAGCCTCTTTGGACACACTCAACCTAGGAACCAATGTAACGCCCATGCCCGCTGCGACCATGTGCTTAATGGTCTCAAGAGAGGAGCCTTCAAAACTTCTTTTAATACCGCTTGTATCACTGGAGAAGCGCGCAAACTCGGGGCACACCTCCAACACATGATCCCTAAAGCAGTGACCAGCGCCCAACAACAACATCGTTTCAGCTTTAAGCGCCTGAGCGCTGATGTGGTCTTTCGTTGCAAGTGGGTGTGAGCTTGGGACAGCAGCTAAGAAGGGCTCATCGTATAGGGGGGCTGTTGCCAATCCTGCATCAGGAAAGGGCTCGGCCATGATTGCACAATCAATCTCACCTGTTCTGAGCATCTCCAGCAATCTCACCGTAAAATTTTCCTGCAGTATCAAAGGCATTTGTGGAGAATTGGCAATGGCCTTGAGTACCAAATGGGGTAACAAATAAGGCCCAATGGTATAGATCACACCCAGCTTTAGGGGGCCCGCAAGAGGATCCTTTCCCCTCTTAGCAATCTCTTTAATGTTTGCGGCTTGCTCTAAAACGCTTTGAGCTTGCCTGATGATTTCGTCTCCCAAAGCGGTCACGGCAACTTCGTTTGCGCTTCGCTCAAAGAGTTTGACCTCTAATTCATCTTCTAACTTTTTGATCGCCACTGACAACGTGGGTTGCGATACAAAGCAAGCATCTGCTGCGCGTCCGAAGTGTTTTTCCCGGGCAACGGCCACAATGTATTTCAGCTCTGTCAAAGTCATCTTTAAGCCTTTAAATATTCTAATTTATGTCCAAGCCACCGACCGACATGTTGCTGTGCTTGCACGGGATAGTTGTCTAACATCTTAGGAGCCAAATCCTGCGCCCAGTCCAACCATTCCTGATCTGTACTCAAGTCAGCGAAGCGAAGCATTGCTGCGCCCGATTGCCGGGCGCCCAAAAACTCACCCGGCCCTCTTATCTCCAAATCTCTGCGGGCTATCTCGAACCCATCCTGAGTCTCTGCCATAGCCTTTAACCTCTCGCGGGCAGTCTCTCCCAAGCGTCCGTGCTCTCCAAGAGAGTACATTAGCACGCAGGCCGATGCTGCTGCGCCCCGACCCACTCGGCCTCTGAGTTGGTGTAATTGGCTAAGACCGAACCGCTCTGCATGCTCTATCACCATCAACGACGCATTGGGCACATCTACACCAACCTCAATAACTGTTGTACTGACAAGCACGCCCATTTTGCCTGCAGTGAATTGTTGCATCACTTCCTTTTTATCGGTTGTCTGCATTTTCGAGTGCAACAGCCCCACGACTGTTTCGGGAAGGGCATCGCTCAGGACTTGGTGCGTTTGAGTTGCGTTAACCAAATCAAACGCCTCGCTCTCTTCTATGAGGGGACATACCCAGTAAACCTGACGACCCAAATTAATTTGAGCCTTGATTCGAGTAACAACCTCATCACGTCTTTGATCAGAAACTACCTTTGTAATGACGGGCGTGCGTCCTGGGGGAAGTTCATCAAGCGTTGAGACATCCAGATCGGCGTAATAACTCATGGCAAGTGTGCGAGGAATGGGCGTTGCACTCATCATCAACAAGTGAGGCTCTTGATCTTGAAGTTTCGCCTTTAGCGCAAGTCTTTGTGCTACGCCAAAGCGGTGTTGCTCATCAATTAAGACCAGCCCCAAGGAATGAAATTTCACCTGCTCTTGAATCACAGCGTGGGTTCCGATCACAAGGGCTGCTTGTCCAGACTGGGTAATATCAAGCATTTGTTGACGCTCTTTTTTCTTCTGACTCCCGGAGAGCCACGCTACGGAGAGATTTTTTTTGGCCAAAAGTGGAGACAACCAATCCACTAGTTTTTTAAAATGCTGCTCAGCCAAGATCTCTGTTGGCGCCATTAAAACGCACTGATATCCAGAGTCTATACACTGCGTCGCGGCTAAAGCAGCTACAACCGTTTTACCCGAACCCACATCGCCTTGCAGCAGACGGTACATGGGGACTTGTTTTGAGATATCGATCGCAATTTCATTGACCACTTTGCGCTGCGCATTCGTCAACTCAAAGGGTAATACATTCAAAAGTTCCTGCGTCAAAGAGGAGTGCGTGCTTTTTGAAATGTCCTCGGTCTTTGCATTTTGTGCATCACGGGTTGACAAATTGACCCCGGACAAGTTGGGGGCCGACAAGCTTTGCCTTTCACGCTTTGCACGAAGCTGAGAGATTTGCTGAGCCAATAGCTCCTCGGCTTTTAATCGCTGCCACGCAGGATGGGTCTTGTCCTCAAGCTGCGCCACTGATACGCCAACCGTTGGCTCATGTAAGAATTGAACCGCCTTCGCCAAGGGCCACATCTCACCGATTTGGTAAGCCTTAGGAACAGTCTCTTGAAATAAACCGAGCCGAATGCACCTATCTAACCCGGTCAAGACAGCGCGCTTTAGATAGGACTGAGGAAGTCCGGCTGCGGTTGAATACACAGGCGTCAGGGTTGTGGGTAATTCGTTATCAAAAGGGTGAATGCTGGGATGCATCATGGTTTTTCCGTGCATCCCACCCTTGATATCCCCTCTAAGGCGGATTTTTTGGCCAATTGCGAGATTTTTTTGCAACGAGGGGTAGAAGTTAAAAAATCTCAGCGTACAACTCTCGCCAAACTCACGCCCGGTTTCGCCTCTCAAAAGCGCTGGATCTAAAGCCTCTAATTTAATCTCTTGAACAGTCACGATCAGTTGACGACGGGGTTTAAATGCGATGTCAGCGGTTTTAACGACGGCTAAAAATTGAACCGTATCTCCGTCTCTTGCATGAGAAAGGGAGGTCCAGCGTGTTTCATCTTCATATCGAAGGGGCAGGTGCAAGGCCAAATCGATATCACGCACCAAACCCAATTTTCTAAGCGCCTTTTGTGGCGCCGAGAGTGGTTTGGCTTTAGCCTGAGATTTAGTCTCAGATTGGGTCGCGGAATCGGTCATGCCCACATTGTGCCTTTGTTAAGGGAGTCACTTATTAGGTCTGGGCAATTTATTGGTGCTACCCTAGCAATGCTAGGGCAAAATATGAGTCTGTTTGTTAGGGTAAGCTGAACAAGTCGCGTTCCTAAACAGCACCCCTCACCACCCCACCGTGCAAAACACTACCTAACTCAATCTCCCCCTGCTAAAACCAGTCCCTTGAATGAAGTCAACGTTTTAATTCCTATTTCCCCGTAGTCCTTCCATAACCTATTTTGTACCACAATACCCCCCAACTTAGCAGTCATGTTTGAACACCCCGCCTCCCCCCACCTCAGTTTGCTGAGCAACTATGACTTTCATCTGCCCCAGCACTTGATCGCTCAGCACCCCGTTCAAACTCGCAGTGCTTCCCGTTTATTGGACGGACGAGCAAACGCACCTGTAGATCGAATTTTCAGTGAACTCCCCCGTCTGCTCAGATCGGGAGATTTGCTAGTGTTCAACGATACGCAGGTCATAAAGGCGAGACTATTTGGGACAAAATTAAGTGGAGGCAAACTCGAAATATTGATTGAGCGTGTACTCCCAAGAGCTGAGGGGCAGGTCGATTACCCAGTTGCAGCACATATGAAAGTGAGCAAGAAACCACGCCCTGGTGACACATTACTCATGGACGGCGGTTTTAGCGCTCAACTACTGGGTCGTTGGCCCAAAGAGGACGGCCCCTTGTACCTTTTGTCTTTCCAAGAGGACCCCTTTGCGTTAATGAACAAATACGGTCACGTGCCGCTGCCCCCCTACGTTGCGCACTCAGACGAGACAGAGGATGTTGAGCGTTATCAATCCATTTTTGCGAAATCTCCGGGAGCAGTTGCAGCACCTACTGCTTCTTTGCACTTTGACACTGAGCTCATGAAGTCTTTGGATGACCGCGGAGTCAAAACAGCGCACCTAACACTACACATCGGTGCAGGAACCTTTCAACCCGTTAAGACAGAGAATATCGATTTACACATGATGCACAGCGAGTGGTATAGCATCCCAGCGCAAACGCTAGCTGCAATTGAGAGCTGTAAGATGACAGGGGGGCGTGTCATTGCAGCAGGAACAACGACCGTAAGATCCTTGGAGTCCTGGGCAAGTACAGGGCACATGAGCGCGGAGACTGCTATTTTCATTCGTCCCGGCTTTAAATTTAAGGTCGTGGACCTGATGATCACAAACTTTCACCTACCCAAATCGACTCTTTTGATGCTAGTGAGTGCCTTCACGGGCTACGATCACATCAAAGAGTTGTATCAACACGCTATACAAAATGAATACCGCTTTTTTAGTTACGGCGATGCAATGCTTCTAGAGAGAAGAGACGATCATTCGGCCTGAATACCCGCGTAAGCTGCAACCCTCGCCCAGCGGACTAACTCTGATCGCATAAAGTCAGTTGTTTGCTCAGGGGTCGTAAAAAACGCGTCGAATCCCAGGTCCGAAAATTTCTTCTTAAGGTCCTCCGTTTTCCCTATTTTTAGGAAAGCTTCACTTAACTTTTTAATAACGGGGGCAGGCGTTCCGGCTGGGGCAAACACCGCAAACCAGTTTTGCAAATCAACATCTTTAAAGCCCAATTCATTTAATGTTGGAACATTTGGCAAAGATTTACTACGCTGCGCAGAACCCTGGGCGAGGACCTTTATTTTTCCTTGTTGGATATAAGGCAGTGCATTTTGAAGGGGGCTGAACATATAGTTAATTTGTCCACCCACCAAATCTGCCATCGACTGAGACTGCCCTTTATAAGGAATATGTGTTGTTTTGATTCCTGCCAATTGATTAAAGTACTCGCTGTGTAAATGCTGAGGACTGCCCGTTCCCGCAGACCCGTAGTTAAGTTCTGAGGGATGAGCTTTTGCGTAATCAATGAACTCTTTAACGTTACTTACTTTTAAAGAAGGGTTCACAACTAGCACAACACCGGTTTGTCCTATCAGTGTGATGGGTTGAAAATCTTTAAGTAATTCATAGGGCAATTTTTTATATACAGCCACATTACTCGCAATAGTGCCAGGGGTCACCAGCAGTGTGTATCCATCGGGTTTGGCGCGAGCGACTAGTTCGGTCCCTATATTGCCTCCGCCACCAAGGCGGTTATCGATCACAAAGCTTTGCCCCAGTACATCCCCAACCTTTTGACCCGTCAAGCGGGCTAACAAATCAGTCCCGCCGCCTGCAGCGACGGGCACGATGACTTGAACGGGGCGACTAGGGTAGTTTTGTGCGCAAAGAACCAAGGGTTGCAAAAGAGTTGAGAGTAAAAGTGCAATTGCACCACTTTTTGCAAAAAATACTTTTCTATTCTTCATAGATTTGACTTAGATTGTTAAATAATTCATTGGGTTTCGTGGACAATATCTAAAAATTCCTACGCGCCTAGAGCCACGACTTAGGCACGTTCCAGACAATCCTTGACAACCCTTTTTTGGACAAAAGCCATGACTTTTTCTGCTAACTCTGCGCTGATCGATGACCTTGTGAGTGCCAATCATATCTTAGTTAATGAAGGTGTACTTGATGGATTCGGACACATCAGTGTAAGACATGATAAAAATCCCGAGCTCTTTCTAATTGCTAGAAGTATGGCGCCAGCCCTGGTGACGAACTCTGATATTGTGTACTGCAATTTAGACGGCGAAGTTATTCATCCCAACGGAGCAAAGTCATACGTAGAGCGATTCATTCATAGTGAAATCTACAAACTCAGACCCGACGTACACTCTATTATTCATTCCCATTCCCCAGCCATCATTCCCTTTGGTGTGACGGGGGAGCGGCTGCGCCCGATTTGCCACATGAGCGGGTTCTTAGGCGCAGTAACCCCCGTCTACGAAATTCGCAACAGCGTGGGTGAGAGCTCTGATCTGCTCATTCGCACTCAGTCTTTAGGGCGAGATTTGGCGCATACGCTGGGCCATCACGCCGTTGCACTGCTACGTGGCCATGGCAATGTGTGTGTTGGTTACTCCATTCAACAAGCCGTATACCGCGCGATTTACACCGAGAACAATGCCAAACTTCAACTCCAGGCAAAACCACTTGGCGAGATCACCTTTTTGACAGAAGACGAGGCACAAGCCACTGCAGAGATGAACGATCAGCACCTAGACAGGCCTTGGCAAATGTGGAAACGCAAGGCTCAGATGGCTCAGATTTAAGGGCGCCAAGCTTAAGGCGAAGCCAGATTAAACCGTAGCATCCATCAACCAAGATAGCAAACAAAGCCAAGTCAAGGGGGTTGCTTTGCAACCCGCGCTATCCCTGCCCGCCATAAATGGCGGGGTTTCTTGCGCATTTCGATGAAATTCGAACTTATAAAAACTCATGGACACGCTCGTCGTGCGCGACTGACCCTTAATCACGGTGTGGTTGAGACCCCCATCTTCATGCCTGTGGGCACTTACGGCACGGTCAAGGGGGTCATGCCTAAGAGTCTTGAGGACATGGGTGCTCAGATTATTTTAGGCAACACGTTTCATCTTTGGATGCGACCAGGATTAGAGGTCATCAGTCAATTTAAGGGATTGCATGGATTTGAGAATTGGAGAAAGCCCATCCTCACCGACAGCGGTGGATTTCAGGTCTGGAGCCTTGGGGCCATGCGACGTATTAGCGAAGAAGGGGTTAAATTCTCAAGCCCTGTTAACGGCGATAAACTGTTTTTGACGCCAGAGGTCAGTATTGAAATTCAAACCGCACTCAATAGCGATATCGTGATGCAGTTTGATGAGTGCACGCCCTACGAAACAAGCGGTGTGCTCACGAGCGAGAAAGATGCGCGAGCATCCATGGAGCTGAGCCTTAGGTGGGCTCAAAGATGCCGGGCAGAGTTTTCACGACTCTCCAACCCCAACGCATTGTTCGGCATTGTTCAAGGGGGCATGTATGAGGGCTTGCGTGAGGAGTCTCTTAATGCCTTGGTCGAAATGGATTTTCCAGGTTATGCAGTGGGTGGGGTGAGCGTGGGCGAGCCTAAAGAGGAGATGCTTAGGATCATGGCCCATACGCCGCACCGCTTGCCCGACCATAAACCGCGTTACTTAATGGGTGTAGGCACGCCAGAGGACTTGGTAAACGGGGTTTCTAATGGGGTGGATATGTTTGATTGCGTGATGCCGACACGCAATGCACGAAATGGTCATTACTTCACTCGCTATGGGGATCTAAAAATCCGCAATGCGCGCTACAAATCTGATTCACTTCCGATTGATCCAAGTTGCAGTTGCTATACCTGCGCAGGACAAAGCTCTAACGGCTCAATCAGCTCAATTCAAACCCCAGGCTCCTTCTCGGGCGGATTTAGCCGCGCCTATTTACACCACCTGGATCGGTGTGGTGAGATGCTTGGTCCGATGTTGGCAAGCATTCACAATTTACATTATTTCTTGAATTTGACAAAAGAAATGCGTGAAGCCTTAGACCGTGATGAATTTACTCAATTCGTATCTCAATTTCATGCAGACAGAGCTCGAGGTATTTAATTGAGCCGTATAAAGATTATTAAAAATATAAGTTAAGGCCAGCGTCGAACGCGCTAATGAGCAAAAAGTTGACATGAATAAATAATTATTTGAGTCAACATTTTGAAGTGGGTAACCGTTGAATACTGACTCCAAGGGATTGGAGATCATCAATCAACTCAAGGACTCATCATGAAAAACATTCAACGTACAGCACTCTGTGTTTTATTGTCTATTGGATTTAGTACCGCATTTGGCGCGACTACTCCCACCAATTCAACCACAGTATCTCCCGCGGTTAAGGTTGTAGCTGCACCCCCAAATACAAGTTCAACTGCGGTGGTGAGCACCCCCTCCACACCGAGCAATTCAGGATCGAATACTTCCGTAAAAGCCGTTGCAAAGTCAGTAACAACGAACACAACAACTACGAAGATCCCGGCTGAGATATCCGCCGCGCCCTCCAAAAACAGTAGTCATGTTAAAGTTGATCATCCATCTATAGCAAAACAGGTCTCCGCCAATACGGGTATTGGATCCAAGCTGACGAAAACAAAATCGAGC
>CAIKNE010000003.1 GCA_903828695.1 uncultured Burkholderiales bacterium | reverse complement strand
TGTACTACAATGGATTTAAATCAGCAATTAAAATCAATGAAAGATGGCCTAAACACAAGTAATCACGCGGCTTACAGCCTGCATTACCACATCATATTGACAGTTAAATACCGGCACAAATGCATCACTTCTGAGATGATGCTGCGACTGAAAAAAATATTTGCAGACGTGTGTCATTCATGGCAATGCAAACTCGTCGAATTCGGATGTGAGGCAGACCACGTTCACTTGCTCGTTGACGCGCATCCGTCCATGGACTTGTCCAGGTTCATTGGTAATCTGAAGACAGTGAGTTCCAGATACATCAGGAAAGACTTTGCCCAGCATTTGAGCACGTATTTCTGGAAAGTTCGCTTTTGGAACAGCGCCTATGGAGTTGTTAGTGCTGGTGGCCATGCGAGCATCGAGCAGCTCGTTGCGTATATCCAGGATCAAGAATCGCCTCCGTAGGTGACGCATGTCGCCTTCGGCTCCTTTCGCTTGACCCGCGACTAAGCTTCACTGTAGTCGGGGGATGCGCAAAAATTTTGCTCAAGCCCGAGTCATTTAGCTCACTCTTGCCAGTTGAGGCTCCAAGAGCCGTTGAGCCAATTTTGCAGCCAAAGGGCACCAGTGAGCGTTTTTGCATCTGTGATGACACCGACTTTGCACCATTCAAAAAAAGTTGAACAACTCGTGTGGATAACCTCAACAAATTCACCCTCATCCAAAGAGGCCTCGCCTTGCTTTAACCCCTTAGCAAACCAAATCTCTATGAACTCGGTCGAGTAGCTAATGACCGGGTGACAAACACCTGCCCGAGCCCAGTGAGTGGCACTGTAACCAGTTTCCTCTAGCAGTTCACGTTTAGCGCAGCTCAAACGGTCTTCTTTAGGTTCTAACTTTCCGGCTGGAAACTCTATCATCACCGAACACATGGGGTACCTGTATTGACGCTCTAGAACCAAGTCCCCGTTGTCTAAGAGAGGAATGATCATGACGGCACCTGGATGCACGACGTATTCACGGGTTGTTTGGGCACCGTTGGGTAGCTCTACAGTATCACGAAAGGCGTGAAGGAATTTGCCCTTCAGGAGCTCTTCGCTTGAAAGTGCTTTCTCAACCAAATGTGGATCAGCGTTGGTGTTATCGGGTGGATGCATTAAAGTTGTCAAAAATAATGAATGCAAACCTATTCAGCGAATACGCACGACCCGAGGGCCCTGTATATTGACCCTTCAGTTAAGGGGTAAAGTGTGAGTCTTAATTGCCTAAAGAGTGCAAGATCGCATCCGAGCAAAGACTCATTAAACCTTGTGGCAACAGCCCAAGGATCAAAACAACACCTGCATTGAGGGTGAGCACCAGGCGGACATCCAGTGTTGCCGTCACTGCAGACGCTGTTATAGGTGCATCAAAGTACATGACTTTAATGACTCGCAGGTAATAAAAGGCACCGATCAAAGACATCGCTACCGCAAAGATTGCAATTCCGATCCCACCAGGCAGACCTGACGCAATGAGGGATTGCAACACGGAGAGCTTTGCATAAAAACCGACCAAAGGCGGAACACCTGCAAGGGAGAACAGACAGATTGTCATAACGCCTGCATAAAGAGGACTACGTTCATTGAGCCCTGCCAAATCAGCGATTTCCTCACTCTCAAAACCCTCACGGGAGAGGAGCATGATCACACCGAACGTAGCAAGTGTCGTTAAGACGTAAGTAGTGATGTAAAACATCGAGGAGCTATACGCGTTAGCAGCGCCAGCAGTGTTGCTCTCGACCACGCCACTAAAAATGCCAATCAACATAAAACCCATATGAGAGATTGTTGAATAAGCAAGCATCCGCTTTAGATTGGTCTGCATGATCGCAGCAAAGTTACCAACCAACAGCGAACAAATACTCAATACCATCAACATTTGTTGCCACTCAAGCGCAAGCGGCATCAAACCATCTACTAATAAACGGATAGCTATTGCAAATGCGGCTAACTTAGGAGCTCCTGCAATCAAAAGGGTAACGCTTGTTGGCGCTCCTTGGTAAACATCTGGTACCCACATGTGAAAGGGGACTGCACCGAGCTTGAAAGCCAGACCACAAACGACAAACACAACCCCAAGGACCAAAACCTGATGCTTGATCTGCCCTGTCATGATGGCTTTGAAGACATTGGTAATGTCCAGGGAGCCGGTTGCGCCGTATAGCATCGACATACCGTAGAGCAAGAAACCACTGGCCATGGCACCAAGCACAAAGTACTTGATAGCGGCCTCAGTCGCTATACCGTTATCGCGCCTCAAAGCGACGAGCGCGTAAGAGGCTAGCGTTGTAAGCTCAAGTCCCAAATAAATCAAGAGAAAGTTGTTACTCGAGATCATCACGAACATTCCAAGCATCGCAAATAAACTTAAGATAAAGTATTCGCCCCCTCTTAGCATTCCGCGATCTGCGCAGTATGGCCTACCGTAGACAAAGGTTGCCATCATGGCAATACTTGCGAAACATTTAAGCCAATTACCCAGAGGATCAAACACCACCATGTTGTTAAATCCGTATACGACTTCTGTGCTTTGAGCGTTAAAGGATGCAATGACTGCAACAGCGCCCAGTGTCATTAAAGACAAGACATAAGTTAAGGTGCGAGTAGGACTCTTGAGTGAATCGATACTTAGATCGGCCAGCGATATAAAACAAGCCATTATGAGCAACAAGATCTCTGGGTAAATTAAAGCCCAGTTAAAGGATTCAGTCATTTTGTATCATCCGCATTAGGGTAGCTGGTGTCTGTTGTCTTTAAGGGTATCAAAGATTGGGTACTTTGGAGTGTGAAACTTGCTCAAGCAAGTTGGCCACGGACGGCCCCATCACGTCTGTCAAAGGTTTCGGATCAATACCCATCACGAGGACTGATATTGCAAGGAGTGCAAGCACCAAAAACTCTCTTGAATTGATATCTTTTAAGCTTCGCACATCATCATTTGCGATGGGGCCAAAATAAACACGCTTAACCATCCAAAGTGAATAAGCTGCGCCCAAAATGAGGGCTGTTGCTGCCAATAGGCCCAGTACAAAATTAAATTTGACAGTTGCAAGTATCACCATCCACTCGCCCACAAACCCAGCTGTCCCTGGCAAACCACTATTGGCCATGGCAAATAAAACCGCAAAGGCTACGAATTTAGGTGCTGTATTGGCAACGCCTCCGTAGCTTGATATTTGTCTGGAATGCACTCTGTCGTACAACACACCAATACACAAGAACATGGCAGCTGAAACAAAACCATGAGCCACCATTTGCACAATGCCTCCGCTCATTCCCAGATCATTAAAGATAAAGAAGCCTAAGGTGACAAAGCCCATATGGGCAACAGATGAATAGGCGACCAGCTTTTTCATATCTTGCTGGACAATTGCAACCAATCCAACATAAACCACAGCGGTGATGGAAAGAGCAATCATTAGCCAAGCCCATTGATGTGAGGCGTCTGGCAAGATCGGCAGCGAAAAGCGCAAGAACCCGTACGCGCCAAGCTTCAACATGATGGCGGCCAACACGGCTGAGCCCCCTGTCGGCGCCTCAACGTGAACGTCGGGCAACCAAGTATGAACGGGCCACATCGGGACCTTCACTGCGAAGGCAGCAAAGAAAGCAAAAAATAACATCGTCTGAACAAACCCGCTCAGTGGTAATTTGTACCACTCTTGGAGATCAAAACTGCCCCCGGAGCTACTGTAAAGATAGATCAACGCTATGAGCATCAACAACGAGCCAAGAAGCGTGTACAAGAAGAACTTAAAGGCAGCGTAAATCTTATTGGGTCCGCCCCACACACCAATAATCAAATACATCGGGATGAGCGTTGCTTCAAAGAAAACATAAAACAGCATACCGTCGAGTGCACAAAAAACACCTGTCATGACACCGCTGAGCACCAAGAAGGCACCCATGTACTGGTTAACACGCTCTGTGATCACTTCCCAACCTGCAATCACCACAATAACAGTAATAAAGGCAGTTAGCACAACAAACGCAACAGAGATACCGTCTACACCCAAATGGTAAAAGACATTAAAGCGCTCGATCCAGGAAATATTTTCTACAAGCTGCATATCAGCCGTACCCAACACAAAGCGGTTCAATACTGCAAGTGATGCGCCCAAACTAAAAAGTGAGCCAATGAGAGCCATCCAACGAACAGAATTAGCGTGCGCGTCCCGCCCGAGCACCAACAGCAGTACTCCAAAGCATATTGGCGCCCAAATACAAAGGCTCAACAATCCCATAATGCGCTCGCAATCAACTGGTTTAAATATCTAACTGAATTATTCAACACTGAATACATACTCTTCAAACACTTCTTAATAAATCCGGCTTTGTGAGCCTAAACCTTTAACCACAAGAACCAAGACATCAACAAAAAGACGCCGAAGATCATAGACAAAGCATAGTGAAACAAAAAGCCTGATTGAAATTTTCTAATGACCGCTGCACAAGCACCGACTAATTTCCAAGAACCATTAACGATGAACCCGTCAATCACATTTTGATCTCCGCCCCTCCAAAGTCCGTTTCCAAGCGCGCGAGTTGCTCTAGCTATGACATTTTCATTAAACCAGTCCATGTAATATTTATTTTCAAGGATGGTGTACAAAGGCTGAGCAATGCGCTTTATGGCAGCAGGCAGTGCTGGATTGATCATGTACATGTAGTAAGACAAAACAACGCCAAATAGCGCCAATCCAAAAGGCAACGATGTAAATGCTTCTTGGGCCATCTCAACAGGACCTACAAAAGCTTCTGTTAACTCTTTCATAGCGGGGTGCGCCATTGCGTTGATCACGATGGAGTCGCCAAAGAAATCCCCAAACAGCATTGGACCTACCGCAATGAAGCCCAGACCAACAGAGGGGATCGCCAACAAAATAAGCGGCAAAGTCACAACCCAAGGCGATTCGTGGGGGCTGTGGTGGTCGTGATGCTCATGGTCTGCAGTTGCCGCATGATCGTGGTGCGCATCAGGATTTTGATCGTAACGTTCCTCACCGTGAAAGACCAAGAAATACATTCTGAATGAGTAAAAGGCGGTCACAAAAACACCCGCCAATACTGCGAAATACGCAAAACCAGCGCCGTACAAGTGACTCTCGCCTACCGCCTCAATGATGCTGTCTTTTGAATAAAAGCCTGAGAAGAAAGGGGTGCCGATGAGTGCCAACGATCCGATTAAGGAGGTAATCCAAGTAATTGGCATGTACTTTCTAACGCCGCCCATCCAACGAATATCTTGGTTATGGTGCATGCCCATAATGACCGAGCCTGCTCCGAGGAATAAAAGAGCTTTAAAGAAAGCGTGTGTCAGCAAATGAAATACAGCTACAGAGTAAGCTGATACGCCCAGCGCCACAGTCATGTACCCGAGCTGCGATAGAGTTGAGTAAGCCACAACGCGCTTGATATCATTTTGAATAATGCCCAAAAAGCCCATAAACAAAGCTGTGATTGAACCAACAATCAGCACCACGCTCAACGCAGTATCGGAGCACTCAAAGAGTGGTGACATGCGGGCAACCATAAAAATACCTGCAGTAACCATGGTCGCTGCGTGGATCAAAGCGGAAATAGGTGTTGGACCCTCCATGGAGTCTGGCAACCAAACGTGAAGTGGGAATTGAGCACTCTTTCCCATCGCCCCAATGAAGAGACAGATACAAATGACAGTGATCAAGGACCACTCAGTCCCAGGCAATAACAGCGCAGTAAGCGCATGGGTCTTTTGAAAAATTTCTGAATAATCAAGTGTGCCCGTAAAGGCTGCAATCAATCCAATACCCAAGATGAAACCAAAGTCCCCAACCCTATTGACCAAGAAAGCCTTCATATTGGCAAACACTGCGGTAGGACGGGTGAACCAAAAGCCAATCAATAGATAAGAAACTAAACCAACTGCTTCCCAACCGAAAAAGAGTTGCAACAGGTTATTACTCATCACCAACATTAACATGGAGAATGTGAACAAAGAGATGTAGGAGAAAAAGCGGTTATAGCCCTCATCCTCTTCCATGTAGCCAATGGTATAGATGTGTACCATTAAAGAAACAAAGGTTACGACACACATCATCATGCTGGTCAAAGAGTCGATCAAGAATCCAACCTGCATATTCAAAGACCCCACCACCATCCATGTATAAAGTGTCTCATTCAAGTGAGCACCATCCACAATGACTGAATACAGCGTCATTGCAGATACGACGAAGGAGATGAATACACCCAAAATAGTAATACTGTGAACAGCTCTCCTACCCAGATGGTTGCCACCCAGTTGGGTACCAAATATCCCCGCCAACACGGCTCCCACGAGTGGTGCCATGGGGACCAGCAGCAGGGTTGAGACTTGAAGTGATTGGCTCATAAGAAGATCAATGCTATGTAATCAATGTGGATAGGGGATCGTGAAATGCCTTGGCTGTGATAACGTCTTGCTCTGCGCGCTGTACATTAGCCCTTTAACGTGTTGAGTGCATCAATACTGATGTTGGACCTATTTCTAAATAACAGCACCAGAATAGCCAAACCAATTGCGGACTCTGCAGCAGCAACGGTCAAAATGAAGAACACAAAAAGTTGTCCTTGCATGTCACCCAAATAATGTGAAAATGCAACAAAATTCATATTCACTGACAGCAACTCGAGTTCGATAGCCATCAAAATCACGATTAAGTTTTTACGGTTTAAGAAGATGCCAACAATCGATAACGCAAAAAGCATTGAGCCAAGCGTTAAATAGTGTGCCAAAGTTACATTCATGATTTAGGTTTCTCCGCTACTGCCCCACCCTCAGCGACGCTTGCTGGGACGGGAAGGCTGGGCTCATCTATGACAGCGGCCATCTTCACGATCTTCAAACGCTCTGAGGCCTTAACTTTAATTTGCTCACCAGGATCTTGATACTTGCTGTCTTTCCTTGAGCGAAGCGTTAAAGCAATTGCCGCAACAATAGCGACCAGCAAAATTACGGCAGCTATTTCGACAGGAAATAAATAGTTGCTGTAAAGCAAAATTCCTAGCGCCTTGGTATTACTCAAATTACCAAGATTCTCTATGCCTTGAGGTGTAGGTAGCCCCTCAGGAAGGGCCATGGGGCGAGCAACCCCTATCCTAAATCCACCCATCAAAACACCAGCAAGCTCCAAAGAGACTACAGCGCCCAGAGTTGCTGCCAAGGGGAAATGCTTCCAAAATCCGACGCGTATCGCATCCACACTCACATCCAACATCATCACGACGAAGAGAAACAAAACCATCACGGCCCCGACGTATACCAATACGAGAGTGATGGATAAAAACTCTGCATCCAACAGCATCCAAAGTCCTGAGGCCTGGAAAAACGCCAGCACCAAAAACAGCGATGCATGGACTGTATTGCGCACAGTAATAACGCGAAATGCTGAGAATAGCAGTACGCTTGCAAATATATAAAAGAGGCCTGAGCGAATGTCCATGTTTTGACTTTTTTCTTTTTTTAATCAGCGTTTATCTGTAAGCCGCATCAGCTGCTTTGTTGGCAGCAATTTGTTTTTCGTAACGGTCACCCACGGCTAACAACATATCTTTGGTGAAATACAAATCCCCACGCTTTTCACCGTGGTATTCGAAAATATGCGTCTCAACAATAGAGTCTACGGGGCAACTTTCCTCGCAAAATCCACAAAAAATACATTTGGTTAAATCAATGTCGTAACGACTTGTTCTGCGGGAGCCGTCCGCTCTCACATCAGACTCAATAGTGATTGCAAGAGCTGGACAAACTGCCTCACACAATTTACAAGCGATACATCGCTCTTCTCCGTTTTCATAACGACGCAGCGCATGCAAACCTCTAAAACGGGGACTTTGAGGCGTTCGCTCCTCAGGGAATTGAACCGTCACCTTTCGAGCAAACATGTATTTACCCGTCAATGCCATTCCCTTGAACAGCTCAACCAGTAAGAAACTAGATAGGAAGTCTTTCCAAGAAAATACACTCTCGCTGCCTTCAAGGGGAAAGCGATTAGGTGCTGCGTGCACACTTGCACTGGGATTGGACATAGTTGTCATTAATTATTTCCCATTATTTCCAGATATTCCAAGGACTCACAATCCACAATCCCACCACAATGAGCCAAATCAAGGTAATGGGAATAAAAATTTTCCATCCCAAGCGCATAATTTGGTCGTAGCGGTAACGAGGGAACGTAGCTCTCACCCACAAAAACATTGTGACCATTACAAAAGTCTTAATAAAGAGCCAAACCCCGCCAGGAACCGCATTGAAGACTTCGTTATCAAAGGGCGGCAACCAACCACCCAAGAACATGACAACACTGGTGATAGCGATCAAAATCATGTTGGCGTATTCAGCCAAAAAGAACATCGCAAAGGACATCCCTGAATACTCAATCATATGGCCTGCCACAATTTCGGACTCCCCCTCAACCACATCAAAGGGGTGGCGATTGGTCTCAGCGAGTCCTGCGATAAAGTAAACCACAAAAATAGGTAGCAAGGGCAACCAGTTCCAAGAAAGAAAGTTGATTCCCATACTGGCAAAAGTGCCTCTATTCTGAGCCAACACAATTTGAGCCATATTTAAGGTGCCGGAGACCATGAGAATGATGACCAAACAAAAGCCCATCGCTATCTCATAACTCACCATTTGCGCAGATGCACGCATCGCACCCAAGAAAGCGTATTTAGAATTTGAAGACCATCCGGCAATGATGACACCATAAACTTCTAAGGAAGTAATAGCCATTAAAAAGAGTAAACCCGCATTGATGTTGGATAACACAACTTCTGGCCCAAAGGGGATGACGGCCCACGCCGCTAGGGCAGGCATGATGGTCATCACAGGTCCGATAAAGAATAATTTGTTATCGGCCTTGGTTGGAAGGATGATCTCTTTAGTGAGTAACTTCAAAGCATCCGCAATGGGTTGCAACAATCCCAGTGGGCCCGTACGGTTAGGGCCTACACGGATTTGTGTAAATCCAATGGCCTTGCGCTCCCAAAGCGTCAGGTAGGCAACACTGAGAAGCAAGGGAACGAGGACGGCAACGATTTTAATAAGCGCCCAAATTACAGGCCAAATCACCGTGGTCCAAAGAGCGTAATTGGATACGTTAAGACCTGAAAGATAAAGAGTGTCAAACATGTGCATTGACCTCTTTAAGGGTGTGAATTGAAGTATTGGGGTGTCCAGACTGATGTGCAGTGTGATCGTGATGGCTTGAGGCCTGGTTGTTGATTGCGGCGTATGCCTGGAAGCGGGGATCCAACTGTGCATCAACTGTGTGCTGCAAAGCGTGCGATCTTCTGACCAAAGAATCTAGCCCATAAATTCCCACGCTTAAATCTTCTTCTACGATACCCTGAGATGGGCTGAGATCAATACTTGAGAGATCTTTGAAACTCGCGTTGTTTAGGTGTGAGGCTATATCCTTGGGTAATGCGTCAGCCCTCAACTCCTCAATCGTTTCATACTCAAAACCGCTCAGCCCCAATACATTAGCCAAAACACGCAGGACTTTCCAGGCCGGTCGAGTGTCGGCTAAGGGCCTAACCACGGCGTGAAAGCTCTGCGCTAAGCCCTGTGCGTTCACAAAGGTACCAGGCGTTTCAGTAAACGGAGCAATGGGAAGCAGTACATCACTGAACTCCATGTTGGCTTTGAACGCGTTCATCGAGATGATCATGTCTTTTTTGGCCAAGTGCGCAGTTGTTTTTGCCCCATCTGCGCAGTCAAACACTGGTTCATTTCCGAGAATAAACAATGCTTTGACTTTGTCAGATTCAATCATAGAACGCGTATTCAAACCAGACACCGTTGGTACTGCCCCAACCAGTTGAGCGCCAACTGTGTTGGCTGCTTCTGATAAAAATCCGACCGAAGCGCCAGTTTGTTCACCAATCCAATTAGCAAGGGCCAACAAGCTTGTAGCCTGCGGATGGTGCGCGCAGGCATTCCCTAGCAGAACCGCCTTTTGATCGCCGCCCAACAACGACTCAGCAATATGAGTTGCCTGAATCAATGCTTGGGGATTGATACCCAATAGCTCGTTCATCACCGCATTGGAACTCAAGACTGCAACTGGGGACTGAACTCCTTTGGCCTTTGCAACACTCTCGGCGATCAAACCGAGCGCAGCAACCCAAGTGGATGCCAAAGCATTAAAACTATTCTTTAAAGGCATTGCCCAATCTTGTTGGTGGGCATTAAGCGTATTCACCTGCGCACCGCGTCTTGTCGCTTGACGAATTCGCAGCGCAAGCAATGGGTGGTCTTTTCGCAAATTAGAACCAACGACCAATAAACGCTGGAGCTGAGATAAAGACTCAATGGAGCGTCCCAACCAATGCGCTTGAGGCGTAGAGGGTCGGTCTTTATCAGCACTGAAATCTCGTTGCCTGAGTCTTGAGTCAATATTCTCAGACCCAAGCGCTCGAATGAGCTTACCGCCCAGATACAGTTCTTCCAAAGTGCTGTGTGGGCTAGCCAGTAAACCGATACTTTGCTGACCATGATCTTTTTGGATGTGTTTGACGCCATGTGCGATGTACTCAAGCGCAGTTTGCCAGTCAACTGAGCGCCATACATTATCTTGCTTGATCATTGGCGAAGTTAGCCGCTGATCACTACTCAATGCCTCATAGGAAAAACGGTCTCTATCGGCTATCCAGCACTCATTGATCGCCTCGTTTTCTAGGGGAACAATACGCAGTACTTGGTTGTTTTTAACCTGGGCAATTAAATTAGCACCCGTAGAGTCGTGAGGGCTGATGGTTTTACGCCTAGATAACTCCCAAGTACGTGCTTGATATCTGAAAGGTTTACTGGTCAAAGCGCCAACGGGGCAAACATCAATCATGTTGCCAGAGAGTTCTGAGTCAACCGTTTGCCCAACAAACGCCTCAATCTCAGCGTGCTCGCCGCGGTGAGACATGCCGAGCTCCATTTGACCCGCAATTTCTTGACCGAACCGCACACAACGTGTGCAGTGAATACAGCGACTCATCTCCTGCATGCTGATCAGGGGACCAATGTCTTTATGAAATACAACCCGTTTTTCTTCTTCGTATCGGGAAGAGCTACCACCATAGCCCACGGCCAAGTCTTGGAGTTGGCACTCTCCGCCTTGGTCGCAAATTGGACAATCTAGCGGGTGGTTGATCAGCAAAAACTCCATCACAGACTTTTGTGCTTTGGTTGCTTTTTCGCTTTTGGTTCTGACGATCATGCCCTGTGTGACTGGTGTGGCGCATGCAGGCATTGCCTTGGGAGCTTTCTCCACGTCGACCAAACACATACGGCAGTTGGCCGCAATGGAGAGTTTTTTGTGATAGCAAAAGTGAGGAATGTAAGTGCCCAGTTTTTCAGCAGCATGCATAACCATGCTGCCCTCTAGGACCTCTATTTTTTTGCCGTCGATCTCTAATTCAACCATATGTGCTAATTCCTGATCAAACTGTCGCCGAGACCAAACAGGTCTTGTGCGTGATGTGATGTTCGAACTCGTGACGGAAATGCTTAATCATGCCCCGTACGGGCATGGCCGCAGCGTCACCAAGTGCACAAATAGTGCGTCCCATAATGTTTTCTGCAACGTTATCCAGCAAAGCCAGATCGCTTTCACGACCCTCGCCCCGCTCAATTCGGTCCACCACCCTCCAAAGCCAACCCGTACCCTCTCTGCAAGGCGTACATTGTCCGCAAGACTCATGCATATAAAAGTAAGACAGTCTAAGAAGACTTTTCACCATGCATCTAGAGTCATCTAAGACGATCACAGCGCCGGACCCGAGCATGGATCCCGCCTTCGCAATGCTGTCGTAATCCATGGTCACATCATTCATGATGGAAGCAGGCAATACAGGGGCTGAGGATCCTCCAGGGATCACCGCCTTTAAGGTACGACCGGCTTTAACGCCACCTGCAAGTTCTAGCAATACCGGGAAAGGCGTGCCCATGGGTACTTCATAGTTTCCTGGACGCTCAACGTCGCCACTCACTGAGAAAATCTTAGTTCCACCGTTATTGGGTTTACCGCATTCCAAATAAGCTTGTCCACCGTTCCTGATGATCCACGGCACTGCTGCAAACGTCTCGGTATTGTTGATCGTTGTGGGCTTGCCGTACAAGCCGTAACTTGCGGGAAACGGTGGCTTGAACCTAGGCTGCCCTTTCTTTCCTTCTAAGGACTCAAGCAGCGCTGTTTCCTCGCCACAGATATAAGCCCCAAAACCGTGGGCAGCGTGCAACTGAAAGCTAAAACTACTTCCCATGATGTTGTCACCTAACAGGCCCGCCTCTCTTGCCTGATCTAAGGCTTCTTCGAAACGCTCATAGGTTTGGAAAATTTCACCATGGATATAGTTATACCCCACCGAAATCCCCATTGCATAAGCTGCAATAGCCATGCCCTCAATCACCGAATGGGGATTGAACTGCATAATGTCTCTGTCCTTGCATGTTCCAGGCTCGCCTTCGTCCGAATTACAAACCAAGTACTTTTGGCCAGGGAACTGGCGAGGCATGAAACTCCACTTGAGTCCAGTAGGAAAGCCGGCTCCGCCGCGCCCCCTGAGTCCAGACTCTTTAACGGTTGCAATGACTTGATCCTGGGTTAAGCCTTCACCCCCATCCTTACCCAGTATTTTGCGAAGCGCCTGGTATCCACCCCTACTCTCATAGTCTTGCAAGGACCAATTAGATCCATTCAATCCGTCCAAAATCTGGGGTTTAATATGACGGCCATGAAAACAAGTTTGATCACCATTGGCACGAAACCCAGATAGAACGTTGTTCAAATCAATGCTCATGACTGAACTCCATCGTCTTTTAGTGCTCTTAGGCTATCTATCATTTGATCCATTTTCTCAGTGCTCATAAAGCTGCACATTGTCCGGTCATTGACCAGCATCACAGGCGCGTCGGCACAAGCGCCCATGCACTCACCAGGTTGCAAAGTAAACATACCGTCTTTAGTTGTGCCGCCTACGGATACACCCAATTTTTGACTTAGGTATTCAAGTGCTGTCTGCCCCTGTCTTAACTGGCAGGGCAAATTAGTGCACACATTGATCTTGAACCGCCCTACTGGCGCCAAGTTGTACATGTTGTAGAAGGTACTCACCTCATGCACCGCCATCGGGGGCATCTCTAAATAGTTAGCCAAGAACAATTCATCACTTGAATTTACATACCCTTTAATTTGCTGAACAATAGACAGACAAGCCATTACAGCGGATTGCTTTTGATCGCCAGGGTATTTAGCTACCTCCTTGGCAAATCGAGCAACAACGTCGGGAGCAAATTCACTAGCCTTAGGCTCAAGCGCATGCGCATCTACATTATTCATATGAATTGTGCTCATCGGTCGATCTCCCCAAACACAATGTCCATCGTGCCGATGACAGCTACTGTGTCAGCAATCATGTGTCCTTTAGCCATTTCATCCATGGCTGCCAAATGAGGAAAGCCAGGCGCTCTAATCTTCAAACGGTAAGGCTTGTTGGCTCCATCGCTAACAAGATAGATACCAAACTCACCCTTAGGGTGTTCCACAGCTGCGTAGGCCTCACCCTCTGGCACATGGAACCCTTCAGTGAATAATTTAAAGTGGTGGATTAACTCCTCCATATGCTCTTTCATACTCTCTCTGTGAGGAGCAGCAACTTTATGGTTATCCGTGATCACGGGTCCAGGATTGTTGCGTAACCAAGAAACACATTGCTTGATGATATGGTTGGATTGACGCATTTCCTCAACCCGAACCAAATAGCGGTCATAGCAGTCACCCGTTTTACCAACTGGGATATCAAAATCGAGTTCACTGTACACATCGTAGGGCTGGAATTTGCGCAAATCCCAAGCTATTCCCGAGCCCCTCAGCATCGCTCCAGTAAAGCCTAAACTCTTAGCACGCTCTGGACTTACCACTCCAATGCCCACAGTACGTTGCTTCCAAATACGGTTGTCCGTTAAAAGAGTTTCATACTCATCCACAAAGCTTGGAAAGCGATTTGTGAAGTCTTCAATAAAGTCCAGTAACGAGCCGCTTCTGTTTTCGTTTAATTTAGAAATAGCGCGTGCATTTTTAATCTTGCTCACCTGGTACTGCGGCATATGGTCAGGCAAGTCGCGGTAGACTCCACCTGGACGAAAATAGGCAGCGTGCATGCGGGCACCAGAAACTGCTTCATACATATCAAAGAGATCCTCACGCTCTCTGAAGCAGTAGATAAGAATGTTCATTGCGCCGCAGTCAAATCCGTGGCAACCCAACCATAACAAATGATTCAAAAGACGCGTGATCTCAGCAAACATCACCCGGATGTACTGAGCACGTTTGGGAACTTCAAGTCCAAGAAGTTTCTCTATGGCAAGGCAATAAGCATGCTCATTGCACATCATTGAGACATAGTCCAAGCGGTCCATGTAGGGCAGTGACTGGATGTAAGTCTTGTGCTCAGCTAGCTTTTCAGTAGCTCGGTGCAAGAGTCCGATGTGTGGGTCAGCGCGTTGCACGACCTCCCCGTCAAGCTCCAAGACTAGCCTGAGAACGCCGTGAGCCGCAGGATGTTGAGGTCCTAAATTGAGGGTGTAATTTTTAATATCAGGCATGGTGTGTGCGGTGCATTCGCTTGAAGAATAATTGAGTCAAATCTCAAAAATTTATAACGAGTACTTAGTGCAATCCCCCGTAGTTATCTTCACGAATAATCCGGGGAGTAACCTCTCTAGGCTCAATGGATACGGGTTGGTAAATAACGCGCCTTTGCTCAGCGTCATAACGCATCTCTACATGACCCGACAAGGGAAAATCTTTTCTAAATGGATGCCCAATAAATCCGTAATCTGTAAGCAAGCGACGCAGATCCTCGTGACCATCAAAGATCACACCGTACAAATCAAAGGCCTCTCGCTCATACCAATTTGCAGAACTCCAAATCGCATTGACAGACGGGATACGCGGCAATTCACTTGACTCAGCAAAGACCTTAACCCGCAACCTAAAGTTGTGGACGATGGATAACAAATGGTTTACCACGGCAAAACGGGGGCCATCGGTGAACTCACTGTGAGCTCCGTCCTTGTAACTCGAATAATCCACAGCACAAAGATCAATTAACTGCTCAAATGCAAGTCGAGGATGAGTGGATAGAGTTTCACAAACCTCTAGGTAATTTAAAGCGCTTACCGTAAGCGTTAGCTCACCAAGCGAAGAGTTGAGTGATTTAATTTTGTCACCCAAAACCTCATTTAGTGTTTTTTGCAGGTTATCTAAAGACAGACTCATGTGTTGGACCTCTAGACTTATCGCGCAATCGTGTTTTCACGGCGAATTTTGGTTTGCAATTGAAGAATGCCGTACAAAAGAGCTTCTGCTGTCGGGGGACAACCCGGGACATACACGTCCACAGGAACAATGCGGTCACATCCGCGTACAACTGAATAACTGTAGTGGTAATAACCACCACCGTTAGCACAAGAGCCCATAGACAACACCCACCTAGGCTCTGACATTTGGTCGTAAACCTTACGAAGCGCGGGCGCCATTTTGTTACAAAGCGTACCCGCTACGATCATCAAATCCGATTGACGGGGACTGGGGCGAAAGAGCATTCCAAAACGGTCAATATCGTATCTTGAAGCACCTGCATGCATCATCTCCACCGCACAACAGGCCAGACCAAAAGTCATAGGCCACAAAGAGCCCGTTTTTGCCCAATTCACCACCGAATCATATGAGGTGGTGATGAAGCCTTCTTTAAATACGCCGTCAAGAGACATAATTTATTCCCAGTCAAGGGCCCCTTTTTTCCATTCGTACGCAAATCCAACAACCAGTATGCCCAAGAAGATCATCATGGACCAAAAGCCAACAAAGCCAACTTCCTTCAAGGCAATTGCCCAGGGAAAGAGGAAAGCTATTTCTAGATCGAATAGGATAAAAAGAATGGCCACCAAGTAATAGCGCACATCAAATTGCATTCTGGCGTCCTCAAACGCCTCGAAACCACACTCATAAGGGGAATTCTTCTGCTCGTCCGGTTTGTTGGGGCCCAGAAAGTGGCCTAAAACTTGTGGAGCGACTCCAACAAGAAGTCCAATTAATATAAACAGAAGGACGGGTAGGTATTGAACTAAACTCATTCCAATTTCACAAAGTATTGTGTGTCCAATTTAGATTCATGTTTAACAAGTTTGGTGCCGTCGGCGAGACTCGAACTCGCACAGCTTTCGCCACTACCCCCTCAAGATAGCGTGTCTACCAATTTCACCACGACGGCATGAACCATTTATGAAAAGCATCTCAAACTTTGATCTGCTCCGCATCGAAGTCCTAGAGTTTACCCCAAATGCCTATGTAAAGGCATAAAGTGACTCGCTCAAGACTCTAATTTTTCTAACTTTTACTTGGCAGGTATTTTATTGACCCCCTCGGAACTTGTTGGTGTTGGCGCTGAGCCCACAGACCCAGACGCGCCAGCCTGCGCGGAGGGGGTTGTACCAGGGATTTGGTTGCTGATATCGTTATTGGCTGGGGCCGTTTTGACGGGCACATTAACCCCCTCCAACACACTTCCCGATCGAGCTGCGTGTGGTTGACCAAAAAAGGCAAGCCCCAGTGTTGACGCAAAAAAGATAGCCGCCAACACTGCAGTGGAACGGGATAAGAAGTTAGCGCCTCCACTTGCCCCAAAAAGACTTCCAGAGCTTCCGCTTCCAAAAGCAGCGCCCATATCCGCGCCTTTTCCGTGCTGGAGCAAGATGAGGCCGATCATCGCTAGAGCAGACAAGATTTGAATTAACAAAATAATATTTAAAACCACATTCATTTCACTTACTCCGAAAGATATTTCTTACTTAATTAAATTCAAGCTTATTCAAAAATTTACTAGCGTTAAGCCGATGCAACGATCGCCAAGAAATCCGCCGCCTTCAGGGCAGCTCCGCCTATCAAGCCTCCATCAATATCGGGCTGAGAGAGCAAAGACTTTGCGTTTGCTGCGTTCATGCTCCCACCATACAAGATACGGATTTTCTGTGCACCATCTCCTGCTGCAGCTCGAAGCTGCGCTCTTAGCACGGCGTGCACAGATTGCGCTTGTTCAGGTGTTGCAGTAAGCCCCGTACCAATTGCCCAAACAGGTTCATAGGCCACAACAATTTCAGTAATGCAGTGCCCCACAAGATGAATCACCGCAGCAAGTTGGCGCTTAACAATGACCTCTGTTAGCCCTACCCCTCTTTCTTGCTGGGTTTCACCGACACAAACGATTGGTGTGATGCCAGCACTAAGAGCTCGCTCTGCCTTTATGGCGACCAATTGGTCCGATTCATGGTGAAACTGCCTTCTCTCAGAATGTCCCACGATTGCGTATGCGACTCCGAAGTCTTTCAGCATGGATACTGAAATTTCACCGGTGTAAGCCCCCTTCTCATGAGCAGAGATATCTTGGGCGCCCAAATGAATCGGGCTTGAGCCTGCACTGAGCAACAACGCATGAATTTGAGCCAAGTAAACGCTAGGCGCACAAACAGCTACATCACAAGCATTAGCGTGCAAATCCCCTCCCAACAATGAGTGCATCAAAGTTGAGTTGAACTCTAGTGAGCCGTTCATTTTCCAATTACCGGCAATGAGTTTTTTAGGGCTTCGCATGTCAAACTTTAAAAGTAAGGCTCAATCTTTAAGGGAGGGCTGGGGAACATGCTCCAAAGTCAGAGTTTAAAAACTCCAACCTCTTTGAACGTTCATTGCCTCCCCCCCCTTTTTACTCAATTGAAATTGGTTTAGTCTTGGTGAGGTGAGTGCTCATGAGCTGAGTGTGAGTCATGCGCAGGTGAGTCCGCTTGAGCAGCAGGCGCAGGGCGCTCTGTCAACGCTTTCATGGACAACTTAACGCGACCTTTCTCATCCGTTTCCAATACCTTAACTCGGACAATTTGGCCTTCAGCTAACACGTCGCTCACCTTGGCGATTCTTTCGTGACTGATTTGGCTGATGTGCAAGAGCCCATCTTTTCCGGGCAATAAGTTAATCAGTGCACCGAAATCCAAAATCTTAGTTACAGGACCTTCATAAATCTTGCCAATTTCAACCTCAGCCGTGATCTCCTCAATGCGGCGCTTGGCTTCCTCAGCTTTAGCGCCTTCACTGGATGCAATGGTGATGACGCCGTCCTCAGAGATATCGATCTGAGTACCAGTCTCTTCTGTCAATGCACGAATAGTTGCGCCGCCCTTACCAATCACGTCTCTGATTTTCTCAGGATTGATCTTCATGGTGTACAAACGTGGCGCAAAGTCACTGATCTCAGTGTTTGCAGAACCCATTGTTGATTGCATGATGCCCAAAATGTGAAGTCTTGCTTCCTTAGCCTGCGCCAAAGCGACCTGCATGATTTCTTGGGTAATCCCTTGAATTTTGATGTCCATTTGAAGTGCAGTAATTCCGTTTGGAGTACCTGCAACTTTAAAGTCCATATCGCCCAGGTGATCTTCATCACCCAAAATGTCAGTCAAAACGGCGAAACGGTTTTCTTCTTTAATCAAACCCATCGCAATTCCTGCAACGTGAGCTTTCATTGGAACACCTGCATCCATTAACGCCAAACATCCACCACATACTGATGCCATGGAAGAAGATCCGTTAGATTCTGTAATCTCAGATACAACACGCACAGTGTAAGGAAACTCTTCTTTGGTGGGCAAGCAAGCAACGAGGGCTCTTTTAGCCAAACGGCCGTGACCAATCTCGCGACGCTTTGTGCTACCCATGCGACCGACTTCGCCAGTGGCAAAGGGAGGCATGTTGTAGTGGAACATGAAGCGGTCTTCAAACTCACCGCTCAAGGCGTCGATACGCTGTGCATCGCGGTCTGTGCCTAAGGTAGAGATCACCAAGGCCTGAGTCTCACCCCTAGTGAAAAGTGCAGAGCCGTGGGTACGCGGTAGCACACCCGTGCGAATCTCAATAGGGCGAACAGTACGAGTGTCGCGACCATCAATTCGCGGTTCACCGGAGAGAATTTGGCCGCGCACAATGCGAGCTTCAATTTCAAACAAAAGGTTATCTACTTTGATTGAGTCAAACTCTACGCCTGCCTCAGTCAGGCCGGCTTTAACGGCTGCATAAGCCTCGCGACAAGCCTGAGTTCTGGACTGCTTGTTGCGAATTTGATAAGCCGCATTAAGCGCATCTTGAGCAAGTGCCTTGACCTTAGATTCAAACGCCTCATCACGTGCAGGTGCACTCCACTCCCAAGCCGGCTTGCCCGCTTCCTTAACCAACTCATGAATAGCGTCAATGACGATACGACCTTGGGTATGACCAAACATCACAGCTCCAAGCATTACTTCCTCAGACAATTGCTGCGCCTCAGACTCAACCATTAAAACGGCTGTCTCAGTACCCGCAACCACGAGGTCCATGATGCTGCCCTTGCGCTGAGTTTGGCCTGGATTTAAAACGTATTCACCGTTGATATAGCCCACGCGCGCGGCGCCAATAGGGCCATTAAACGGTACGCCGGATATAGACAAAGCAGCAGAGGCTCCAATCATCGCAGCCATATCTGCATCCACCTCGGGATTCAAGGACATGGTATGAATGACCACATGCACTTCGTTGTAAAAGCCTTCGGGGAAAAGAGGACGAATAGGACGGTCGATCAAGCGACTTGTCAAAGTCTCTAATTCACTAGGTTTTGCTTCGCGCTTGAAGAAGCTACCGGGAATCTTGCCCGCAGCATAAGTCTTCTCAATGTAATCAACCGTCAGCGGGAAGAAATCTTGCCCTGGCTTAGATGACTTAGATGCAACGACTGTTGCCAAAATAACAGTGCCTTCAATATCAACAACGACCGCACCAGTGGCTTGTCGAGCAATTTCACCGGTCTCCATCGTGACCTTGTGTTGTCCCCATTGAAAGGTTTTGGTAACTTTATTAAAAAGTGACATATGTGTTTCTCCAATTTCACTATAACTACAAGGCTTTAAAAAAGGGCAGCCTTAAAAGCCTGGAGAGGAAAAGGATTCTCAGAACACGATGCCATTCCAAAAAAACACAATCTTAGGAGGCCTTGATATCCACTCCTGAGTTGCGCTGGTCTTTTGGAATGACACAGCTTCAGCCCTGCTAATCTCCAACCTACTCCAACGATTTGATAATGCTTGAAGCACAAAACGCCTGAGCTATGAATTAACTCAGGCGTTTGCTTCTAAAACATAATCAAGATTTGATGCTCGATCAAACTTAAGTTATTACTTACGTAAACCTAATTTAGCGATCAACTGAGTGTAGCGATCTGCATCTTTAGATTTCAAATAATCGAGCAATTTACGACGACGACTTACCATGCGCAAGAGTCCACGGCGACCGTGATGATCTTTAGCATGAGTCTTAAAGTGGGGGGTCAACTCATTGATACGAGCTGTTAAAAGAGCAACCTGAACCTCAGGACTCCCAGTATCGTTTGCACTGCGTGCGTTAGCCTTAACGACTTCAGACGTTTGTTGAATATTCATTGTTTTTCCAAAAAGTTTTACATGCGCCAACAGCCGGAAATGCCAGAAGGCGTGATTAGTTGCTAAGTCCCAAAGCATTAGCCTTGTTCCCTGACAACAATAGATTATAGCTGACTTAGATTAAATTTGGCTAATCCACGGCCAACCAACAGCGTAGACCTGTGTTACACCTTTAGCCAGTCAGAAAACAGATAAATGTTTGAGGACAAGTGCCGCAGTGATTTTTCTGGAAGAAATAGCGCATATTGACATATTTTTAGTATTAAAGTATTAATAAATATATGTTTAATTTTTGCGTATCCAGTTGTCTAGCCTTTCTGCCCCATCTAAGAGCCTGTTGAGGTCTTTGGAGGCAAAACACCATCTGAGCCAATCTCGAGACTCGGGGGCAAATGCCTCGCCAGGCGCAATGCCTAGTCCTGCCTCGCTGACCAGCCTTTTTGCAATTTGAAGTGAGTCGGTATGTCCGCTTATTTTAAAGAATGCGTACATCCCTCCCTTGGGACTAGACAACTCCAGGCGCTCCATGGTTTTTAGTTGTCCGATGAGTGTATCGCGACACATTTTAAGATGCGCAACAACTTTTGGCGTAATCTCTTGTATCCGAGAAAGTGCCACAACCCCGCCGCGCTGGGTAAATAAACTAGCGCAAGAGGTATTAAATTCGATCAATTTACCAACCGAGCCTAAAATTTCCTCGGGTACTACCATCCAGCCTAGGCGCCAACCCGTCATTAGAAAGCTTTTAGAGAAGCTATGGACCACTATCAATCGATCTTGTGGTGTAGCCACATCTAAAAAGCTTGGAGCACACCCATTTGAGGTCGGCTCGTAGTACAAATTCTCATAGACCTCATCGGCCAAAATCCAAATGCCGTTTAAGCGGCAATGGTTCAATATAAGTTGATGCTCTTCAGCGCTCAGGGTCCACCCCGTTGGGTTATTTGGCGCATTGACGATCAGCATCCTGACTTTAGGTGTCAATGCCCCCAAAAGCATTTGCATATCCAACGTCCATGCGCCGTCCAAGGGCTTTAAAGGGACACTGGTGAGTTTTGCACCCATAATGACCGCCTGCGCACACAAGTTAGGCCACAAAGGTGTTACCGCAACCACCTCATCTCCAGGCGAGATAAGTGCCTGAGAGGCGATCATAAGTGCGTTCACTCCACCAGAGGTAACGGCAATGTTTTGAGTCCCAAACCTGCCCAGGCCGTGGCGTTTACTCATCTCCTTTGCAATCGAATCGCGCAACTCAGGCAAGCCCAAGTTGTGGGTATAAAAAGTCTCCCCCTTCCTTAAGGACTCAACTGCTGCGTCACAGATAAATTCAGGCGTGACTTCGTCGCTTTCTCCAAACCAAAAAGCAAGAACATCGGTCCTGCCTATTGCAGCGTTTGCAACCTCGCGTATTTTTGACTCTTCAAGGTTTTGTATCAGTGGGCGCATAGTTCAAAAATAATATCAAAATTATTAATAAAGGTAGATAAGGTGAGTCTCAAGCGCCAAATTGGAGCGAAAGGCCAAATAGGGCATTATTCCCCAAATTCAAGACCAACGGTCGCAAAAAAATAACCCGGCTCTTTCACTTGAAATTAAGAGTAGGTATACCCATCTGAAATACATAGAACAAGAACTCAAAACGATTCAGATTTGAGCTTAAGTTTATTCCGGGCTCAAGGCCCAAAAACACCAGGAGTTTTACATGTTTTTATCCACTATAGCACCCCCCTCTTATCGCAGAGCAAACACAGCATCGTTCGACCGCTTTATTGATGGCGTCCTTAATTCCAATAGCACCCCTAGTGTCGAACAAGACGAGAAAAGTTACAAACTTCAAATCGATGTGCCTGGCGTTTCTCGTGATCAACTCAATATCTCTATTGAGGGACAAGTGGTTCGCATCAAAACCACTGAGCAAGCTAAACGCAATTACAGCGGCGGTTATGAATTGCCCGAGGAGATTGACGCTGGGTTGAGTTCGGCAAAGCTAGAGGACGGCGTTTTGTACCTTACATTGACCAAGAAAGTCCCAGTAAGTCAGGCAACAACATTACCGATTCTTTGATTGTCATGATCAAATTAGGCGCTATTCATTCGTACCATTTGAATTAATTAATTTGATCTAATGGCCATCGCGGGCTCACCTCAAAAGAGTAATCTTTTGTAGGTGAACTGCGCTTGGCCTGTATTCTCATTGCGGCGGCCATTGCGATCATTGCCCCGTTGTCCGTACAAAACTCAAGCTCAGGGTAATGCACACGGATGTTCAATTTGCGACACTCGGAATTGAGGGACATTCGAAGTGCGCTGTTAGCCCCTACCCCACCTGCGACAACTAAAGTTTTTAGCCCTGTTTGCGCCAAGGCTTTTATAGATTTTTTAACCAACACCTCAACGATAGCCGCCTGTGTGGAAGCGGCCAAATTGGCACGCTCATTTAAAAGCTCGCCGCCCAACTTCTTGCACTGCGTTAGCACTGCAGTTTTAAGACCAGCAAATGAGAAATTCAAATCCTTACTATGAAGTAGGGGACGTGGAAACGCATAAGCAAGTGGGTTCCCGTGGATAGCGAGTTCCGAGAGCTCTTTACCTCCCGGATAATCAATACCTAGTAACTTTGCAGATTTGTCAAACGCCTCCCCAGCAGCGTCATCAATCGACTCTCCAAGAATTTCATATTCTCCAACCCCCAGAACCCGCATTAGTTGAGTGTGTCCACCCGAGACTAAGAGGGCGATAAAAGGAAAGCTTGGTGCATCTGCACTTAAAAACGGAGAAAGTAAATGCCCCTCCAAGTGGTGTACCCCTAGAACTGGAATATCCAAAGAAGCACCTAGCGCGCAGGCAACCCCGGCCCCAACCAACAGCGCACCTGCCAATCCAGGCCCTTTTGTAAAAGCAACCGCATCGATGTCCTCTAATTGGCGATGCGACCCTTGCATCACCGCACGCGTGAGAGGAACAACGCGTTGTATGTGGTCTCGGCTTGCAAGCTCTGGAACTACGCCGCCGTAGGGGGTGTGCAGTGCAATTTGAGAGTGCAACGCTTGTGAAATGAGCTTGGGCCAGGAGGATTGAGGCGCACCTGTGCCCGGCGAGATCTCAACCAATGCCACGCCCGTTTCATCGCACGAGGATTCGATTCCTAAAATTAACATTCGCTCAACTTCTTAAGTAATTGCCTGTATTATCGTGGCTCGACTAAGCCCCCAACCTAGCAAGCCTTTTTTCAACGTATAGTAATGAGTATTCAACCCTTCATCCGCGAAATTGGTCGAGGTAAAGACGGTGCCAAAGCCCTAAACCGGGAGCAAGCAAGTGAATTAATGGGTTTAATTCTTGACGGTCAAGTCAGCGACCTTCAGCTAGGGGCCTTTTGTCTAGCAATGCGAATAAAGGGCGAGACAGAGCAGGAGATGAGTGGGTTCTTAGACGCCGCGCAAGCGCGAATTACGTACTTTACAGCCCCTGATAGCGCCCTCCCCGCCGTCGTCATACCTTCTTATAACGGTGCTCGGCGCCTGCCCGTCTTAACGCCTCTTCTTGGGCTATTACTGGCAAGACAGGGGTTTGCTGTTTTGATTCACGGCAGCACGACCGAGAGCAAAAGAGTACCAAGCCAAGACGTTTTACAAGAACTTGGGATTTTCAAAGCAAATTCTGCTTGTGTCCTTAAGCCAGGTGAACTTGTTTTCGCACCTACCAACTTAATAAGTCCTGCGCTGCAAAAATTACTCGATGTAAGGCGCACGATTGGCCTAAGGAACTCAGGACACAGTATGGTAAAACTCCTTCAACCTGTCTTACCTAGCCATCACCACCCAGATTCAAAGCCATTTCTGATCACAAGTTACACACATCCTGAATACGCTATCTCGATGCGTAAAACCCTAGAGCTCACTCACGGCAATGCCTTGCTGCTAAGGGGCTGCGAGGGTGAGGCGGTAGCAGATGCAAGACGTGCACCCGCTTACACGGTTATTAAAGATGGGATCGTTCTAAACGAGATAGAAGCGGAAAAAGGAAGCATCTTGGCTAAGGAATTTTTTAACGCGGAATTGAATGCAAAAAGTATTGCAAACTACACCCAAAAAATACTGGATGGCTTATTTCCCACCCCTCAAACGATTTTGGATCAAGTAAAACTTATTCAAACAGCCTGCGCTAGGAAGTAAATTTAGCGAGTTTGGGCTTGATCGCAGACGAACCAAGGGAGAAATTAGATTGGCTTCGGTTTTCAGGTAAAAATTGCCATTGATAACTGCAAATATGGACTCCAAACAATAGTGGAGCCCTACAATCGTGAATATGAATAAGTTGCCTATCACTCCCCTCGTCTCCCTTGTGGGTGCGGGACCTGGAGACCCTGAACTCTTAACGCTCAAAGCACTTAAAGTGTTGCAAAGTGCTGACGTCGTGCTTGTGGACGACTTGGTCAGTGAGGAGATTTGTGCTTTGATAAGCGCACAAGCCAGAACTCTTTATGTGGGTAAACGTGGGGGGTGCAAATCAACTCCACAAGCCTTTATTGAAAAGCTAATGATCCAAGAAGCTTTGAGCGGCAAACGCGTGGTTCGCCTCAAGGGCGGGGACCCCTTTATCTTTGGTAGAGGTGGGGAAGAGGTCGAGAGTTTAAACCGCGCTGGCGTACAAGTGCAGGTCATCAACGGCATTACCTCTGGCTTAGCAGCCGTGAGCTCACTTGGAATAAGCTTGACCCATAGAGATCATGCTCACGGCGTAATCTTCTTGACTGGTCATCAACAAACCCCAGCACACCCCAAAGACACCAGCGCGCCACAACCCAAGCACAAGATGGACTGGTCCTTAATAGGACAAACAGCGCAGGCCACCAAATTGACCCTTGTCATTTACATGGGAATTAAGGGCTCAAAAGAAATTGAACTAGGCCTACTCGAAAGTATGGACCCAAACACACCGGTCAGCATCATCCAAAATGCAACCCTACAATCACAGCGCAATATCCTCACAACTCTAAACCGTTTACACGTAACTATTGGGGATGAGTCTCTGGCCAGCCCCAGCGTCATAGTGATTGGTGATATTTTGAGGGGTCTAAGCGCTTACCAACTTAACCAGGCCAGTCCATGCGAAAATAGCGAGTTAGTCGCAAATAAGTAAGGCGGAAAATGCACTTCTTTTGAATTAATTTGCGACAGATGATAATAAATAAGGATTAAAAATGGAAGTTGAAAGATTAAATCAAATCGGCACAAGCTTGGCTGATCTCACGCAAAGAACGCAAGAACTTCGGAGGTATCTTTGACTTCGATGCTAAATCTGAACGTCTAAGAACTGTCAACGCGTCCCTGGAAGACCCAACGGTTTGGAACGATCCGAAGAAAGCTCAAGAGCTGGGTCGGGAGAAAAAAAGCCTAGAAGAAATAGTTTTAACCATCTATCGCCTTGAAAGTGAGCTGAGCGATAACTCCGAGCTCTTTGAAATGTCTAAATCCGAGGATGATCAAGAGGGATTACTGACCATTGAAACAGAGACTAAGGTTCTCCAAGCCGATATCGAACGTCTTGAGTTCAGACGGATGTTTAACAATCCCGCAGATCCAAGTCATGCGTTTTTAGACTTGCAAGCTGGTGCTGGAGGCACGGAAGCTTGTGATTGGGCGAGCATGCTTCTTCGTCAATATTTAAAGTACGCAGAGCGAAAAGGTTTTAAAGCAACTGTTGAAGACGAAACCCCAGGAGATGTTGCAGGCATAAAAGGCGCAACGATCAAAATTGAAGGGGACTATGCGTTTGGACTACTCAGGACTGAGACAGGGGTGCACCGACTAGTGCGGAAATCGCCCTTTGACTCAGCAGGTGGACGACACACCAGCTTTGCAAGTGTATTTGTATACCCAGAAATTGATGACTCTGTCGAAATTGATATCAATCCGGCAGATGTTCGCGTTGATACCTACCGCGCCAGTGGGGCGGGTGGACAGCACATCAACAAAACTGACTCCGCGGTGCGCTTGACTCACATCCCAACCAACATTGTTGTGCAGTGCCAAGACAGTCGTAGTCAACACTCAAACCGTGACGTGGCATGGAAACGCCTTCGCTCTAGGCTCTATGACTTTGAAATGCGCAAGCGTCTAGAAGTTCAACAAAAGCTAGAGGACACCAAAACAGATGTCGGCTGGGGTCATCAGATACGAAGCTACGTGCTGGATCAAAGTCGCATTAAGGACTTAAGAACGAACGTAGAGATGTCAAACACTCAGCGCGTACTCGACGGCGACTTAGATGTCTTCATTGAAGCTTCGCTTAAACAAGGCGTTTAAAGTTAAATCACCTTATTTGAAGATTTCAAATAAATCAAACAAAAATTATTGACGGAGTTTACAAATGTATCGTGAAGGCGCCTCACCTCTCATCAAAAGAGAGAATTACACAGCACCCGCATTTTGGATAGATACGGTTGAGTTGACTTTTGACTTAGATCCACAAAAAACGCGTGTGTTGAACAAAATGCGGATCAGAAAAAATCCGGATTCTAAAGAATCAACCTTACGTCTAGATGGTCAAGAATTGAGTCTATCTCGTGTCTTGGTTAACGGTGCGGGTAGTAGTTTCAAGAACGAAGGAAACCAACTTATACTGGAGAATCTGCCCGAGGATGCAAATGGATTTGATCTTGAAATCTTCACCATCTGCAACCCTATTAAAAACACACAACTCTCGGGTCTGTACGTTAGCAACCAGTCATTTTTCACACAGTGCGAGGCCGAAGGCTTCAGGCGCATTACCTACTTTCAGGATCGCCCTGATGTGATGGCTAGTTTTACAGTCACTTTAAAGGCCGATAAAAAAGCATATCCAGTTCTACTCTCCAACGGCAATCTAGTGGATAGTGGCGCACTTGAGGATGGGCGTCATTTTGCAAAATGGGTAGATCCCCATAAAAAACCTTGTTATTTATTCGCACTCGTAGCGGGAAAACTGGTTGCGCGAGAGCAATCGATTGTCTCGCGCGCAGGTAATAAACATCTACTACAAATTTATGTTCGACCTGGCGACTTAGATAAAACAGAGCATGCTATGAAATCCCTTATGGCGAGTATCGCTTGGGATGAGGCTCGCTTTGGACTCACGCTTGATTTGGAACGATTCATGATCGTCGCCACATCCGACTTTAATATGGGCGCGATGGAAAATAAAGGGCTAAACATCTTTAATACAAAGTATGTACTGGCATCACAAGCAACTGCTACGGATTCGGATTTCTCAAACATTGAGAGCGTTGTTGGACACGAATATTTTCACAACTGGACAGGTAACAGAATCACTTGTCGCGACTGGTTCCAACTCTCACTAAAAGAGGGACTTACCGTTTTTAGGGACCAAGAATTTAGTCAAGACTTAGCTGGTAATGTTTCCGCAAAAGCGGTTAAGAGAATTGAGGATGTAAGACTGCTAAGGACCTTGCAGTTTGCAGAGGATGCAGGTCCTATGGCGCATCCCGTTAGACCCGATAGTTACGTAGAGATCAACAACTTTTATACAGTCACAGTTTACGAAAAAGGTGCTGAAGTTGTTCGTATGATGCAAACTTTAGTCGGTCGTGAGGGATTTACAAAGGGCATGGAGCTTTATTTCAAGCGTCACGATGGTCAAGCAGTGACCTGTGATGATTTTGCAAATGCAATTGCGGACGCATCGCCAAGTTCTGCACTCAAGGAGCATTTAGAACAATTTAAACGCTGGTACTCGCAAGCAGGAACACCTGTTGTTAAGGCCACTTCAAGCTATGACAGCGCGTCACAAAAGTACACACTCACTCTATCCCAGTCTTGCCCTGCAACAGTTGGACAACCCCACAAAGAGCCATTCGTTATTCCGGTCTCGGTCGGCTTGATAAGCGCTGATGGACTTCAGCTGAAGGACACTCAGTTATGTGTTTTGACCCAGTCTGAACAAACCTTCGAGTTTGAAGGGATTACAAGCGATGCAGTGCCATCTTTGTTCAGAAATTTTAGTGCGCCCGTTATTTTGAGTCATGATTTAAGCCCCCAACAATTGCTCACTTTGTTGGCGCACGACACAGACCCTTTTAACCAGTGGGACGCGGCTCAACGGCTTTGCGTTGACACGGCTTTAAGCGCAATTCAAGCCAACGACTTACCCAAGCAAATCGTCAGCCAAGACTTAATAGAAGGGCTCAGATCCGTATTACGCAGTGATCATTTGGATTCTGCTTTTAAGGAAGTTGTTCTAACTCTTCCTAGCGAGAGTTACTTAGCTGAGCAACTGAGCGAACTAGATCCCTTAAAAGTACATTCAGTGAGAGAAAAGATGAGAGAGGAAATTGCGCTCGCTTTGTTTACCGACTGGGAGTGGGCATATCACTCTAACCGTCAAACCGACGCATATTCACCAGACCCTTTGAGTAGCGGCAAACGAGCTCTCAGTGGATTGGCGTTATCACAGCTTTGCTTAGCCGTGAGTTTGGACACAAACGGGTCAACCGCACAACGTGAAAACTGGGCGAAGATAGCTTTGGATGATTTTGAGCACGCTGACAATATGACCCAGCGCATGAACGCGCTCAATGCACTGATGAGTTGTGGTCACCCGCAAGCCAAATACGCACTAGAGGTGTTCTACAAACTCTTCAAGAACGAACCATTGGTGATGGATAAATGGTTTGCAATCCAAGCAAGCTCTAACTCTCGGGGCGGTGACTTGCTGGCCAAAGTTCGCACGCTCATGCTCCATAACGATTTTGAGATCAAAAACCCTAACAGAGCGCGCGCACTCATATTTAGTTACTGCATTGCAAACCCTTCTGCTTTTCACAGAACCGATGCATCAGGCTACGTTTTTTGGAGCGAACGGGTTTTAGAAATTGATGCGTTTAATTCACAAGTTGCAGCGAGACTTGCTAGAGCACTGGACCGATGGAAAAAACTGGCTGAGCCTTACAGAACTGCAGCATACGAAGCTTTAAAGCGTGTCGCAGCTAAACCCGATCTGAGCAACGATGTTCGCGAGGTCTTGACTCGTGCGTTGGCAGAATAATCCCTGATTGTGAACGCCTTTTAGCAGTCAGTATAAAACCAAGACTTGATCGAACACTTCCCCATTTAATCGGAGCCCTAGCAAAATGACAATTTCTTTATCGCGCTTTCTTGTCGAGCAACAACGTGAAAAGGGGCACATTCCTCCAGAGCTTAGACTTCTTTTAGAGGTGGTTGCCAGGGCATGCAAAAGCATCAGCCACGCAGTTAATAAGGGAGCATTGGGCGGAGTTCTTGGGAGTGCTGGGAGCGAGAACGTTCAAGGCGAAGTTCAAAAGAAACTAGACATTATTGCTAACGAGGTTTTGATTGAAGCCAATGAATGGGGTGGTCATTTGGCAGCTATGGCTTCAGAGGAGATGGAGACTATTTATCTCGTGCCTAATCGTTACCCTCAAGGTGAATATCTCTTAACCTTTGATCCACTGGATGGATCCAGCAACATTGATGTGAACGTGAGTATTGGAACCATCTTTAGTGTGCTCAAAAAAACAGAGGGAAGTACGGGGGTTAGTGAAGCTGATTTCCTTCAAAAGGGAAGCGCCCAAGTCGCTGCAGGTTACTGCGTCTACGGTCCTCAAACAACGCTTGTATTAACAGTTGGCGACGGAGTCAATATGTTTACGCTTGACCGTGAACAAGGATCCTTTGTATTGACTCATGAAAACGTTCAAATTCCTGCGGACACAAAAGAGTTTGCAATCAACATGAGCAATATGCGTCACTGGGATACGCCCGTGAAACGCTATATTGATGAATGCTTGGAGGGCAAGGAAGGCGTTCGCGGTAAGGATTTCAATATGCGATGGATTGCCAGTATGGTCGCCGATGTACACCGAATCCTCACACGCGGTGGTGTTTTTATGTACCCATGGGACAAGAGAGAACCTAACAAGCCAGGCAAGCTGCGCTTGATGTATGAGGCCAATCCCATGAGTTGGATCGTTGAGCAGGCAGGTGGTGCATCCACCAATGGCCACCAAAGAATTCTAGACCTTCAGCCTAAAACATTGCACGAACGAGTGAGTGTTGTTCTAGGTTCAAAGAATGAGGTTGATCTAATTACCAAATATCACCAAACACCTTAAATATTGAGAAACGCTTACCACTGTTCCCTAAACTTGACCTTACACCCAGACAAAACGCTGAGTCAAAGCGGTGATTTTTCAATTGATGGGCTTAGCGGTAAAACGTCTAATTTAGCTTTGTTGACTAGCAGTCTCATCACCCCATCAGAGATCAATCCCCTAGGGTTTGATTTTTTTGTGCAAATATGGAAACCTAGTAATGGTAACTGGTAAGAAAAAATTTGACTCTCACCTCAAAGAATTCGAAGAAGCGCTGCGTATTTCTATTGAGGAAAATTTGCGCGGCAAGTTTGAAAGCTTAGAAGCGCCCGGTGAAGTACTAACTCGGCGCAGAGGCAGACCACAAGGTTCTACCAAGGAAAATCCCAAAGTCTCAACAACAATTAGATTATCGCCAGAAGTTATTTCAGCATTCAAATCAACTGGTACCGGATGGCAAACTCGTATCGATGCTGCCCTCAAAGACTGGTTGATACATCATCCACCGAGAAAAACGCTAACTAAAATTTGAATTTCTTGCGCGCTACTATTTAATAACGTATCGTCAATAGTCAGGAACAATGATTGGCCTTTACTAAAACCACAAGGCTTATACATTACTGCAGTATTTTTGAGTGCAGCAGGCGACTATGGTGATCTTAAAAGTTAAACAACTGAGCCTAGGAAAGCTACGGGTTTGATCGTGATATTAAATCATTATAAGGATACTTCTCCGAAGAAGACTACACAAATATTAACCGCTGCGAATATGTGCTAATGAGGCAACACCAAATAAAGTCAACTGCAACGTTTTACGCCGCATTTATTCTAACCAATGAAATTAAATCATGAAACGGAAAAGATAAAAGCTCTTGTAGGTTATTGAATAACGTTCACGCATTACCGGCTGCTTTTTTGAGAGCCTTTTCTAATTGGTTGTAGTACTTATCAGCTTTTGGCGTTAGATTTACATACTTAGTTCGCCTGTTATCACCATGATGGGTTGTTTCAACGAAACCCAATTTTATCAAATTCAAAAACTTTTTATGCAAAGTTACATGCGAACCAATGCTTTCAAGCACTAATAGGTCACCAACTGTGATGGCAAGATTTTGGGAACTGCGAATAGCTATTTCATCCAATAATTGCTTACTGGTTTGATCTAATTCAGGGTAATCCAAAGCTTGCAAAGCATGTTTGGCCCGAATAATAAAGTTAACGTATGAATTTGTCATTCATTTTCTAAAGTAATTTTTATACATAATTATAAGGAAATGCGCGATGGCCACAACTAAAAAACAACCCGTAAAGTCTCCTACGACCATAGCCATACTTTTAGCCCAATATTCATCCGGTTGAGTTATGCCAAGGGCTATATAAAACAAGTTATGTACAAATCCATTCACAATACTTGCAGTCAAGCTCAGAAACACAATATGGATGTATTTCAGGTTAGCAAGATCGCCCTGTATACGAAGCATTGGAGCAATCACATAAACAGCGAGCATATAGCTACCAACACTGGGTATTGTGAATAACACAAATTCGAGTGTATGAAGCGTAGTCACGCTATCCCAAGCATCGTAAGCCAGTAGGACACTTGCTAAAAAGATACCTAAAATCGCTGGTAATCGCCCCACCAAAATACACAAAAGCTTAACTCCTGCTGGTAAAAATACCATACTGACTCCGGCACCAAATAGAACCCAGGAGTTAAATAGCTCATTCACCTTAAATGATATAGCGAATGCGAGATAGCTAACTATTGCAATAACGACATCAAAAGAATCTGGCTTATCAGGCATGAAAAAGTAGTATTTTTTAATAATTCATCAATTTTAATACAACTTATATTAATAGTTATATAATTTTTAATTATTAAACAATACAGATTTAAAAAATGAGAAGAATACTATTAGCAATTACTCTGATAATTACGTCAATTGTATTCGTAGCATGTGGAGGTGGAGGTGGTGGCAGTTCGCCTGGTCCGATTACAACTATAGGCGGAACTGCCGCCACAGGGGCACCCATTGCAACGGGCACGATTACGATCACTGATATTCATGGAGTAACAACCACCGGAACAGTTGGTGTTTCCGGCTCATTTTCCATAGATCCTAGTGGACTCACCGCTCCTTTGTTAATAAAATTAGAGGGGGTTACCGCGATTGGTTCACCTATCACCTTATATTCAACTGTTGCAAGTTTTTCAACTGGTTCGATAAATACCTCAAACATTACTCCGCTTACTGATGCAATAGTAAGACTAATTGCAGGAACAGGAAATTCAGTTAGTCCAGCATCCGTATTACCACTTGTAACGCAATCTACAATTAATCAAGCCAATAATGTTCTAACAGGAGTTCTCAGTAATGCACTTAGTCAAGCCGGTGTTTCATCAAACTCTGATTTTATTACGACATCGTTTGCACCTAATGGTACTGGAATCGACTTCCTTTTAGATGGAACAAAAGTAGTTCAAAATATTCAACTCAGTAGCTTAGAAATTCAAAATGCCTTTACAAGTGGAAGTGCATCCATTAGCGCTTTACAGGCGGGACTAAGTCAAGGACCTACTATTACTGGTTCTTTGCAAGCTGTTGTTAACTTATCAAGCACACAATTAGCCCAAATCACACAAGTTACAAATGCCTTTGATTTGGACTTTAGCAATGGTGACCTCCAAAGTATTTTGAGTATTTCTTCGCCTAATTTTTTGCAGGACGGAATGAATGCACATGACTTTTGGAGTAATTTACTAACGACAACTGGCTGGGGAACTGCTGTAATTAACACTGTAATTAACACTGTAGCCAACATAGAGTCGTGCTCTTCAAATTTAACTTGTAATGTGTCGTTTAGATTTACATCCACCACGCACGAGCCATTCAGTATGTACTCATACTCAGGCATGCCTTATTATTTTTTCACCCAAATTGTTTGGGATGCCACAACAAATAAATGGCTACTGTATGGTCGACAAAATCAAGTCCAATCCACTGTCACTTACCTCATTAATCAGACAAATCAATACCTACAGTCCAGCATTGCTTATGGCACACCAACGGCATCTTATTTAATTGATATTAACCGAACTGGATCAGTCGCAGGAATCACCAGTGTTGATGTATTTGTAAATAATATAAATATTGGAACCTTAAATGGTTCATCCTTTTCGTCCAATCTATCGATAAGCGATACTACTGTAGCTTCATTATTAAACGTATCGCAAGTTGGCGCAAACACCGTTGTACTCAAGATTTACAAGGGCGCGACTTTATTCGAAACTCAAACACATTACGGGGTTGGCCTCCCTCTCACTTCAGGCTATGTTTCAAATACACCCATCATGACTCTAACTTCAGACAGTTTAAATGCACTTAGATCGTATAACGGGGCTACTTCACACTTAAATTTATTTCTAACACCTAATGGTACAACTACATTTGGATTTAGATCCTACAACTACCTAGGTACAACTGGCATCCCTTTTGTTCCTAGCAGTGGATACACTCAAATTAACGTTGACTTCATAATGTCACAACTATCAAGCATTCCATCATCTCAAGCACAAGCCTCACGCAGTTATGGTATCTGGGGATTTGATCCAAACGGACGATTTGAATATGTTCAATACAATGGGTGTAATTTTTCTGTTTGCCAGTAAAAACAATGTCGTCTACAAAAATATATCGTCACTGTACAAATTCATTCATATGAGTTTTTTCATGCAGATAAATTGATTTACACCTGAAATATAAAGCATTCTGCGAATTCAGATTTGCTCATGTTCATATCGTTGCCGTTTAGATTTTCATAACTATTCACGTTACTAAACGAATACACAACGAAATTGTGTCGTTTCAAATATTCTATTTTTTCAGCACTGTTTTTAATGATGCTGGCTCATCCAGCAAAATTGAATTCTTGGCTTTCATGAAATTTTCGGCATATTTACCACCTATTACTCATACAAGAAGTTCTAGGGTAATTGGAACAAAGTAGGATCCATATTAGCTTTCAATGCTTAGGTAATGTTCCGTAAAATTGCTGATCAAGCAACTGATTAGACATTCCTTAATTGCCTTTTACTTG
>CAIKNE010000002.1 GCA_903828695.1 uncultured Burkholderiales bacterium | reverse complement strand
ACTACAACTCTCAAAAGGAAGCCTTTTGGGGCGGAGTCCGCGAGGCTATCGGAGCGCCGGCAGTGGTCTTATTTGCTGGAATGGTTGGCTTTGGAGCTATGGGACGCACAAACGGTTTAGAGTTATGGTTTACTGGCTTTTGCAGCACTTTTATGTTTGCTCTGCCAGGTCAGATTGTTTTACTAGAGATGATCATCACCCATAGTTCACTTGCCGCAATTGCGGTTGCTGTAACGTTGACCTCTGCTAGGTTTGTGACCATGACACTGACCTTGTTTCCGCAGTTCAGTGAAGAGGATAAATCCAAAGGCGCCTTTGGTGCTGTTCATTTATTGGCCATGACTGCTTGGGCTGTATCCATGCGCGAATTTCCACGCATAAGTGCTCAGTACCGTCGTAGCTATTTTGTAGGACTTGGTTTTTTTTGCTGGATGTTAGCTCTTCCCGGGACCGCACTGGGGTATCTTTTAGCGGGCATGGTGTCAAAGTCAATTACCATTGGACTTATCTTTATTAATCCACTTTTCTTTGTTCTTACTTTCACTGAAATCAAAACCAATTGGAGTAGATTAGCTGTGTTGGCGGGCGGCATTTTAGGGCCTATTTTTTACACCCTTGATCCCGATAGCAGCCTACTTTTGTCGGGCCTTATTGGCGGCACTGGGGCTTACTGTGTAGACCGATTTTTTGTTCGCAAACCAGTCACGCAGACAGAAATTTAAACTTCAAAAATTTTAGATCAAATTCAATTATGCACAATATTCAACTGAGTACTTTGCAACTTTGGGTAGCCTTATTGAGCGCCTGCATTGGGACCTATTTTTGCAGATCGGTTGGTGTCATACTATCAGGTCGCGTTGACCAAAATAGCGAGTTTTTTATTTGGCTAACATCTGTGACCTACGCCATGGTGGCTGCGATGACGGTACGAATGATTGTGCTTCCCGTCGGTTTACTGGCCACCATTCCGCTGTACATTCGCTTAGTCGTTTGTGTCATTACAGTGGCTGTAATGATCAGCGGATCAAAACGACGCCTAGGGCCAGCGCTTTTGATTGGAATAGTTTGCTTGATGTCATATGTCAATTATTTTGATAGCTAAACCAACAAGCAAAGGGGCTACAAAGACCCCTTCAATCCTTGAAGTTAAAAATATACATCACCACAGTGATGATTGCGGCCAACAAGATACCCGCAAAACCCAAAGACCAATGAATACCGATAAGCCCGCCAATTAGACCAACTGTCACTCCAGCACCTGCTCGCATGCCTAGCGAGAACATGTTAAATAAACCAATAACTCGCCCTCTGTGCTCGTCGGGTGCATTGAGTTGAACCAGGCTTTGAGCCATACTGTTAAAAGACAACTCCAAAAAACCCGCAACAAAAAGCAAAGTCAAGGCGATGATGTATTGGTGTGTGAACGCAAAACTTGATAAAACCAAACACCATATAAAAGCAAGAATTAGAGCCGCTTTAGGTCTTGGTCTCATCAATCCTTTGTTACTAAGGACAAGTCCGGCAAATAAAGCACCTGCTGCGTCCGCTGCCAACAAAAGGCTGTATAAAAGTCCCGGGTCCCCGTGCCCTAGGTCCTCAGCAAAAGCCGGCATTTGCGCTTGATAGCTCGTACCCACAAAGAAAGATGCAGCGCCTACCAAAATAACCATTGAGAATATGACCGGTAGTGCCGATACCTCTTTAAAGGTGCTGATGATGTCCGAGAATCCTCGAACAGGAATTTTGAAAGTTCGAGCCGTCGTTCTAAATGCTGGACCGTAAGGCGCACTCACAAGCCACAAAAAAGTTGGAATATAAAAAGTAGCGTTTAAGAAAATACCGTAAGTGGGCCCAAAACCTATCAAAATAAGTCCTCCGAGCCCAGGTCCAACCAAGATTCCCAAATAGCGAGCAGTTGCCAACAGTCTAACCGCCCCGGGGAGCTCTTCCTTGTTGACAACGTCATGCAGGAGTAATTGCGTTGAGGTGTGCCAAAAAACACCCGCGCACCCATGCAAAACCAGTAAAGCCATTGCCTGCCACATCTGCAGTCCGTCTACTAAAAAACAGTACCCCCACCCGATGGAGGCGAGGGAGAAGAGAACCATGCCAATTTGAATTAATCGCCTGGGATCAAAACGCTCACCCAACATACCCACTGGAACGGAAAAAAATAGAAATGGCAACCAATGAGATAAGACTGCGAATCCACCGAGTTCGGGTGAGTGAAACTTTTGATACATCATCCAATAGCTGATGACGTGCTCGATACTGTCAGCCATCATCGCAAGGGTGTAGGTAATGATTAACGCTCTAAATCCCTTGTTAGAAAACGCAGATAAAGAAGAGGACACGAAAGGCTGCGAGGGGGATGAAGAATTAGTGCTAGGACGCTTATTTTTTGCGATTTGATACTTCATATAGGATAATTGTAAATGCTTGTTTTAAATGACGCGAGTAATCCAAAAAAATGCTCGAATCCTTTTCATACTCCGTTGTTCACAGATCTACCTAGGGACGTATCAAAAAATCGATGAATACTGCAAATGATTCTAAAGTCCGAATGGGGATCGATCTAGGCGGCACCAAAATAGAACTTGCCGTGCTGGATGAATTGCACAATGTTCTTTTACGAAAAAGAATCCCAACCGAGGCCGACCACGGTCCTGAGCACATCATCGCCCAAATAAAGCAGCTGTATTTTGATGCAAGAAAAGCCTACCCTCGTCACAGCCTTGGCATCGGAACCCCAGGCTCCATTTCCGCCCAAAGCGGACTGCTTAGAAACTCTAATACAGTCTGTTTAAACGGCCTCCCCCTTCAAAGTCTTTTAGAGCATGCCCTGGGGTGTAGGGTTGCAATTGAGAATGATGCAAATTGCTTTGCCTTGGCTGAGGCAAGGCTTGGGGCCGGTCAAGACCACTCCTGCGTATTCGGGGTCATCATGGGCACAGGATGTGGTGGTGGTTGGGTCTTTAACCAACAACTCAGAAGAGGTCCTCAACACCTTGCAGGAGAATGGGGACACATGGTCTTAGATCCAAATGGACTGCCCTGTTTTTGCGGGCACAACGGGTGCGTAGAAACTTTTATTTCGGGAAGCGGTGTTGAGCGTCACTACCAATCTCTAGCTAAAACAAGTGGCAATCACTTGAGTTGTGAAACCATTTTCAAACTGGCAATGAGCGGTTCAAATTCTGTTGCAGCAGATGTGGTTGAAGAATTTTATGAAAACCTAGGTCAAGCTCTAGCCAACTTAATCAACATTATGGATCCCGATGTGATCGTACTCGGTGGGGGGCTGTCCAATATTGATGGACTACCGGAGCAATGTTTCAAGAGCGTACAAATGAAGGTTTTCACTAAAGAGTTCACGACTCCGATTGTGCGCCACCAACTGGGAGATTCAGCCGGGGTGATTGGTGCTGCACTGATTGGCGCAGCTTATTGAGGCTATCTCGGTCAAACGATATAGCCCGCTTAGTTCCCGGGATTAATTCCACAAATCTTGTTGGGCTGAGCGGGCATAAAAGCTTGAACTTTGAACAAGCACCGATACCTGCTTGTTACCGTGTATGACTTGAACCGTATCGCCAGCCTTGATGGATCCCTCCTCAAGTACCTTCAAGTACCATCCCGTGGTTTTGCTTTGAACCATTGCTTTGGCAGCACCACTCCATCCCATTTTGATGTTGAATTTAAAACAAGGCTCCCTAAACCGAACAACCTCCAACAGCACGCTTGCTATTCGCCAGCGATCGCCAACAAACACTTCACTTTCCTTGAACCCTTCAAGGGTCAAGTTTTCACCAAAAGCCCCAAACTCAAGAGGGGTAGTTGATTTGGTTTCTCTGAGCAGACTGTCTTGCCAAAAACCGTAGTGCTCAAAGGGATAGGCATACAGAGCTTTATCCTCCCCGCCGTGGACGGCCAAGTTAGCCTGTTCATCCCCCTCAAGTCCTAATTGGCCAATAGCCTTGGTATGGGGATTACTGAGATCGCTGACTGAACGCTTGTGTATAGCTGATGCAACCAGCCTGCCCCCCTTCTCGCGAGGCTCCAAAAGTGATTGAACCTTACCTGCATTGATACTTAAGATTTTCAAGGGATTATCCTTAGAGCTTTGCTGATATTATGTGAACTTTAATGTTAGCGGAAATTATCAACGAAATTCAACATTTTAGATAATATGAAGCTAACAGATAGAGTAACCCATACAAAATATCCAACTACTTAAACTGAAAAATGACAGATCATCTTTTCCATCAGCTTCAAGAAAAACAACTCATCCGTGAAGTCATCGAAAATTGGGCGCTGTGGCGTGATGCCGGTGACTGGGAGCGATTTAAAACCGTTTGGCACAAGGACGGGGTCATGATGGCTACGTGGTTTCAAGGTCCCTTTGAGGAGTTCATCAAGGTCACCATTGAGGGCTGGAACAAGGGCGTAAGCATTCTGCACTTTTTGGGTGGTATGTCCATAGACCTAAGCGGCAACAGGGCTATAGCACAGACCAAAATGACGATTTCACAAAGGGGGCCAGTTGACGGTGTTATTTGCGACGTTGTCTGCACAGGAAGGTTCTACGATTTCTTGGAGAAAAGGGAGGGTGTATGGGGAGTGGTTCTGCGCCAACCCATTTACGAAAAAGACCGCATTGATCCACTTGACCCCAGCGCTTCACTCAAGATAGATGAAAGTGTTCTATCGCAGTTTCCACAAGGCTATAAACATTTGGCCTACATTCAAACCAAAATCGGGTATACCGTTAAACGGGATATGCCCATGTTAAAGGGGCCGGAGGTTGAGGCCTTGTATATAAAAGGTCGGACTTGGCTTGAACACAAACTGCCCACGCCTTGACCTCTCAACACTTCTGCAAACCAATTTGAACCCATGAATAGTATAAATGACGCCGTTGAATTTGCGAAAGAACACGAGATCAACTGGGCGAGAGATCCTTTGGCCGAACCCACAAAATACGGTGTTCATTTAACAGACCCCAAGCCTTGGAACCAACTCCTGGGACCGGTTCACCCAAGGGGAGGTGTATCAGGCGTGGTTTACAAGGGGGGGGAACTAATCCACCGGTGGGGGGAGCCCGACCGAGCAGATCAAACTTTTAGTGTTGCCAAAAGCTATTTAGCACTCCTAACGGGCAAAGCCATTGAATTAGGACTCATCACAGACTTAGACCAAACTGTGCAGGCAAGCCTCTCACTGAGGGGGCACTCCTCACCGACAGGCTTTGAGATCGCACACAATGCTCAAATTACTTGGAGACATTTACTAAGTCAAACAAGCGAATGGACGGGTACTTCTTTTGGGATACCAGATCAAGTGGAGCACTTTAGGCATGTCGTATTAGACCCAAAACCGATACTGGGCAAAAAAGGCGATGCTAGGCAACTACAAACCCCGGGTAGTTACTGGGAATACAACGATGTGCGGATCAATCAACTCTCACTTGCTTTACTCTACATTTTTCAGGAATCTCTTGCACAAGTCTTTCGCACTTATTTTTTAGATCCCCTGTCATGCTCGCACAACTTTGAATGGGAGGGTTACGAGAACTCATGGGTTCAAATTACAAATACGAAAAAACAGACAACTGAGCGTATCCAGTCCGTACCTGGCGGTACACACTGGGGAGGGGGTGTTCGAATAAGTACAACGGCTCAAGCGAAAATCGGACTGATGATGCTAAACGAAGGGGCCATTCATGAGGGCGGTATCCGTCATCAATTAATCTCCAGCGATTGGATCAGCGCTATGCGCACACCGTGTCCACTGGCCCCCTTTTATGGTCTACTGACCTGGCTTAACCCTGGTCGAAAAACATTTCCAGGTGCCAGCGAGTCGGCCTATTTTATGTTTGGTGCAGGGGGTAATTACGTTTGGATTGATCCTGAGCTTGACGCAGTCATTGTCGTTCGTTGGATTAATCCTGCTCATTTTCCAAAGTTTACAACGATGATTGCAACCGCCCTACTTTGATTAGCTGAATTTCGTCCATTAAATTTAAAAACTTATGTACTGCATCACAAGCACAGGGACTTTATTTTGATTCATTGGAGAATACTCGAATGGATCGGAAAATTCATTCCAGACTTGCCTCAACTTGGACATCAAGAAAGACTTAGAGCATGTTTGGGTACAGGACTTGGGATTTTCTTCACGGCTTTCATTAGCATCTCTGTATCCACACCACAGGTAGGCCAAATTTGGTTGCTGGCGCCAATAGGCGCTTCGGCCATCATTTTGTTTACCCTCCCCACCAGTCCCCTGGCACAACCCTGGTCTATCATTGGCGGGAATCTAATTTGTGCACTGGTGGGCATCACTTGCTCTCGCTTGATAGAGGGGCCACTTTTGTGCTTAAGTACGGCCATCTTTGTGGCCCTTGCACTCATGTTTGTCCTTCGCTGCATCCACCCCCCCAGCGGTGCTGTGGCTCTATTGACGATATTGGGGGGAGACCCAGTTAAAGACATGGGGTATATGTTCATCTTAAACCCGCTTGGCCTAAATACGCTCTTACTGATTACATGTGCCATCATTTATAACAAAGCAACAGGTCAAAACTACCCTCACTCCAATCACAGACATTTCTTCAATCGCGCCCTCAACTCCACCCTCCCCACTGCGACAACCCTGGGGATAACAGCAGAGGACCTATCAGCGGCATTGGACCAAAGTGATCAACTCATTGATGTTGATCTGGGCGACTTGGAGAATTTATTTTTAAGAACTGAGCACATTGCATTATCACGCCGCGTTGGGATTATTCAATGTCAACAAATAATGACTCACAATACTGCGACCCTTGAATTCGCAACAGAATTGAATGAAGCCTGGCAGATCATCAAAGAGCGAAACGTCCAGGCACTCCCAGTTTTATCAAGCGGCAACCATTTAATCGGAATCGTAACGCGTTCTGATTTCTTAAAGGAGGTTGGCCTCGATGATTTCAAGACCTTTAAGCTAAGGTTAAGTGCCTTCTTAAAAAGAAATTCATCATCCTACTCCGACAAGGCAGAGGTTGTAGGGCAAATCATGCGCAAAAACCCCAGGACTGTTTTAGCAACGAGCAACATGCTCGACGTAGTTCCGTTGATGATTGAACAAAGAATGCGCCACGTACCGGTCATCAACGAGCAGGGTGTTTATGTGGGCATGATCAATCAATCGGACATGATTGCTGGCTTGTATCAAACCAGTTTATCCGCATTAGCGCATTAGCGCATTAGCGCATTAGCGCATTAGCGCATTAGCGCATTAGCGCATTAGCTCATTAGCTCATTAGCTCATTAGCTCATTAGCTCATTAGCACATCAGCCTGAGTCAAAACATTTTCACCGGGCGCGGATCAAACTGTAAAACAAAACAACTGATGATTAAAGTGGTCGTTATTTAGCCTTTGGCGCTCCGCCTCCAAGTGCTTTATAAAGTGTAAATTGATTCGCTGCTTGTGACAACTTGAGTGCGATAAGGTTATGCTTAGCTGTATACAAAGACCTCTCAGAATCGAGCACATTGAGGTAGCTGTTGATACCGTTTTGGTACCTTGCTTGTGAGAGCTTAAAACTAAGTGCTGTAGCCTCCACAAGGGATTCTTGCGCTGTCAGCTCAGACTTGATATTCTCTTGAACTGCAAGTGAATCAGCGACCTCACGAAAAGCAGTTTGAATGGCCTTTTGGTATAACTCTATTGCTATTTTTTGGTTGGTCTCAGCCGTTTTCAAATTGGCCGAAATACGTCCGCCGTCAAAGATGGGTAAGTTAAGCTGAGGAACAAATAGCCAAGACCTTGATCCAGAGCCAAAGAGGCCTGATAGAGATGGGCTTGCCGATCCGTAAAAGGTCGTCATCGTGATACTGGGGAAATAAGCTGCCCGGGCGGCCCCAATGTTTGCATTGGTTGCAATTAACTGATGCTCTGCATCCAAAATATCTGGCCTGTTACGAAGCAAGTCAGAGGGAAGCCCCGGTGCAAGCGAAGTCACACCCGCTTGGGTTAGAAAGTCCTTGGGAAGGAGCGAATCTGGGACAGCCTTACCCACCAATTGGTTGAGTAAATTAAGGTCCTGAGCAACTAAGGATTTGTATCGAGAGATATCTACTCTAGCAGTCTCGATGGAGGTACGCGATTGGCTCAGATCGAGCTCGGAGATGACGCCCAGATCGAACCGTTTTTTATCAATATCGTAGGACTGAACCTGGGCTGCCAGAGTTTGCTCGGATAAATGCAGGTGTGCTTGGTCCGCAGACAAAGTATAGTACTGAGTAGCCACCTGCGCGATCAAACTAATCTTCACCGATAGTGCAGCTTGGGACGTGCTGAGGTACTGCTCAAATGCAGCTGCTTTTAAGCTTTGAAGACGACCAAACATATCCAACTCGTAAGCACTAAAACCAAGTCCCGATGTGTAGTCGTGCATGATCGAGACTTGACCCGATGTGGTGAGATTGGCTGGAGTCTTGGCGGAGGTATTTCCAACACTTGCATTAATCTGAGGGAACAAGCTGGCCTGAGTCACATTAAACTGAGCCTGTGATTTTTCAATTTGTAGCGCAGCAATTCTTAGGTCACGGTTATTATTTAATGCAATAGCAATAACCTCTCGAAGGGATGCATCAGCTACAAATTCTTGCCAAGACAAGCCATTCGTGCTTACCTGTGCAACGCTGGAAGTTGCGCGAGAGGTGAAATCCTTAGTTGTGAGAGGATCGACGGAGGGGAAGGAGCTTTCAACGCTTGGGGTAGGCCTCTCATATTTAGGCATCAAGGGAGTGCATCCTTGGAGCGTAAATAAAACCAACGCACCAGCCGTTGCTAAAGCTGTGCCCCTGTGAATCCTGGGTTTAGTGAAGTAGTTCATGAAAGAAAATTCGGAATTAAGGATAGATTTAACTCTCATTTTTTAGCTCTTGGCTTTTGATGAACCAAAGCGACTCAAATCACCCTTGTCCTTAAATACTTTACGAATAAATACAAAAGAAAGTGGGACAAAGAAAATACCTAGAGCCGTTGCAGAAATCATCCCACCTAGGACGCTTGTACCAATGGCATTTTGTGCGCCTGAGCCCGCTCCGTGACTGATAGCTAAGGGCAACACACCAAATCCAAAGGCAAGGGAGGTCATCAAAATTGGCCTGAGCCGCATTCTCACTGCGTCCAGTGTGGACTGCACCAACTCGCCGCCCGCCTCCATTTCAGCCTTGGCAAACTGCACAATCAAAATAGCGTTTTTAGCAGACAACCCAACCGTCGTTAAAAGTCCAACCTGAAGGTACACATCGTCCGCGAATCCCCTCATTGACGCGGCAAGCACTGCCCCCACGATCCCCAGAGGAACAATCAAGATAACGGAGAAAGGAATTGCCCAACTCTCGTACAAAGCAGCTAAGCACAAAAAGACGAACAAGATTGAGACTGTATATAAAACAGGGGCTTGAGTACCAGAACTGCTTTCTTGATCGGAAATACCCGTCCACTCATAACCAATCCCCTCAGGTAGTTGACCTACCAATTTCACCATCTCCTTTAGAGCCTCTCCTGAGCTTTTGCCAGGCGCAGCTTGCCCTTGAATCTCAATGGAGGGTAGACCGTTGTAGCGCTCCCGTCTGGGAGAGGCATAGGACCACCTACCCGAGGAGAAGGCAGAAAAAGGGACCATCTCACCTTTGTTGTTCTTAGCAAACCAACTGCTTATATCTTGGGGCAGCATCCTAGACTCTGCTGCGCCTTGAACGTAGACTTTTTTGATTCTCCCTTTATCAATAAAGTCGTTTACATAGGCACTACCCAAAGCTGTACTGATATCCGTATTGATCTCAGCAAGCGAGAGCCCTAAAGACGTAGCCTTTAGCTGATCTATATCTAAACGGTATTCGGCAGTATCGTCTTGACCGTTGGGGCGAACTGCAAATAAAACGGGGCTCTTACTTGCAAGCCCTAAGAGTTGGTTTCTCGCTTGCATCAGTTTTTCATGGCCCAAAGCTGCGTTGTCTTGAAGCTGCAAATCAAATCCACTTGCGTTACCCAACTCCAAAGCCGCGGGAGGGGCGAATGCAAATACGCGAGCGTCCCTAATCTGTCCAAACGCTTTCATCGCTCTAGCCACTACGGCCTGAACACGCTGGTCGGGACGAGTACGCTCATCCCAAGGCTTGAGCCTCACGAACGCCAGACCTGCATTTTGACCACTGCCTCCGAAACTGTAACCCACAACGCCAAACATAGTCTGGACGTTTTCACCCTCTTCGACCAAGAATTGATGCTCTACGGCCTTAACCACCTCAAGAGTCCTTTGCTGCGTGGCCCCAGCAGGTAACACAATTTGAGAATACAAAACCCCCTGATCCTCATCGGGTAAAAAGCCACCTGGTTGATACGCAAACAACACCCCCATGACGACCACTATTGCACCGTAAATGATGATGTAGGGGGTTGAGCGTTTCAGAATTTTGGAAACAGCGTTCTGATATTTTTGACTGTTATCGTCAAAGGTTTTATTAAACCATCCAAAAAACCCGCGTGTCTCAAATGTTGGTCCTTTATGTACTGGCTTAAGTAATGTTGCACAAAGTGCAGGAGTCAAAATTAAAGCCACAATGACCGATAAGACCATAGCGGAGACAACGGTAATTGAAAACTGGCGATAAATAACACCTGTTGATCCGCCAAAGAAAGCCATTGGGACATAAACGGCCGATAAAACCAACGCAATACCAATTAAAGCACCCGTGATCTGGCCCATTGACTTTTGGGTAGCCTCCTTAGGAGCAAGACCGTCTTCGTGCATCACACGCTCTACGTTTTCCACAACTACGATAGCATCATCCACCAACAAACCAATTGCGAGTACCATCGCAAACATAGTAAGCGTGTTGATTGAATAGCCGAAGGCGTTAAGGACTGCAAAAGTACCTAATAGAACAACTGGCACTGCAATCGTTGGAATTAAAGTGGCTCTGAAGTTTTGCAAAAAGAGGTACATCACCAAAAACACCAGCACCACAGCCTCTAGAAGCGTTTTGATAACTTCCTCTATCGATAGCTTAACGTAGGGTGTCGTGTCATAGGCAACCACTGCTTTCATCCCAGGAGGAAAAAACTTGGAGAGGGCTGCAATCTTGGCCTTAACTGCAACAGCCGTATCCAGTGCATTAGCGCCCGTTGACATCTTAATAGCAATACCGGTTGCCGCGTGGGTATTAAACCTTGCAAGCGTGCCGTAGTTTTCGCTACCGAGCTCTACTTTTGCAACATCCTTTAAAAAAACCGCAGCGCCAGAGGAGGTGGTTTTGAGAATGATCTTCTTGAACTGCTCAGGAGTTTGGAGTCGACTCTGGGCCGTAATTGTGGCGTTGAGCTGTTGCCCCTTCACCGCTGGGGTGCCGCCTAACTGGCCCGCTGATACTTGTGCATTTTGCGCTTGAATGGCACTGATCACCTCAACGGGGGTCAATTTAAATGCGGTAAGTTTCGCAGGATCGAGCCAGATTCGCATTGCATATTGGCCACCAAAAATGGTGACATCCCCAACGCCCTTGACTCGACTGACACTATCTAAAACATTCGCAGCGACGTAATCAGCTAAGTCAAACTGCGTCATGCTGTCATCTTCAGAGACAAACGCCATCACCATGAGGAAGTTTTTAGTAGATTTTGCAACGGTCAATCCCTGCTGCTGCACAACCTGGGGAAGGAGCGGCATTGCAAGTTGCAATTTATTTTGCACCTGAACTTGCCCAATATCTGGGTTTGTACCGTTCTCTAAGGTCAATGTGATATTGACAGCGCCCGATGAATCGCTGCTTGAGGACATATAACGCAGTCCGTCAATGCCCTTCATTTTTTGCTCAATGACTTGGGTCACTGAGTCTTCGACAGTTTGCGCTGATGCCCCAGGGTAATTACCGGTAATGGATATGGCAGGCGGAGCAATTGCGGGATATTGAGCTACGGGGAGTGTGATGATGGAAATCACTCCGGCCATCATGATAACAATGGCGATAACCCAAGCGAAGATGGGGCGATCTATAAAAAATCGTGACATAAAAGATCAGCCTAAGTTATTTTGAAGCTTTATCAGCCGTGGAGGGGCTAGTAGAGTTTGGAGCAGCCTTAGAAGGATCAGCAGAATTCTCGGTAGAGGCCTCCTTGCCGCCTTCCTTTGGTGCCGCCTGAGCAGGGGCTCCAGGTTTGACTTTTTGAATCCCATCAACGATCAGCTGATCACCAACGCTTAGACCACTTTTAACCACCCACTTATCCCCAATGGCATCCCCGAGCTCTAAAGTACGCAACTCAACTTTAGATTCTTTGTTAAGAACCAAAGCCGTGGCGTTTCCTCTCGCATCATGTGTGACTCCTTGCTGTGGGACAACCAAGCCCTGCTCATTAACGCCCTCTTCTAAGACTGCGCGCACAAACATTCCAGGCAACAGATCGTGCTTGGGGTTGGGAAACACAGCTCTAAGGGTCACCGAACCCGTGCCAGAGTCCACAGTTACATCCGAGAACTGAAATTTCCCCTCCAGCGCATATGGAATGTTGTCATCCAGTATCAACCTCATCTTGACTGTATCCTTACCAGCGCGCTTTAAGATTCCTGATTCAAGCGCCCTTTTGATACGCATCAGCTCTGAACTTGACTGAATCACGTCGACATAGATTGGATCGAGTTGTTGAACAGTGGTTAACGCATTGGCCTGGTTGGCGGATACAAGAGCACCTGGCGTAAAACTAGATATGCCCACTCTGCCAGAGATGGGGGATGTGATTTGTGTATAGCCAAGGTTAATTTGCGCAGTTTGAAGCAATGCCTGGGCTTGTTTGTAGGAGGCATCCACATCATCATATTCTTGCTTGGACACCGCATTGATTTTGATCAACTCCTTGTAACGCTCAGCTTTGAGTTGAATACTTTGAAGATTAGCTTGGGCAATATCAAAGGACGCTTTGTAAAGCGCAGGATCAATTTGATACAGCACTTGCCCAGCTTGCACGTCGCCGCCCTCAGTAAACAATCTCTTTTGAACTATGCCGTTGATTTGCGGTCTTACCTCGGCTATTAAATATGGGGAAGTTCGACCGGGAAGCTGTGTAAAAACAGATACGCGTTGCGATTTAACTTCGTACACCCCAACCACTGGTGTTACGTTTTGCGGTCCCGTTGGCGCACCTTTGTTGCATCCAACCATGAGCAGTGAGGATCCCACACAAAGGGTGACCCATAAAAATGGCTTAAACTTAAATTCGAGGGGCTTCATATTGGAGCTGTACATAGATTGAAATACACTAAAAATGGGCAGTCTTATATTCTAGAGTATGGATCTGCACCAATCAGTTAGAGAGACCACTTTAGGTCTCAAATGCAGTATTAAAAAACCAATTGATCGCAAATTTACAAATAATTTACAACCGCGCCTATCAGTTGAGATTATTTAGCAAGTAATACCTGCGCGAACTCCGCAAAACCAGCCCCCCGTTCGCTCGGAGTAATCCACTCAGGTGCGTACATTAACGCTTGCGCGTAACGCTCAAGATTGGCAACACCAACGGTATGCTTGAAGAATTTAAACATAACCTCATCGTTTAAAGAGTCCCCAATGAAAGCACTCTCATCAATAATCTCCTTGAGATCAATACCCATTAACTCACGCGCCATGGCTTGAGTGCTTGAGAGCTTGTCCCACTTGCCCCAGGCAGCATTGATGTGAATGGAGCTTATCTTCGTGGTTAAACCCTCAGCGTGCAAGAAGCTCAAAACCTCCCCTAGTGAGACGCCGATAGATTGAGGGGTACAAATATTATTGTGAGTTTGTAGAGAAGTGAGTTCAATTGCAAGGTCATAAAGCCTTGAGAACTGATCACTTGATAGGGAAATTTTGGGGAACTGGTTGAGAAGTTTCTCTTTGAGAGCTTGCATTTTAGAAGCATATTCTTCTCGCTCCGAAGGCGCAACAAATTCACGCGTCACTAGTTTATCGGTGGTGGGATCTTTATACATGTAAAAAGCACCCCCCTCACCCACTACAGCATGCACGGGCCACATTTTGGCGATACAGTCACACCAACCCGCGGGCCCACCGGTTACGACAATCAGCTTGATACCAGCCTGGGCTACATCGCACAATGCCTGGTAAGTCTGTGACTCCAGCCTTCCGTGAGTTGTGATGGTGTCATCCAAATCACTAAAAACATACTTAACCGCACGAGCCGTACTTTGAGAAAATTCAGATATGGGCCTTGGTTTAAACAACTGAGCCATACTAATCACCTAGGCCAACAGATTCAGGGTAAAGTGCGCGTTTTGGAAATTGAACTGAACTCTCCAAGACTCACCCTCAGTTAAGGGCCATGCATCAGTCCAAGTCCCGGTGGTAACAATATCGCCAGGTTGAATATCTGTAGAACCAGGACAAGCTCTTAATTCTTTTACAAAATAATTTAATGCATCTAAGGGGCTATCTAGCACGTTTGAACCACTGCCAGTTTCGACGACTTGATCGCCTTTGTATAGTTGTGCTGATGCACCAGACAGTAGTTCGACCAATTCAGTAGAATTATTTGAGATAGAGGAAATGGCAATCTTCTCTCCAATTCCCAGTCTTGCGTGTAGTCCACTATCAGCGACGGTCTCAGCGGCGGTGAACTTCCAATCAGGCATGTGGGACTGAACAATCTCAAACCCAGGTGCAAGCCAATCCAGTGAGTTGTATAGGTCATCAAGGCTTGCGTTGGGCTTGGGTGTGGTCTTGAAGCCAAAGACAATTTCGGGCTCAATTCTGGGTTGGCAAATATTTCTCAAAGAAATACTGGCCTCAGAGGCTGCTCCGTAGGTCACTGTTGTATCCCAAACCGTGCCCCACATTGGGGCATAGACTTTGTACAAATCCCATATTTTTCGGTTAGTAAATCCAATCTTGTAACCTAGGGGCCTCTCGCCCCGAGCGATCCTTAAAGCTCTAACGGACAGGGCGTCTTGATAAGCAACGGGGACAGGGTATTTCCCATGAACATCCAAAGATTGAGGCCAAAATTGACCTGAATCGTAATGCTTTAAAAGTTCACTTGGAGTCATGCTGCACACCTATGATAAATTGGGTGAAAAAATAATTATAGACCGCGAAAAAAATGGGGCTACCAATCCTTATACTGTTGAATATAACGTTGTTTTTGTTTTGTGTGTCACTAACCACTTTCAGGTAATTTACATGAAATCCTCCAAAATGCGAGTCAGTCACTGGGTTTTGTTAATTTGTCTTTATCCAACCCTCTCTAGTGCCCATCCAGGACACAGTGAAACCTTGGATTTGATGACTGGAATTGCGCACCCCTTTAGCGGATTGGACCACTTTTTGGTCATTCTTTTGGTTGGTTTTTGGAGCGCAATCGCTTTTAAGAAACCCTGGGTCGGACCCTTGGCATTTTTGAGTGGAATGATCCTCGGCTCCTTTGCAGGACTCTTTACAGCCACCAATGAATTGCTTGAGTTCTCAATTGCCACAAGCGTGATCATCACAGGCTTATTGTTGAGTACACAGTGCAAACTCTCCCAAGCATTCAGCCTCTCACTTCTAGCCACATTTGGTGTGCTCCACGGCCTGGCTCATACCGGCTACCTTCCCGCGCTGAACAGTTTTAACGCCACCAGTATCCTCCTTGATATAACTGGACTGCTGGTGAGCACAGCATTGTTGCATTTCGCAGGATTATTTTGTGCAAAACGAATAACCCAATTCACACAAATCGTAGGCAAAGTTGCAGGTATTTCGACCCTTGTATATGGTAGCTTCCTGATTGCTCAATTAGCCCTCAACTGACCCAACGAGGAGGCTTTTGCTTACCTTTGCAAGCCTCTGCTTGATCGTAGATTTGTGGGGAAGAAAATATTTGTGCACTCTATGCCCAGAGAAACAATCACTCCTCACATTCTCCAACCTGCGTGAAATACTATAAAGCGGTATCGCCTGATTCCCCAGTGCGAATACGGTAGGCATTTGTGAGGTTCATTACAAAAATCTTACCGTCACCTATTTTAGAAGATCGTGCGGTTTCGATAATAATTTGAATGACTGCATCTACGACATCGTCACTCACTGCTAGCTCTATTTTTACTTTGGGCACCCAGTCGTAGTAATATTCCGCGCCCCGGTATATTTCTGTTCGTCCCTTTTGCCGCCCAAAGCCCTCAACATTGGATACCGTCATTGCGTTGTGACCACACGCAATTAAGCCATTCCTTACATCATCCAATTTATGAGGTTTGATAATGGCAATTATGAGTTTCATCCGCAATCTTAAAGTGTACTGTGTGTCATTGATCGTAACACGGGATAAATTTGCGCCGACCATCTTTTACCACTGAACACACCGTAGTGACCCACACCGGCTTGTAGGTGGTGTGTTTTCATATAGCCTGGGATCTTAGAGCACAAGTCCTGAGCAGCAAGCGTTTGCCCTATGCCGCAGATATCGTCTCTTTCTCCTTCCACAGTTAATAAAAATGTTTTTCGAATCTTACTTGGATCTACCAACCGCCCTTTAAATTGCATCTCACCTTTGGGAAGTTGATGTTTTTGAAAAACGTTTTCTACAGTCTCGATATAAAAGTCAGCAGATAAATCCATGATTGCAAAATATTCTTTGTAAAAATCTCGAATCAAGTCAGCTCTCTCATCATCTCCTTTTATTCTGTGCTCCAACAGATCTCTAAAAGATTTCTTGTGTCTTTCCAAATTCATACTTAAAAAAGCCATCAACTGTAAGAATCCGGGATAGACCGAACGCCCAGAACCTGCAAACTGAAAAGGGACAACCCCAATTAAATTTTGCTTGAACCATTCAATGGGTTTACCTGTTGCAAGTTCATTAACCTTGGTAGGATTGATCCGAGTATCAATAGGGCCAGCCATCAAGATTAGACTGGCCGGCGCATAGTCCTCTTTGTCCTCAGCAAGAATGCTGGTTGCAGACAAACAGGCAACTGTTGGCTGGCAAACACCCATTAAGTGCACGCCAGGTCCTAAATGTTTTAAGCAATCCATGATGGTTTGAACATAGGCGTCTAGACCGAACTCTCCCTGACTTAATGGAATATCCCTGATATTGAGCCAGTCGGTAACGTAAACCTCATGATCTTGGACTAAGGTCTGCACTGTACCTCTAAGCAAGGTAGCGAAATGCCCAGACATGGGTGCAACCAAAAGAATTCGGGGTAGAACCTGGTCCGTATTTTTCTTAAATCTAAGGAGGCGACAAAAACTCAAATCAAGAACCTGGGATTCCAAAACTTCCACAGTCGAGCCATCACCCGCACTCACAGGGTCGATGTTAAAGGGTGGACATTTGTGCGTAAACCCCAGGAGTGCCACTTGTTCGTAGTAGGCAGACATTTTACGCAGTGGGCTGACTCCTTGGTTCTCATTCCAAGTTTGTAACACCGACTGAGCATTGTCAGCAAACAGCCTAATGGGGTCATTGAGGTTAGCCATCAGCTGATAATTTTGATAGATCATCTTGGGGTAAATGCTTTTTAATGAAATCCAAACACCAAGAAAATCAATGCATAAGTTGTGCCTAGTCAAAAGCCACCCCCCTATCTCCCAAGTGGCATATTTATTGCACTTACGCAGAACAGCTAGTTACACATTAAACTGGATTATGTCTAAAACTACACTCACCATTAGCAGCAAAAACTACTCATCTTGGTCCCTTAGGGGCTGGTTGATGGTGAAAATGTCAGGGCTTGATTTCACAGAGATCAGCGTTCCCACAGATACAGCGGATGCACGGGCTGAGCTACTTTTACTGTCGCCGTCTATCCTCGTCCCAAGCCTAACTCACGCAGAAGTTAAAGTTTGGGACACACTTGCAATGGGTGAATATTTAAATGAAATCGCACCAAAAGCAAACCTACTCCCGTCCAACCAGGTGCACCGTGCACATTGTCGTGCGATATGCGGTGAGATGCATTCTGGATTTTCCGCGCTTAGATCCTCATTGCCCATGAATATTAAGGCCAAAATGAAGGGATTCAAAGTCTGGTCCAAAGCACAGCTTGATATTGACCGGATTACAGAGATATGGAAAGAGTGCTTACTCAACTACAAAGGGCCCTACTTGTTTGGCAAGCAAATGACCCTTGCAGACGCTATGTATGCACCCGTTGTCATGCGCTTTCTTACCTACGGAGTGAGCCTGACGCCCGCCTGTATGAAGTATTGCGAAGAGATCATTGCCACCCCCTATATGAAGGAGTGGATTGAAGCGGCCCAGGCTGAGCCTGATGATATTGAAGAACTTGAAGTGGAGTTTTAATCATGTCTGAAATTGCAACTTATTTGAGCGATACCGAGTTTTCTCACGTCAAAAAGGAAGACACTAAATTTCTACCTGGGGGACTAAGAGACTTCTTTTTGTACAAAGACCTAGGTGTTGCAAAAGCAACCAAGGGTAAGGTCATAGCTCACATCGCCAAGGCCAATCTCCCGCCCGAGGACGGCACAGGTTGGCATTACCACGTAGCCGAATTTCAAATTGTCTATATGCTCAAGGGGTGGGCGCGCTTCATGTATGAAGACAAGGTTACCTTAGTCGCACAGGGAGACTGCGTTCACCAACGACCCGGTATCGTTCATTATTTATTCGACTACTCACCCGATATGGAATATCTCGAGATTGTGGGACCTGCAGATTTTGGATCTGTGTCCGTAGAGGGCCCTTGCCCAGTTCCATCGGTTACACCGTGGGTTTAAATCTTAAACTCAATTAAGAATGGACCCCGACGGTTACATGCGGATTTAAAAACATCTGCAAACGCGTCTAGTGTATTGACGCTTACGGATTCCATTCCCATACCTGTTGCAAGACTCACCCAGTCAAGATGTGGTCTGGAGAGATCAAAAAGCTCATTGGAGGCTCGACCAGGTTCTGCGCCTACTGCAAGCAACTCACCGTAAAGAATCTTGTAGACACTATTGGCAAAAACCACATTGACTATATCAAGTTGCTCCCTGACCTGAGTCCACAAGGACTGCAAAGAGTACATACCGGCTCCATCTGCTTGCAAGCAAACTACTTTTCGACCTGGCGAGGCCACCGCTGCTCCAGTCGCACAGGGGAATGCAAATCCAATGGCTCCTCCTGTATTTTGAAGCCAGTCATTAGGAGCCGCGTTAAAAGTGGGGGCAAATAAAGCGCGGCCCGATGTAACTGCGTCCTCACAGACAATGGCGTTCTCGGGTAAGAGGGCCGCAAACGTCAAGGCAAAAGCCTCTGGGTCAAATGGGCCGCTCAGTATTTCAGGTTTTCTGGTATCCACGGGGATAGGAACATTTACAGGAGCTCCAAGAAAGTCCGCAAGCGCATTGAGTGCTGCAATACTGTCCTCATCTTGACGCGCGAGCACTGAGGTCTGCGAACCTTTGGGGGCAATAAGGCTGGGTTTATTGGGATAGGCAAAAAATGCAGTTGGAGCCTTTGCACCCACCAAAATAATATTTTTAACTCCCTCAAATACCTTGAGCGCACTGTCAATTGAGTAGGGTATGCGGTCAACTGGAACCCTGCCTCGCCCCCTGGCCATTCGTGAAACTTGTGCGTTTGTTTTAAGTTTTGCGCCGCTTATATGGGCCACCCGGTTGGCAGCCACTAATCCAGCTTCGCTGAGTGCTTGTCCAAACAGCACAAAAATAGTGGGGCCGCCCACTTTGATTTGTGCAGCTACCGCGGCAACCGTAGGCTCATCAACCAAACGTCTTGTAGGCGCGGCTTGTACAAGCCCAACCTCACCGCCCTCTCCCCAAGCGGTGTCGGCAGGTAATATGAGCGTTGCAATTTGTCCAGGCGCAGTGTTGGCCGCTTTAATTGCAGCAGCACAGTCCGCTCCAACAGTGGAGGCAGCAACACTGGACCTAACCCAATGTGATGCTGATTTGGCAAAGCCTTCTAAGTCAGATGTGAGAGGTGCGTCAAAAACTCGGTGATACGTTGCATGGTCACCAACAATATTGAGCATCGGCGTCAACGCTCTACGGGCATTATGAATATTGGCAATCCCGTTTGTAAACCCTGGTCCACAGTGCAATAAGGTTGCAGCTGGGCGCCCCCTCATTCGACCGTACCCATCGGCACATCCCGTCACCACAATCTCCGACAGACCTAGAACACACTTCACGCCCTCAACACGATCCAGGGCAGATACAAAATGCATCTCTGAAGTGCCAGGATTGGCAAAACATGTGTCTACTTCACCGGCAACAAGGGTATGGATTAAACTTTCAGCACCGTTCATAATTTTTCCTAATCGAAAAATCATTATGTCCTAGAATCACTTACAGAAATTGCGTAGTTATACCCACCACATTGCCCATATTACATCTGTAGCGCTTGCAAATGGGTTAGTTATTCTCAAATCAAAGGTTTGGGCATACATGCAAATGCATACACACTTTGAACACCTATAGATTCTTTAATCCCCGCCCCTTTATGCTTTTCTTTGGAGCTAGCAAGTTTTCAGAACCTGTATATCAAAGCGCATGCACTGCGCATGGGTGACAGGTGTAGGGTCTATCGGGTAGCCCTTTTGATTTAGATCCTTATTGTATTTATTAAGTTCTTACTAACAGTGCTATTGGACACTGTCCAGGCTTTAGCCCTGGGCAGTACTGGGATAATATTGATGACTCTCATTTGGATACACTTGTTTCCCAACTTGAAAGGTCGCAGACAAATTACAATGTTCGCTGATTAAAGGACTTTGACGCATATGAACTTTAACTCTCGCACAAAAATTGGTCTTGGCACATGGAGAATGGGTGAATCTGCAATGACTCAATCCAGCGAAATTGAGGCCATCGAACATGCAGTGACTATTGGCTATCGCTTGATTGACACAGCTGAGATGTATGCCAATGGGCAAGCGGAAACTTTAATTGGCAAAGCTCTCAAGAACTTAGGACCATCCGCACGATCGTCCCTTACTTTGGTCAGCAAAGTTCTACCCAGTAACGCAAGCACCCATGGCGTGATCAAGGCATGCGAAGCCTCTCTTAGGCGATTGGGTTGTGAATATTTAGATCTGTATCTACTGCACTGGAAGGGTTCCTATACCTTTGACCAAACCATCGAGGGTTTCTTGAAGCTCAAGGACAGAGGGCTGATCAAACACCACGGCGTAAGTAATTTTGATGTGTCTGATTTGAAAAAATGGTCGGATACTGAAAAACTCATGGGGCTCACCCCCTCAGAGTCATCAACAACCAATCAGGTTTATTATTCGTTGAGCGCGCGCGGTATAGAGTTTGACTTAGCACCGCATCTAGCGCGAGAGAAGATTTCCTTGATGGCTTACTCCCCCATCGACGCAGGCGAGCTGATGAGAAATAAAGGACTCGGGATGTTGGCAGCTTCCTTAAATATCACCGCAGCACAGCTGGCCTTAGCTTGGGCAGTTAGGCACGCAAACACGGTTGCGATCCCAAAATCAGTTTCCAAATCCAGGATTGAGGAGAACTGGGCCAGTAAGGACCTAAGCTTAAGTCCACAGACCTTGGCCGCCTTGGACAATTTGTTTCCACCTCCTCGTGCTAAGACGAGGTTGGCTGTTATTTGATCGCCGCCATGTCAAAACACAGGGCTTGCCCCATCTCCCCCGGGTTCATCTAGAAGCCCGGTCATTGGTGGGCGCCAATCAGCGCCAATCAGCGCCAATGAGCGTTAAGGGCTAGCTCCAAGCCTTGGCAAACCGTGGACCGATAATAGGAGTATATTTCTAGGTTGCACTGCCCTTGCCCAACTACATATGTCCTTGTTTTCAGTCAATCTAAACACGCTCCCCTACTGGCTGTCCCCTTTAAAGTTCAAGGTTTTTCGAACCCTTTGGATGGTTTGGCTCATTGCCAACATCTGTATGTGGATGAACGATGTGGCTGCGGCCTGGATGATGACGTCCTTGACCGACTCCCCCTTACTGATTGCGTTGGTGCAAACGGCGTCCAATTTACCGGTCCTTTTACTGGGCGTTCCAAGCGGAGCCTTGGCAGATATTTTGAACCGCAAGAAGTACTTTGTCCTCACCCAACTTTGGCTTGCAGCCAATGCAACCATCCTGACGCTTTTAATGGTTTTTAACCTCCTAAACGCTGAACTTCTTCTGTTCTTTACCTTCATGAACGGAATTGGACTTGCGATGCGCTGGCCGGTATTTGCAGTCATTGTCCCCGACCTTGTAAACCGCGAGCATCTTGCACCTGCTCTCACGTTAAACGGATTAGCGATGAATGCGTCCAGGATCATTGGCCCATTGATTGCAGGGATACTGATCGCAGGCCTGGGTAGCCAATACGTTTTCGGTTTGAACATGGTTTTATGCCTGGTCTCAACCTATGTGGTACTGCAGTGGAAATATCAGCATTTTGAGTCCGCATTGCCTGGGGAACGCTTCTTTGGAGCGATGCGCCTCGGGATTCAATATGTAGGTCAATCTACAAAAATTCGTTATATATTGGTGAGAGCCTTTCTCTTTTATTTCCAAGCCTCTTGTGTCATTGCACTTTTGCCCTTACTCGCAAAATCTCACTTCCACGGCAACGCCAATACATTTACGCTTTTGATGTCCTCGCTTGGACTTGGCGCGATCATTGCAGGATCGCAGCTTCCTCGTTTTAGAGATAGTTTCAACAACAATCAACTGGCCAATTACGGTATCGTCGTTTTGTGCCTGAGTTCAATTTGTGTTGTGGTCGTACCAACGCTTTGGGAGGCGGTCCCGCTCATGATCGTGTTCGGTGCGTCTTGGTTTACCGTTGCTAATTCACTCACAGTTACCGCTCAGTTCTCCTTGCCCAGTTGGATCAGAGCTAGGGCAATGTCGTTTTACCAGATGAGCCTCATGGGTGGTAGCGCATTAGGGGCTGCATTTTGGGGGAAGATCGCAGAGCACACAGACGTTGTCACCAGTATCGAGGTTGCAGCATTATTTGGCCTGTTGACTATGTTCTTCATTGTTCGCTTGGTCATATCTGGGCAAGACGATGAGGACCTCTCCCCCGTCTGCCCCATCGAACGCCCCAAGCCCTCCAAGCACATTGATCACTTTGAGGGACCTGTGATGATTTCTATCGAGTATCACATCGATCCAGATACCTTAGAAGATTTTAAAAAGATCATGAAACTCACCAAAGTCGCCCGAATCAAACAAGGCGCACTTTCTTGGAGTCTTTTCTCAGATGCCGAGCATCCGGGACAAGTGATTGAGTATTACGTTTATGAGACTTGGGCCGATTATCTGAGGCGATTTGATCGCTTCACGGCAGCTGATTTGCATTTGCAAGAGGAACGCTCTAGATTCCACATCGACCCGGACCCACCTAAGATAGTTCGACGAATAGCTACGCAACTCAAAAACTAGCCCTCCCTAAGTCGCTTAATGGATACTGATTTAATGGCCTATGAAAATTCATATAAAAATAAAATCTCAGACTTCTGCGCAAATCTCATCCTCAAAGTGTTTACCAACAACTTTGTTAAAACACTTACAACACTTTACGCAATGATGGCTTTATCGTTCGCCGCACAAGCTGATGAAATTCAAGTCATGGCCTCTGTCGCTTTCAAAGAGCCCTACTTGAGGCGGGTCGCGCAGTTTGAGAAAAGTGGCAATACCGTCAAAACAACTTGGCTACCTACAGTGCAAATTATCAAGAAAATCCAATCTAATGAGTTCCCAGACTTGGTGATTATGGATGGCAAAAGCGTAGACGACTTGATCAACCAAGGCAAGCTTAGGGCTGAGAGCAAAGTTGACTACGTGAGCTCGGGCATTGGAATCGGGGTTCCCAAAGGGGTTAAACATCCCATGATAAGCACCACTCAGGACCTCAAAAACACGCTCTTAAGTACCCAATCGCTCGCATACTCAACGGGACCTAGCGGAGTTTACTTGGCAGCTCTTTTTGAACAAATGGGAATATCAGAGCAACTCAAACCCAAAACCAAAATTATTCAAGGCGAACCGGTGGGCAACGCCGTAAAACGCGGTGAAGTGGCAATGGCGTTCCAACAAATCCCTGAAATTTTGTCTGTCCCCGAAATCGAGTTCGCAGGCCCCTTGCCGGCTGAAATCCAATATGTAACGACGTTCAGTTTTTCGGTGCCCACGTCAAGCCCTGTAAAACCCAGTGTGCAAGATTTGATTTCTTGGCTCAAGTCTCCAGATGGTTTTGCTGACATCAAAGCCCACGGGCTAGAACCCAAATAGCAGCTAATTACCCACAGGAAGTTCAAGTTATTTTTTTGAATCGTCTTGTCCGACCTCGCCACCTTCATCTATTAAATTTCTACGCGACTTATGACCCCTGAGTCACTCGTAAAACTCGTCACTCACCGCATGCCTTTTGGCAAATACAAGGACCGGCTCTTGTGTGAATTGCCTGGCAACTACTTGGCTTGGTTTGCAAGGGAGGGATTTCCAAGCGGAGAACTTGGTAACCTGCTCAGTCTGATGCATGAAATAGATCACAACGACCTAAGATCGCTCCTAATCCCCCTTATGGGCAAAGGGTTTTAACTGACATAACCCCGTTTCGAACAAGGGTAAAGTTCTTCCCTTCTCATGCCCCCACTTAGCGCAACTTCCCCTACAATACAATACCGCTTTTGTGTTAGGTCAGCTCAGTGTTGACGAAACGAGATTTAAAAATGATCAATCGCAGAACTCTACTTAAGTCAGTTGCCGGAGCCAGTTCAGCAGGCTTGCTTTTCTCATCTGACATGGCAGCTTACGCCTTGGAACCGAAAACTCTAAAAATCTCTCATCAGTTCCCTGGCGGAACGATTGATAAAGGCGACTTTAGAGACCGCTTGACTCGCAGATTCGCTCAAGAAGTTGAGAAACGAACCAAGGGAGAGCTAAAGTTTGAGATCTATCCTGGATCTTCGCTCATGAAAACTGTCGCTCAGTTCTCTGCGCTTCGCAAATCTGCGCTAGATCTAACGCTTTACCCACTCGCCTACGCTGGTGGTGAGGTACAAGAGGTCAACATCGGACTCATGCCGTGCATGGTGACCTCTTATGAGCAAGGTTTTGCATGGAAGAAGGCTGAAATCGGACGCGAGCTCACTAAACTCTTAGAAGCCAAGGGCGTAAAGATCGTGACCTGGATTTGGCAAGCCGGGGGGGTTGTAAGTCGCTCTGTTCCCATCGTTAACCCAGATGATGTAAAAGGGTTAAAAATACGCGGTGGCAGTCGCGAGATGGATCTGATGCTCAAGGGAGCCGGGGGAATCATCTCCAGCGTTCCCTCTAATGAGATCTATCCCGCCATGCAAACTGGCTCCCTTGACGCAGCAGTTACGTCTTCCACCAGTCTCATCTCCTTTAGGCTTGAGGAGATCTCAAAAGCATTAACCACCGGACGTGGAAAAAGCTTTTGGTTCATGTTTGAGCCACTCCTCATGTCCAAAGGGGTCTATGACGCCCTCAGCCCTTCCCAACAAAAGGCTATTGATGATGTAGGCTTAGAGCTAGAGAGCTATGCAACAACCATGGCAAAGGCAGATGATAAGGAGGTTGCAAACGTTTACAAAGGAACGGGGGCAAAAGTATTTGACATGGATGACGCCGTTATTGCTAAATGGAAAAAAATTGCTCAGGAAACCGCGTGGGCAGATTTCTCCAACAGAAGCCCAGAGTGTGATCGTTTCCTTAAAATGGCTCAAGCAGTCAGTTAATCACTGAAGTTAATTTCTTTAGTTTTCACTAAACGAACCAGTTGATTGTGACCTCAGCTCGACTCGGGGCACACTTGGGCCTGTAAACTCCCATGTCCGTCAACTACTGATTTAAATTGTCCTAATCACGTCATGCTCAAAGTACTTGAATCTTTAATCGCTGTGCTGAACAAGTTAATTGTATTTACAAGCACTGTAGCGATTGCAATTGCTGGAGGAATCCTCTCTTGGGAAGCTACAGCAAGATATCTCTTTAAAATCCCAAGCGATTGGCAAGATGAGGTCACCATTTTTTTGTTGGTCGGCGCCACCTTTATGTCCTGTGCTTGGGTGCAGCACTCAAGGGGACACATTGGAATCCAAGCTTTGGCCGCTATTTTGAGCCCACGCGTTGACCGTGCAAGACGCGTCCTCAGTGATGTGTTGTCTTTTTTGTTTTGCACCTTCTTTACATGGAAATCTTGGACCCTACTTTTAGAGGCCATTGAGGATCACCAGATCTCAGGATCCGCGTTTGGAGCTCCCCTTTGGATCCCTTACAGCTGCATGGCGGTTGGCACATCTTTGCTAGCTCTCGTGTTGCTTGTACAAGTTTTATTGGCTCTCACCCAGTGGCTCACTGCTCACCCATCTCAAGCGAGCACCCTCTAATATGACAACGCTACAAATTGGATTGCTATTTGGTTTAGCAACTATCACCGTTTTATTTTCAGGCATGCCCATCGCATTTGCGCTTGGCTCAGTAGCATCAGTCTTCATGTATTTCTTTATGCCGCATGCATCCTTAGATACTGTTGCTCAAAATGTTTACGAGGAAATGGCTAGTATTACCCTATTAACCATACCTTTGTTTATTCTTAAAGGCGCAGCCATAGGCAAATCGCGCGCTGGTAAAGATCTCTACTCAGCGCTGCACATTTGGCTCTCTAAAGTTCCGGGTGGACTGGGTATCGCTGTGACTATTGCATGCGGTCTTTTCGCGGCGATGGCAGGCTCCAGCGCCGCCACTTGTTCAGCGATTGGTAGCTCTGCCATACCCGAGATGAGACAAAGGGGCTATTCAGCCAGACTTTGCGCAGGTCTTGTGGCTGCGGGCGGGACACTTGGTATTTTGCTCCCCCCCTCCATTACGCTCATCTTATTTGCTGTAGCCGCTGAGCAGTCCCTTGGACGACTTTTCTTGGCCGGTATTATTCCCGGTTTACTACTCGTTGTACTGTTTGCGCTGTACGGCATGTTCAAGTATCGCCAAGAGGTCGGGCAGGCCCAACAAGTGGCAGATCAGGGCGGCGAGCGGGCGCGTATTCTTCAAGTGGACAATTACACCCTTAAGGAGAAGTTTGCAGCCCTGCCCAAGGTGTTGCCCTTTTTAACGCTTTTGCTTGGCGTTATGCTTGCGTTATACGGCGGATTTGCTACCCCCTCAGAAACTGCAGGACTTGGGGCTATTTTGGCCCTTGTCTTGATCGCAGTCGTTTACGGGGCTTACAAATTCTCGGACCTCAAACCGATCTTCAAAAGCACTCTCTCGGAATCCACCATGCTGATGATGATCATTGGTATGTCACTGCTTTACTCTTATGTGATGAGTTACCTGCACATTAGTCAAAGTGCGGCGGAGTGGATTGTGGATCTTCATTTGTCCAAATGGACCCTTTTCTTAGCCGTATCTTCCTTGGTTGTTGTACTTGGATTTTTCCTGCCCCCCGTTAGTATCATCTTAATGACTGCTCCCATCATACTGCCACCCCTCAGAGCGCAGGGATTTGATCTAATTTGGTTCGGCGTTGTCATGTCGGTCATTATGGAGATGGGACTTATTCATCCACCCGTTGGTTTGAATATTTTTGTCATCAACAACATCGCCCCTGATATCCCTCTCAAAGATGTAGTTTGGGGAACACTGCCTTTTGTATTTCTCATTATGTTTGCAGTGCTTCTTTTATGCATATTCCCCAGCTTGGTACTGGGTATGCCTGATTACTTCTTTGGCGTTGCTAGCGTTAGAGCGGGTTAAACTTGACCGCCTAAACTTCGGTTCATAAAAGCTACATCCGCATGGCTCCCAAAGTTTCGTCCATCATTGGGCTGATACTTTGGGGTTTGAATGCCCTCGTTACCCCAGTAGTTGCGCAAGAGCTGAGTCAATACTATGACGCACATGAAGTGGATAAAACAGCCTACACACTGATCACTGACGCTAACAAAGACAAGTTTCAAAAGATCATCAAGGAGGGTAAGGGGATCGGCCACCTTTGGCAATGCGGTAAAAACGTTTTCCTCTTCTATGATGGCTGGGTTTTTGTAGGCTCTAAAAAGGACGGGAGCGACTTGGGAGTTAAACCCTACAACTTAGTTTCTATTTACTATGTAAAGTATGATCTCATTCGCTTTGAATTTATGGCTCTTCCTTTTTTGAACCGCTTTGAGCTCAACACCACAACCCATCGGTTAACCACCAACAGACCGATGCTCCACACCTCAGAGGCACTCGATTGCAGCATGATTCATTAGGCACATATGCAGCGCGTATGATTTAGTGAATCTTTACAAAAGAATGAGAGCGCTCATAGGGTTAGTACTCCAAATCCATACTTAAAAGAGAGTACTATCCAACACGCTTTTATATATTGTTTTTTAAAAATATATTCGCATGCTTTTTGCAATTTAATTCAAAGTTTTTCGGTACAAGACTTAAGTTGAATTCCAATATTTCAATCAATCGTCTTAGGAAAAACAATGGAACTCATTATTTACATGGTCTTGACCGCTATATCAGGCGCATTTTGTGCGTGGTATGCAAACAAACACGGAGACTCCTTTGGAGAGTGGCTAGCGCTAGGACTAATTTACCCACCCTTTGTGAGTATTCCTGCAGTTCTTTTTTGTGTTCTCAAAACGCCGCAAAACCGGTAACACTTCAGACTACTTGGCCTGCAGCGGTTGATAAGTTATTGGCCGCCTATTTGGACAAGCCCAGCAACTGCCTGGCTTCATTTGAACTCGCAAGCTCGCCACCCAAGTCTTTGACGATTCGGTGGGCTCGCTCAACGAGCTGAGCGTTGGTTTCGCAAAGGACACCCTTTTCAAGGTAAATGTTGTCCTCCATTCCAACCCTTACATTTCCACCGTATAGCCAAGCCTGTGCAACGATTGGAAATTCAGCTTTCGCAATTCCAAATGCAGCCCAATTTGCCCCGCGTGGCAGTTGATCGCGCAAGTACAAAAGTGTTGCTGGATCCGTATTAAGACCGTATTTAACGCCCATTACAAACGTAAACAGTCCAGGCCCCTCAAGCACACCTTCTTTTATTAAGTCCTTGGCTAAGTTTAAATCGCCAGTATCAAAAATTTCAATCTCAGGTAGGACCCCCGCATCTCGAATGACTTTGGCCATCTTTCTCACATTACTAGGCGTATTGATCACCACATCGGGACCTGAGTTCATCGTATTAAGATCGAGCGTAGAAATATCAGGTTTTAACTTGACGATATGTTCAACACGCTTTAAGGGATGACAAAGCGTAGTTCCCGGCGCATAAACCTTAGGATCATCCTCTGAGGGCACAAAGCGACCTCCAGGACCCGTCGTAAGGTTGATAACCAGCTCCTTATTTCTTGCCTTGATCAGGTGCATGACCTCAGCGTAATGATCCATTTCCATGGAGGGCTTACCCGTCAAAGGGTCGCGCACATGGATATGCACCACAGCTGCACCCGCGTCCGCAGCACCGAGACATGAATCAGCGATTTGTTGAGGGGTGATTGGCAAATACGGAGTCATCTCCGGTTTGGTTAAATTACCCGTCACAGCGCAAGTTAATATCGTTTTAGTCATGCTTTTTCAACACCTTGATCATTTGGTTTGTACGTGTCATTTTTATACAGCTTGTGCATTTTACAAGGCAACTAAGTAGTAGTCGTGATAGTTACGCCGAATTGACAAGATCGCTCAAAAGCGATCAAGATTTGCCGTGCAAACTGACGTGTGCACCTGCATCGGGTTTGAGTCTTATATAGCCAATGAGGAACACGAAAATTGCGAGCCCAACCGTTGAAAAAGCAATTGAAAAATCAGCTTTTGTAGCAATCGAATGCTCACCCAAAAACATGGTGGTATGAACCACCAACGCACCCAACGCTATACCCACACCAAAACAAAGTTGTGATACGGTACTAAAAAGTGTATTCGCAGCACTCATCTTATCTTCGGGCACGTCTACAAAGGCCAATACCTGAAAGCAAGTGAACTGCATCGAGCGACTCAGCCCGTAGATGAGCATCACTAGAGTGATCACCCAAACACTGGCATCTGATGTCAGACATGCGCATAATCCTGCCGCACCGGCGCAGATGAGTCCGTTATAGATCAAGACATTGCGAAATCCAAATCGTCTCAAAATAGAAGATGTCATGGGTTTGAGTCCTAGATTGCCAAATGCTGCACCTAAGAAAAGCAGGCCTGACACAAAAGAGGAATAACCAAATGCAACCTGAAACATGAGAGGCGCAAGAAAAGGGGTCACACCCACCAACGCACGGTTCATGGAGCCATAAAAAAAGGTGGTTGAAAACGTCTGAATTCTCAGTATTGAGAAGTCAAGTAGCGGGTACCTCGTGCGCGTGCAGTGCACATACGATAAAACACCAAGAACCAAGCTTACGACACAGTACCCGAAAGACTCCGTATTAATTTGCTCTTGCCCTATTTTCTCGAGTCCAACAAGCATTGAGGCAAGGCATCCCCCAATCAAAATAAAGCCTATCCAATCAAGAGGTCTTTTTTGATCTGCCATTTGATTTTGAATAAACCGTCTCACGCAGTAAAGCCCTATGAGTCCAAGCGGTACATTTAGAAAAAATATCCAACGCCAAGTGAAATACGTCGTAATGAATCCTCCCAGCGGGGGCCCAACTATGGGCGCCACCAAACCGGGCCAAGTAATAAAGGCAACAGTTTTCAAAAGTTCATGCTTAGGCGTGGTCCTCAGTACAACGAGTCTGCCCACAGGGACCATCAACGCTCCGCCCAGACCTTGGAGCATCCGAGCAAAAATAAATTGCTGATAGCTGGTACAAAATCCGCACAGTATGGATGAGAGCGTAAACACAGCTATCGCTGAGCCAAAAACCAACTGCGCGCCAAACCGATCAGCAACCCAACCACTCACCGGAATAAAAATAGCGATGGTCACCAGATAAGCGGTCAAACCTGCACTCATATCTACTGCATTAACCCCCAAAGAATCAGCGATCTGAGGCAATGCTGTCGCAATAATAGTCCCGTCTAGGTTCTCCATAAAGAAGGACGTTGCAACGATGAGGGGGACCGCCATTAGGCCTAATTTTTGAATGAATTTAGAAATAATCGTCTCTTATGCAATGTTAATTTTAGAAAACCAAACTCTATTTAAACACTCTTTAGGCTCTTGGATTCAAAATGAGCAGCACTCATCCCTGATAGCCATAAGAGTTTTGAGCTAAGGATTTTCTCTGAAATCATAATGAATCAATAGCATTTTTTCACGATCTGAGATGCGCATCCGCCCAGATCACGCTAGATGATAGCCAGATGCATCAAGGGCTCATTTGCTAGAAAGCGAACTAGATTATTGATAAACTGTTCCTGAACTCTGCCCTCATTGCCTTGTGAATGTCCCGCTGAGTGAGGGGTAACAATAACATTATCCATATCCCACAAAGGTGAGGTTTGGGGTAGTGGCTCTACTTCAAACACATCCAAATATGCTCCGCCTAAATGACCGCTTTGCAAAGCAAGCACTAAATCGGACTCCACCAAAACCTCTCCCCTCGCAACATTGATCACATGGGCACCGCGGGGCAACAGGCTCAATTTATGACGGTCAATTAAATGCTTGGACTGAGGCGTAAGAGGGCAAGCCAGTATCAACCACTGAACACTGGGCAAAACCTCTTCGATCTGGGTAAAGTGATGGGTCGCAATTTCATTGCTAATGGATTGAACACCCACCGTACCAGGGACCGGAGAATCTTGCGTCTCTCGAAACCGAACCTGTTCACAGCGCATACCTACTGCGGTTAAATAGTTTGTAATCGCAAGTCCAACAGGCCCTCTGCCAACAATCAAAGCACGTTGCCCCTCCAAATCCAGGGTCTTGATGGTTGAGCTGACCAAGGGTGTCCACTGATGAGCCCTTTGTGCTTGCGCAAGGGGGAGTAAGTTACGATTTAAACCAAGGACTGCTGCAAGTGCAGTTTGAGCCACAATCTTTGCGTTAGCGCCGAAGGACGTGGTGAGAGAGGCCCCTCCTTGTGTGAGCGCTTTGTAAATGGGTCTATCCGCTCCTGCGGAGTGGATGTGAACCCACCTCAAACACTTGGAGTGCAGCAAACGATCGTAAAAAGCACTTGTATCAGGTAGGGTCTCTGATTTAGTTGATTGACCGGTCACATCTCGAGAAATAAATCCAACATGAATATCCTCACCGACTCGGACCTTACTTAAAGGAATGAATTCAAAATGTGTTTGATGGACCCATGGGGAGAGCGCTGTATGCGCACTCGTTAATTGAGCGTAAGCGCAGTCAGAAACTAAAATCTTAATCATCTAAATTTTTGCATTGCAAACTATTGACTCTAAAACCCGTAAAGGAGCTTGGGGTTTTTAACCAAAACTTGCTCTAAATCGGCCTGAGCAGGCAGCCACCGACCCAGTAAATTCACCAGATCTCCATCATTGGGCAAAAGGGTTGGATCAAAGTAGTTGATGTGGGGCCAGTCACTTCCCCAAACCACCCTTTGGATATTGGACTCAAGCAGTGCCATCGCAAAGGGATCGACATCTAAATATTGTTCGGTCTTGGTCCCGATTCGGTCGGCCCCTGAAATTTTCACCCAAGCCAGCCCCTCTTTAAGGAGTTCACACAAATACTGAAACCCAGGATTTTGAATACCACGCGAAGTGTTCATTCTCCCCATATGATCAATAACGAGCGGGATTCCTAGGGCCAGTAGCTCTGCTCCCAACTCACACAGATCCGGCGCATGGATCCAGATCTGTGCATGCCATCCCCGCTCTCGCATCTTGGGCGCTAGTGATTTTAAAACCTCTAAGCCGACACCGTTTTTGTAAAGGGATTGACCATTTATTTTTAGTAAATTAAACCGAGCTCCACGAACGCCAAGTTCGTGCCATTGATCCAACTCTGCATCGCTCACACTAGGCTCAGGGACCACAACACCTCTAAAGTGTTCGGGGTATTCACCCAGAGCCTGCAATATGGCGCCGTTATTAGTCCCGCAAACGCTTGCAGTGACCAAAACTCCTTTAGAGAATCCGATTTGATTCAAGTGAACTAGAAAGTCACTTGCACTGTACTCACCCGGTGTATAGCTTCTCTCAGTGCTGAGCGGATACTTTGCAAAGGGACCGAAAACGTGCACATGACTATCACAGGCACCACTTGGGATTTGAATCTGTACAGGGGAATACTCCCGCCCAGCGGGCAAACATACTTGCGACATCGTTATTTAATTTTAGGCTTGGTTTAAATTTTGCAATCACTCAAACTTATCTATTTTTGCTGAAGTCACTGTATTTTTCATCTTGACTTACTCAGGCTTTAGTTTACCGGCCTCTAGGAGTCGCTTAGAGTTCTGAGCCTCAGCCTCAAGCATATCAAACCACTCACGCGTACTCGAGCCTTTGGCAGTGCTACCCACAGCATTGAGCCTTGCTTTGAATGCTGGATCACTTACCGCCTTCAATACAGCTGCGTTGATAGCACTCACTACGGGGGCCGGCGTGCCCGCAGGAGCCAAAAGACCCGTAGTGGTGCTGGCTTGCAAATCAAGCTTGGTTACTTCCTTGAAGGTTGGGACACCAGGCAAATTAGGATCACGCTCATTTGACAAAACAGCCAAGACGCGCAGTTTACCTGCATCAATAAAAGTCTTTGAACTCGTGATCTGATCAAGAATGACTTCAAGCTGTCCTCCCATCAAATCGGTCAAAGCAGGTGTTGATCCTTTATAAGGAATAATATTAAAGCTCAGGTGAGCAACATCCTCAATCCTCAAGATAGAAAGATGGTTTGAGGTCCCCTGCCCTGAGTGCCCTATGGATATCGACTCTGGCTCTTTTTTAGCCGCGTCCAACAAAGCCTTTAGATCAGGAAAGCGTTTGTTTTCTGCTCGAACGGCAATCAACAACGGAGAAGTAGCGACCAAGGATATCGGTTGAAAATTACTTAATTTATAAGGTTGTGTTTTCATCATAAAAGGCAAAACACTCACCGTATTCGTTGTACCCACTAAAAGTGTATACCCATCGCCAGGAGCGTTAGCAACGTAACTCGCCGCAATGGAGCCGCCTGCACCCACTTTGTTATCCACCACCACCGATTGTCCGAGCACCGTGGTGAGTGACTGGGCAAGCGCCCTACCCACTATATCCACATTGCCACCAGGCGCAAAGGGAACCACCAAAGTTATGGGCTTGGAGGGGTAAGTCTGTGCAAATACAGATTGCCCCAGGGAACTTGCAAGAAAAAGAAAAAGGAATATTTGCTTTGACAAAGCAGCACTGAATTTGGATACTGATTTCATTTGAACGCCTTACTCTTTGAAACTTGGGTCAATACGGTCTAACATGCGAAGTAATCCAGGCCACTCCATTACGCCGTAAGGTCGTCTGGTTTGTGGCTGATAGTTCATGTATGTCTCCTCTAAAACGCTTTGTGGAACTTCTTGTAAAGGCGTGTTGCAAGCCATAGCAGCAAGTTGTGCTCGGCAAGAGAGTTCAAGCCTATGCATCCAATTGAAGGCTTCACCTATCGTCCTGCCAACAGTCAGTAACCCGTGATTTCGCAAGATAAGGGCCTCTGAATTTCCCAGGTGCTTGACCAAAATCTCTTGTTCAGACATATCTAAGACCACACCCATGTAGTCATGGTATGCGACTTTTAAAAAACGCATAGAAGTTTGATTGAGGGGCAACAAGCCGCATTGAAGTGAAGAAACAGCCATACCCGCTGCCGTATGGGTATGGATCACTGCAGCCACTTCAGGCCTCGCTTTATGCACTGCGGAGTGAAGTATGTACCCAGGCTTGTTGAACCCGTAATTCAGTTCACCAAAATCTGGTTTGTATAAAACCTCCCCATCATGCGTGATTTTGACCAAACATGAAGCGGACATCTCCTCATACATCATTCCGTAGGGGTTTGTTAAAAATGCATGCTCCTCACCTGGTACTCGCAGCGTAATGTGATTGGCCATCATGTCCGACATGTCGTAGTGCGCAATAAGTCGATAACAGGCAGCTAAATCGACCCTAGCTTGCCACTCCTCAGGGGAGACCTTTCCCTTGAGTGATGCGATATTTAACTTGCCTTGATTCATACCCAATTCCATTTAATTAAAAAACCTAAACCAAGAGCCCATTCTAAGTCGACTTAGTCGGAAAAAGGACGCAAAATAGGACGGAATCGAGTAAATGGGTATAGGGAATACAAGTAGGTTTAAATGCTGTGACGATAACGCTTCAAGCGAATTTATCTAAAGAGGAGCAGTTGCTATCCCTTAGCGAGGCGCAACTCTAGCCTCTTTGCCAACCAGGACAGGGGGGAGCAGATTACAAAATAAATCAAAGCCACGCAGGAGAAAATCAGAAAGGGTTTAAACGTAACGTTAGAGATCATTGTGGCGGCTTTGGTGAGCTCAACAAAGCCAATAACTGATGTAAGAGCCGTTGCCTTTATAACTTGAACTAAAAATCCAACCGTAGGTGCCACACTT
>CAIKNE010000001.1 GCA_903828695.1 uncultured Burkholderiales bacterium | reverse complement strand
CGTGATCAGGATGCCCGAACATTACGGGCTTTTATCCCCCATACTTCATGTTGTGCCTTTGCAGTTGCTTGCATACCATACTGCTTGTGCAAGAGGGACAGATGTTGATAAGCCACGTAACTTAGCTAAAAGCGTGACGGTCGAATAATTTCGTTAGGGGGTCAGGATAATGCCCACTTCTACGTTACCTACCTCCTGACAATCCGAACTAGGGGCTTGATGATTGGGGCCTATTCTGACTATCAAACTGAACTTTCAGACCTAATCATCGAGCTGAGAGACGTTAGAAATTGGACCTATAAGCAGATCGCAGAACATCTAATTGTCAAAGGCTATCGTTCGCCCAGAGGGTTTATCTAGACTGTCTTGCCACACAATATTCATTCAAGTAGTATTTGCTCAGTCATGCGTAGGCGTAAGCGGTCCAAAAAACCCAAGCATTCTTCGATTTGACTTATTTCTATGAATTCGTTGGGTTTGTGTGCAACCTCAATATCTCCAGGGCCTACAACGACACACGGAATTCCAGCTTGGTGCAGCCAACCGGCATCAGTAGCGAAGGAGACGCGACCTAGTAAATGATTACGAGCAAGCGCAGTGCCAAGGTAAGTGATTGGAGCTTCTACTGAGGTCGCTAAAGGAGCAGCATTGGCTAGCGTTTCAAAAGCAATGTCTGATTGAGGGTAAATTTTTTGCATCTCTAATTTGAGCGTTTCAGCGTAAGCCTGAATTTGATTAATCAACTCATCAGAGTTGCCTTGTGGCAGAGTTCTGCAATCAAATACGAATTCACAATCCTTTGCTACGATGTTAGGCGCTGAGCCACCCTGAATGAGTCCTGTTTGCAGCGTTGTGTGGGGAATCTTAAAAACGGGATCAAAGGGACCCTTAGTTTGTAATTCTTGACCCAGCAGACGGATTTTCTCGATGATTCTTGCGGCGTACTCGATAGCGTTGACCGCTTCGGGTGCCATAGAGGAATGTGCTTCTAGGCCGCGTAACTTGCAACGAGTGACGCGCATACCTTTGTGGCCCGTCATTACTTGCATGCGTGTAGGCTCACCCACAAAACACCCTGCAGGGTGGATGTTGGCTGTCTGTAAGTCGCGTATCAAGGTTTGAACGCCAATACAGCCAATCTCCTCATCGTATGTGAGTGCTAAGTGAAGAGGCTGCTTGAGCTCACTCGACAAGTAAGACGGGATCATAGAGAGGGAGCAGGCTATGAAACCTTTCATATCGACCGCTCCTCTGGCGAACACTTTTCCGTTTGCAATATGTGCTTTAAAAGGATCCGTGTCCCACGCTTGTCCGTCTACAGGCACTACATCGGTATGTCCGCACAGCACAATGCCTCGGCCTGTCACATCGCCTAACGTTGCAAATAGGTTCGCTTTTTTACTGTCTGCATCGTATGAGAGTCTTGTAGAGATACCCAAAGACTGAAGATGATCTCTCACAAACTCAATGAGGCCAAGATTTGACTCACGGCTGGTCGTATCAAACTCGACTAGAGTTTTTAGAAAATCAAGGGCGACTTCAGTGTGTGCAGGTCTTGTCATGGGAGTGAACTTTGCTGAGGTGGTAATTTAAATATTCATACTATTTGAGGCGAAACGACAGTAAATGTAAGGTTCAGCTAGAAATATATAGGGTGAGTTTCACAATGCTAAACACTGAAAATGAGTGGATGAAATTGATCTGTAGTAAAGAATCATAAGTAACGTAATATATTTTTAATGCCTTTTCGGTCTTTGAAGGTGTAGTTTATGTCGCTCTCTAGTTGAGTAATTTCTTGCTTGATACCCATAATCTGTCCTTTAAAAGAGTTGCGGATATAGGGCTCTAGTTTTTTGGTATCGGCGTCTAACAATTCGGGATCTATTTGTGTTTTGAACCATTTCTTTATCTCATTAACCTCACTGGTCAGATCTTTGCGTTGCTTTTTAATTGCATTTAAATTAGCGGTTAATCCTTCTAAATCGCTCATGAGGTCGGTAGGGTTAGGGATATCAATTTCTTTTTGAATTTGCATCAATTCATCAATGTTGTTGTTCCTATATGCATTATTGAGGCGTTGCATCAATTCGGTTTTTGTCTGCTTCAAAACCGGATCGGTTTCTTTGTCTGGATGCAGTAAGCTCGCCAGTCTTCTATATAAGGACTTTATGACTTCAGAGGTGAATTTCTTGCCACTGGACTGTTTTTCTGTTCGAGTAGTTTCTTCTTGGTCGTCCATAAATTGAGTGTAACGATCGTACATTTCTTTCTCACTCTGGCAGTCTTTGAAAAAATCCTTCGGAAGATTCGAAGTCGAACAGATATCTTGCGCTAGCATTTCAAGAAATGATTGATCTAGAGGGTCAAGGTCTTCCTCATCTGCCAAACTCTGAAGGGCATCTTTGTATTTTTCAACGATAGCTTCTAGCTCAGGATCCCCGGGTAAGTCATCGAGTAAATCCAATGCTTTGGAGACAATTTCTTCGTCAAGTAACTCTATCTCAAGTTTGTTCCAGCGCATCGCATGACGGGCCTCATAAAGCTGAAGCACCCATGATTTCCTGACCTTGCTTAATTTCTCCAACTCGGGCTTGATGTGCTTTCTAAATAATTGGCCGTACATATCTGAGACAGACTTCCAGTGGGTCAGATCTTTTTGAGCCTTTAACAGATCTCGTTTCGCATTTTTAATCTTGCTTTTGATCTTTTCGATAGTTGGATCATTGATCTTTTTATTTTTTATAACTACGAGCACAGTCGCACCTTCTTCGTTACTATTTTTGATTCTTAAATTAGCCAAAATATCCTAGGTCTTATTAAAGGAAATTAGCTGTGATTGAAGCATTTCGAGAGTTTACAGTAGTGCTGAAGAATAGCAATAAAAACACTAATTACAAACCGATCATCTCATTTGTTTAAGTCGGTACCGAGTTTTAGTGTTGATTGCAGTCGGCAAGTTCTTGATTCGCTGATATTTTAAGAGGATACAAACCAGTGTAAATCACGGTTGACAAAAGTGGCGTATTTTGGAAAATGGTACTCGTCATACCGTGACTTGGGGACTTTTGAGGGATGGGGGAAGTGCTTTAAGCGTAGACTGATGATTGTGCCCCAGTTGCCATACCCAGGTAAAGAAAACTCAAATTTTGAAATTAAACTAAACTTCACATGAACACGAATTTTCTCGGAGCTTAAAAAAATGAGTCATTTCATCCGTATTTTTACTTTACTATCGTTGACTTTTTCTACAACAGTGTTTGCACAAATGTCACCCGTCGGTGTTTGGCAAAGCATCGATGACAATACAAATGAAGCGAAATCTGAAATTCAAATCTCTGATGTAGCTGGCGTTTTAACGGGTCGAGTCAACAAAACCCTGCGAGAGGGTCCAAATATCAAGAAAGTCTGTAGTGAATGCACTGACGAGCGCAAAGATCAGCCTATCGTTGGTATGCAGATCATTCGAGGGCTAAAGCAAGAAGGGTCTGATAATGTCTGGGCAGGAGGTGGAAAGATTCTCGACCCTGAGAACGGAAAGGAATACACGGTTCGAATGGTGCCGATTGACGGAGGTAAAAAACTTCAAGTCAGAGGCTACATTGGACCCTTTTACAGAACCCAGTTGTGGAATAGAGTTCAGTGAAGCGAATTCCAAGGGCATCGAATTCGTCTCATCCCGAATATGACCGGACACAACAGAGTCGGTACCAAAGTCTCCCGTAGCCTTTGCTTTACAAAGACCGCACGTCGCAGGGGGTCTGTGTGCGGTCCATTCGTGGGGTGTTGTAGCGCAGGCCGAATGTTCAATGCGTGAGTGCGTGAACCCCTCGCAATTTACCTCTAAAACCTTCTGGCTTTAGCCAAGGGGATAGTTCGGTAAGCCGTCGATTTAACCCTTGTTGGGAAGGTAAATTCAGAATTCAATCGCAACGGGACTGATGAACGGATGGTCGTTCAGATATAAGAAATGAGAAATGAGGAATGAGAAATGAGAAATTCACATATTGGAAGAATACATTTAAGTTTTTGTTGGCTAGCCAATGGTGAT